>CAZXOY010000019.1:0-33713 GCA_964642655.1 uncultured bacterium
CTTATATTTATGCCTATGTCAAGGACCGTCGCGCGCCGCTTCCGCAGGCCGCCAGGCAAGCACTTAAACCTAAACGTTCGGGGGCTCGGGGACTCGGCCACCATCGCCATCAACGACCTCTCGAACCAGCTCAGGACCCACGGACACCGTGTGATCAAGCTGGGCCTCGGTCAGTCACCCTTTCCCGTGCCCGAACCGGTGGTGGAATCGCTCCGGCAACACGCGCACGAGAAAGACTACCTGCCCACCGCCGGTCTTCCCGAGCTCAAAGAGGCCGTCGCCGACTACGTGCGGCGAAAGCACGGGGTGGAGCGATCGCCCGAGGACGTCCTCGTGGGACCGGGGAGTAAGGAACTCATGTTCCTGCTCCAGCTCGTCTTCTACGGCGACCTCGTCATCCCCTCGCCCTCCTGGGTCTCGTACGCGCCGCAGGCGCGGATCGTGGGCCGGCTCGTACAGTGGCTCCCCACCCGCCGGGAATCGGGCTGGAAGGTCCAGCCCGAGGACCTCGAGGCCCTCTTCGCCAGCGACGAAGAACGCCCCCGGATCCTCATCCTCAACTACCCCAACAACCCCACCGGCGTCACCTACCGCCTCGACGAACTCAAGGCGATCGCGGAGGTCGCGCGGCGCTACCGCGTCCTCCTACTCTCCGACGAAATCTACGGCGAGCTCCACCACACCGGGCACCACGTCTCGATCGCCCGCTTCTACCCCGAAGGCACCATCATCTCCACCGGGCTCTCCAAATGGGCCGGGGCCGGAGGGTGGCGGCTCGGGGTCTTCATCTTCCCGCCCACCCTCGACTGGCTGCGCAAGGCGATGACCGCGGTGGCCAGCGAGACCTACACCTCGACCAGCGCCCCGATCCAGTACGCCGCTGTCACCGCATTCCGCGGCAGCGATGAGATCGAGGCCTACCTCCACCACGCACGCCGGGTGCTCAGGGCCATCGGACGCTGGAGCGCCCGCCGGCTGCGCGAGGCCGGCGTCTATCTGGAGATGCCCGCCGGGGGCTTTTACCTCTTCCCCGATTTCTCACCCCTCCGCGACCGTCTCATGCGCAAGGGGGTCTACACCTCCGAGCTCCTGGCCAAGCACCTCCTCGAGGACACCGGCGTCGCCGCGCTCCCCGGCAGCGACTTCGGCCGCCCGGCGGAAGAACTCACCTTGCGCCTGGCCTATGTGGACTTCGACGGCGAAACCGCCCTCCGTGCCGCGGCCGCCCAGCCAAACAGCGCGCTCAACGGCACCTTCCTCAAGACCTACGCCGCCCCCATCGTGAACGCCATCGAGTCCATCGTGGACTGGGTCAAGCACGCCTGAAATCACCCCGCCGTGGCTTTTGCCACGGCGGGGTCAACGCGTACCGCTTTTGCTTACAGGCGAAGCCCGTTAAAGCGCGTCTGAGCCTCGGCCAGCCCGGCTTCCCGCCAGACACGGATCGCCTCGAGGGCGTGCTCGATCACCCGCTCGAAGCGGGCGGCGTCGTCGGGAGGGAACCTCGAGAGCACCCAGCTCACCGGATCGATCCCCGCAGGTGGCCGGCCCACGCCTATACGCAGGCGATCAAAGCCGGGGTCACCGAGCGCCTCGATGATCGATTGCACCCCGCGCTGCCCAGCAGCGCTCCCCCCTCGCTTGAAGCGAATCCGCCCGAGCGGCAGGTCCATGTCGTCGTGCACCACGAGCACCCTCTCCAGGGACAGCCCCTTGGTCCGAACGAACGGGGCCACCGCGGTCCCGGAGAGGTTCATGTAGGTCAGCGGCTTCATCAACCACCCCGGGCCCCAGGGGGCGATCAGGGCCTCGCCCCGCCGCCGGAAGGCAACCCCTTCGGCCTTCGCCAGCCGATCGAGGGCCGAAAAGCCCGCGTTATGGCGGGTCATGGCGTAACGGGGTCCCGGGTTGCCGAGCCCGACCACCAAGAAGGCTTCGTCCATCGCTCCCAGCCTAAACCCGGGGCCGCCCCAGAGAGGCGGCCCCGATCGAATGCAAAGGCTCTTCCAATCGAGTTTAAGCTTCTTCCTCTTCCACCTTGCCGCGCTGGATGACCTCGGGCTCGCCTTCCTCCGCCTCGCCGGCCTCGGCCTCGAGACGCTCCACGTCCTCCGGCGGCACCAGGGTGGCGACCGTCTCCTCGAGGTCCACGAGCGGCTTGACACCTTCGGGGAAGGCGATGTCGGAGACGTGAACCACGTCACCGATGTTGAGTCCGGACACGTCGACCTCGATCGCGTCAGGGATGTTTCGGGGAAGGGTGCGGACCAGGATGTCGGTCATGACCTCCTCGAGGACGCCACCCAGCTTGACGCCCACCGGCGTGCCCACGAACTTGAGGGGCACGTACATGTCGATGGGCTCATCGGCGAGGGCATAGAAATCGACGTGCTCGGGGCGCCGACGGCGCTTGTCGAGGTTAACCTGGCGCACCAGGGTATCGATGGTCTTGCCATCGTCGAGCTCGAGGGTCACCACGTGGTGGATCGACGCCTTGCGGAACACCTTGTCGAACTCGAGGAAGTTCACGTAGATCTTCTCGTTCATGTGGCGGTTGTAGACCACCGCCGGGATCTTGCCTTCACGGCGGAGCACGCTCGGGCGCTCGTTGGTGCGGCGGTACGCGCGAAGTCTGTATTCCATGCCTTCCTCCTCACAGGGGCCAGGGCGCCCAATGGGCGCAATGCAGCATTCTAAAGTTTAAGGGTTCGAGAATAGCGGGTCAACCGGGCCCTCGGCAACCATCAGCTCGCTGACCGAGCGGTGGGTGTGAACGCGACGGATCGCCTCCGCGAGCAGCGGCGCCGTCGAGAGCACCACGTAGTCGCCCGCGTCGTCGAGGGGAATGGTATCGGCGAACACCACCCGCTCGATGGCGGGATGGGCGAGGTTTTCCCGGGCGGGCCCGGAGAGGACGGCATGCGTGGCCATCACCACCGCCTCCGGCCGGGCGCCGGCCTCGACCAACGCATCGACCCCGCGACGGATCGTGCCGCCGGTGGACACGATGTCATCGATGATAATCGGACGCTGGCGCTTAACCCGGCCGATGACGTAGGTGACCTCGGTCTCGGTGGGGCCGGTGCGGCGCTTGGCCAGCATGGCCATGGGGAGCTCCAAAAGGTTGGCCAGCCGCCGAGCTTCCTCCGCCCGCCCGGCGTCGGGGCTCACCACCACCGCGTCCCGGGTCAACCCTTCCCGAACCAGGTACTCGGCAAAGAGGCGGACGGCGGAGAGATGATCCACCGGGATATTAAAAAACCCCTGAATCTGGGGCGCGTGGAGGTCCACCGCGATCACCCGATCCACGCCCACCCGCTGCAGGAGGTCGGCCACCACCTTGGCGCTGATCGGCTCCCGGCCCTTGGTCTGCTTATCCTGGCGCGCGTAGCCGAAGTAAGGGATCACCGCGTTGACCTTGGAGGCCGAGCTGCGGCGGAGGGCGTCGGCCATGAGCAAAATCTCCATGAGGTGGTCGTTGACCGGCGGGCTCGTCGGCTGGATGACGTAGACGTCGGCGCCCCGAACGCTCTCGACGAGGCGGAGCCGAACCTCGCCGTCGGGAAAGCGGCCGAGTTCCACCGGCGTAAGCCCCACCCCGATCTCCCTGGCCACCCGCTGGGCCAGGTCAGGGTTTGCGCTACCCGCGAGGATCTTTAAGTCCATTGGTACGTTCCCTTCTTCATTATAAATTTCCCAGCGTGGCCTCGACGACATCGGCCAGCCGCTTCGCGCCTTGGCGCAGGAAGGCCTCGAAATCTCCCGGCGCCCCGCCGTCGGCCCGGTCGCTCACGATGCGAAAGAGGGCCAAGGGAACGCCGAGGCGCCGCGCCGTCCACACCGCGGCCGCGCCTTCCATTTCCACCGCGTCAGCCTGGAACGTTTCCCGAATCCAGCGGGCGAGGGCCGGGTCGTCGACGAAGCGGTCGCCGCTGGCGATGCGGCCCAACACCGCCTCCGGCGCCGCGGCCATCACGGCGTCGGTGAGCGCACGATCGGTCGGAAGATACCGCTCACCGGTCCCGAGCTCGCCAGGCTCGCGCCCGAAGGCGGTCAGGTTCACATCCCACTGCACCGCGTCCCGGGCAACGACCAGATCGCCGCTCCGCAGTCCCGACGACAGGGCGCCGGCAACCCCACCGAAAAAGACCGCATCTGGGGCAAAGCGCATCACCGCCCAGCCCAGCGCCGCCGCCGCCGCCACCTTGCCCACCCCGGTTTCCACCAAGACGACTTCGTGCCCCGCAAGGGCACCGCTGTGGGCGGGAAAGGGCGAGGCCAGCGAGCGAGCCCTCACCAGGCGCTGGCGGACAGCCTCGGCCTCGAGCCCCTCAGCCGCGAGCACGAGCATCATGGCAAGGGCACCGTTTCCTGAACGATAAGGCCGGCGTCGAGGACGCGCTTTGCCCAGGCTTTGGCCCCGGCCAAGTCGTGATCACGGTAATTGCCGCAACTGAGGGGCCCCGCGCCGGGCACCGGGCCCGAATGCGCGAGCACATCCGAAAGCGCGGCCTCGAAGGCCGCCCGAACCACCGAAGGCTCGGGCTCCCCCGCCACCACCGCGTAAAACCCGGTACGGCACCCCATCGGGGAGAGATCGATGACTCCCGGGAGGTGGTCCCGGAAGTAGCCGGCGAGCAGGTGCTCGAGGGTGTGCAGCGCCGCCGTGGGCACCACCTCGCGGTTCGGTTGTCCAAGCCGCAAATCCCACTTGCTGATCACGCCCCCGGCGAACTCCTTCCGCCCGGCCAGGCGCACGTAAGGCGCCCGCACCCGGGTGTGGTCCAGTTCGAAAGACTCCACCTCGGCCATGAGGCGATTCTACCCGCTCGTGCGCCGTTCCTTCCGCAGCACCGAGCGCCACATCTCACGGAAGAAGAGAAGGAAGACCGGGATGAGCTCGATCCGCCCGGCCCACATCTCGAAGGTGAGGAAGAGCTTGGTGAAGGGATGCATCCAGGCGAAGTTCGCCATCGGCCCGACCCCGCCGAGACCGGGACCGATGTTGCCCAGTGTGGCCGCGCTGGCGGTGAAGGCCACGATCAGGTTCCGCTCCAAAAGGGCCACCACCACCGCCCCGGCGGCGAACGTCAGCACGTAGAGCGCCACAAAGGCCGAGACCTGCCTGAGCACGTCCTCCCCCACCGCCCGGCCGCCAAGACGCAAGGGGATCACCGCCTGGGGATGGAGCGTGCGCTTGAGCTCGCGTGAAACGTGGTAGAGGACGATCCGCCAGCGCACCACCTTGACGCCGCCGGCGCCGGAGCCGGCCGAGCCCCCAATGAACATCAGCGCCAGCAAAATCGCCTGGGCGGGAATGGTCCACTGGGCAAAATCCACCGAGGCGTAGCCGGTGGTGGTCAGAATTGAGATTACCTGGAAAAAGGCGTGCCGCAGGCTCGCCCAAAGCCCGTAGTCGTGATCCAGGAAAAGGTAGGTGGCCATGGCCAGCGAGGCCACGATGGAAACCCCGGCGTAGGCCCGGAACTCGGGGTCCCTAAAGAGCGGCCGCGGCTCCCGCTGAAAGATCAGGCGGAACTGCAACATGAAGTTGGCCCCGGCCAAAAACATGAAGATGACCGCCACCCACTGGGCCAAGGGGCTGAACGAAGCGAACGAGTCGGCCTTGGGGCTAAAGCCCCCGGCGGGAATGGTGGTCAGGGCATGGGCCAGGGCGTCGTAGATATCCATACCCCCGATCAAATACCCGACGAAGGCGCCCAGGGTCAGCACGGCATAAACGCGCAACACCGCTTCGGCGGTGTGCCGCAGCCGGGGCGTGAGCTTTTCCTTTTGCACCCCCGTGGATTCGGCAAAAAACATCTGGCGCCCGGCGACCGCGAGGTGGGGGAGCACGGCGATGAACAGGAGGATGATGCCCACACCGCCGAACCACTGGGTTAGCGACCGCCAGAGAAACAGACTCTTGCTCAGAAGGGAAAAGTCGGTGAGCACCGTGGCCCCGGTGGTGGTGAAGCCGGACATGGACTCAAAGAGGGCGTCGATGAAGCCAAAATAGCCTCCGAACCAGTAGGGCAGCGCCCCCAAAAACGGCACCAGGAGCCACAGGATCGCCACCGAAAAGAGGGCCTCGGCCCGCTTGGGCTCGGCCTTGGCGGTCCCGAAATTTTGCAGGAGCCAGCCGAGACCGAGACCCACCGCCGCCGCGGCAAAAAAACCGGTGGCGGGTTCCTGCCACAGCAGGGCCAGCACTGCGAAACCCGCCAACACCCAGCCCAAAACCCAATACGCGACGCCCACGACGTAAAGGACGAATGTACTCACGCCACCCTCCTCCCCGGCATCTGCCCCGGGGCTCAGCTCCCCCGCCGCAAGAGCCCGGCCACGGCTTCCACGAGCTCGCGGGGGGCGAGGACCAAGATGCGATCGCCCGACTGGAGCACCACCTCGGGCGTGGCCAGGAGAACGCTTCTCGGCCTGAGCACCGCGACCGCCACCGCCTTGGGGGGGAAGTCCAGATCAGCCACCCGCAGACCCACCCAGCCTTCGGCGACCGGGGCCTCGATGAGTTCGACCTTGTCTTCGATTAAAGCCAGGTGCTCGACGCCTTCGGACGAAAGGTAGTTGACCACCTCCCTGACCGCAGCCTGGCGCGGGGTCATGGGAATGTCGATGCCCACGCGCTCGAAAAGCGTTCGGTTCTCGCTGCGGCCAACCCGGGTGATGACCTTTTCCACCCCCACCTGCTTGGCGAGCAGCGAAACCAGGAGGTTCTTCTCGTCGTTGTCGGTGACCGCGACCAGAACATCGGTCTCGCTCAACCCCTCGGACTCGAGGAGATCGACGTCGGTCCCGTCGCCCTGGAGAACCAGGGTCTTGGAGAGGTTCTCCGAAAGCCAGGCCGCCCGCTCCGAGCAGTGTTCGATGAGCCGGATCGTGACCCCGGTGGCCTCGAGGTCCTTGGCCACCATGTAGCCCACGGCCCCACCCCCGACCACCATCACCTTGCGTACCTGCTCGGTCCCGGCGAAGTAGGCGTGGAGAATCGAGAACGAAGCCCGGGTGGCGACGAAAATCAAGTGGTCGCCTGGCTCGAGCACCAAATCGGCAAACTCCTCTTCCTCTCGCGCGGAGACGAACTCGCTGCCCCGGACAACCCCCAGGAGCAAGACCCCTTCCGGCCAGTCGAGATCGCCGAGGTACCGGCGGGCGTAGGGTCCGCCCTCCTCCACCAGGTACTCGATCAGGCGCAGACGCCCGCCGGCCAGGACCTCGGTGTCCAGGGCCTTGGGGATGAGGATGACCTCGAGGATCTCCTGAGCCAGCGAACGCTGGGGCCAGAGGACGCGGTCGATTCGGGTGCCGAGGATGTCCATGGTACGCGGATCGGTGAGCACCTCGGCGTAGTCAGCGCGACCCACGAAGCACAGGACCTCCTTGGCCCCGAGCCCCTTGGCCAGGAGCGAGCTGATGAGGTTGATCTCGTCGATGCTGGTGGCGGCGATGAAAGCCTCGGCCCGGTCGACGCCAGCTTCCCTCAAGATCTCCGGATCGGTGGCGTTGCCCACCACCACGCGGACATCGAGGTTCCCCAAGCGCTCGCTCGCCCCGGGCGAGCGGTCGATGACCACCACGTCGTGGGTGGTGTGCAGCGCCCGTGCCAGTTCGGTGCCAATCTCTCCGCCGCCGGCGATCACCACATACATAACAAGCTCCTATTTTGACGCCAGCGGCGTCCGCCATGGCAAGGGCCGAACGACCTCGGCGTAGAGGTCGTAGGTGTCGGCATCGCTCACGCGCACCAGATAGCGTTCGCCCACCCGAATGCCAGCACCCCGAAGGTAGACCACTCCGTCCACCCCCGGACTGTCGCCTTTGGTCCTGGCCAGGTAGACGCCCGGGGTCTCGGCGGGACCGTCGACGATGACCTCGAGTTCCTGACCGACTTTGGCCCGCATGCGCTCGGCGCTGATCTCGGCCTGCAGAGCCATGACCCGATCGTAACGCGCCTGCTTGACCTCCTCGGGCACCGCGCCCGGGTAGGCGTTGGCCGCGGCGCCCTCGACCGCCGAGTAGGGAAACACCCCCACCCGGTCGAGCCGAGCCTCGCGCAAGAAGTCCAAAAGGAGCTCAAAATCGGCCTCGGTCTCACCGGGAAAGCCCACGATAAAGGTGGAGCGAATCGTGAGCTCGGGCACGGTTTTTCGCCAGCGGGCGATCCGCTCGAGGTGATCCTCGGCCCCGCCCGGCCTGCGCATGGCCCGGAGCACCGAGGGACTCGCATGCTGGAAGGGCACGTCGAGATAGGGAAGCAACACGCCCTCGGCCATCAAATCGACCAGGTCGTCTACCTCTGGGTAGGGGTAGACGTAGTGCAGGCGCACCCACACACCGAGCTCGGCGAGTCCCCGCACGAGCTCGGTGATCCGGGCCGCCCACTGGCGGCCGGCCCATTCGCTCTTCGCATAGCGCAGGTCACGCCCGTAGGCCACGGTGTCCTGGGCGATGACCAAAAGCTCCCGCGTTCCGCTGGCCACGAGCCGCGCCGCCTCGGCGAGCACCTCGGCCGCGCTCCGAGAACGTTGGGGCCCGCGGAGCTGGGGGATGATGCAAAAGCTGCATCGGTTGTCGCAGCCCTCGGCGATCTTGAGGTAGGCGTAGTGCCTCGGCGTCAGGGGGACCCGCCCCGGCACCAGGGCGGTTTTCGGGTCCCGGTCCGGGGGAAGCGCACGCATGACCGCCTCGAGCACCTCTTCATAGGCCTCGGGCCCGGTGATCGAAAGGACGTCCGGGTGCGCTTTTTGAATCACCCCCGGCCTTGCCCCCAAACAGCCGGTGGCCACCACCTTGCCGACCCCCGCCATCGCCTCGCCGATGACCTCGAGGGACTCCTCGATCGCCGGCGTGATGAAGCCGCAGGTATTGACGATGGCCAGATCAGCGTCCTCGTAACGGCTGACGAACTCGTAGCCGAGGGCGCGCAGCCGCGCCATCAATTGCTCGGAATCGACCAGCGCCTTGGCACAGCCAAGACTTGCGAACGCGATCCTTCCACCCATCCCCCGGAGTATAGCGGCAAAGCCGGGTTCACGGCGCCTGGAAACGGCGCTCTAAGACCTCGCCCGAGCGCCCGAGCACCCCCAGCGACTTCCCCGCCACCACCACTTCGATCCCGCCAGCGTTGCCGGTACGGAGCGTCACCGGCAGCGGAAAACGCAGTTCCTCGCCCACCGGCGGGATGCCCTCGAAGAGTTTGTTGCCCTTCCCGTCCAAAACCCGCAGCCAGCTCCGGGCCACGACCCGAATGACGATCTCGTTTGGCGCTTTTGGCGCCACGGCAGGCCTTGGCTTTGGTTTCGGGGTCAGGCTGACCTCGAGGTTTCGATCGGTCTCGAGGTCCAACGTTTTCTCAAAGGTCTCAAATCCCTCGGCCTCCACCCGCAAAAGGCGCCTGCCCGATTCGACCTCCAGACTCACCGGCGCTGCCCCCAGGAAGAAGTTATCGAGATAAACCTTGGCGCCGGGGGGTTTGGTGATCACCCGCAGGCGAATCTTGGCTGGCTCCGGCGCGGGCAGGGGGCGGACCTCGACCGAAACCGGTTTCGGCGTGGCCGAGCGGGGCTGCAAGAACAGGAAATACCCCCCGAGCAGGGCGAGTCCCGCGATCAAAAAGAACAAAACCGAGAGGAAAGGAAAACCGCGGCGGCGGGCTGGCTCGGCCGGGGTCGGGCTCGCCACCGGGGCATCCCCCAGCGGGAGCATCGCCAGGAGAGGCTCGGGATCGAGGCCCAGGGCCTCGGCGTAGCGTCTGAGGTAGGCCCGGGCCAGCACCGCCTCCGGAAGCTCGTCGAATTTGCAGGCCTCGAGGGCCTCGAGATACCGCCGTCCGATCTTCAGGCGGCGCGCCAGGTCCTTTAAATCCTCACCCCGCCCCTCGCGGGCCTCCCGCAACCGGATGCCGAGTTCGCACATGCCTGTTGCATTCTACCGGAGTAAAATTTAAATTTCATAACCCTCTTCCGCCATGGCCACGGCGATGGCCGCGGCGAGCCTCGCGTTCTCAACCAGCAAGCGGACGTTGACCTCGTCGGTCCGGCCATCGCTCAGCTCGCTCAGACGGCGCAGCAAAAAGGGGGTCAGGGCTTTGCCGGCGATGCCCCGCGAGGCCGCCTCGCGGTTGGCCGCCTCCGTCCAGGCCTGGACCGTTTCATAGGGCAGGCCCTCGGAGACCGGGTTGAACACCAGCAGGGCCCCACCGAGACCCAGACCTCGCTGAGCACGGAAGATCTCGGCCACCTCCCGCGCATCCTCGACCCGGGCCGGCAGGGGGTAAGGACTCTTCGGACTGTGGAAGGCCGGCAACCACCCGGTGCGATACCCCACCACCGTCACCCCCAGCGTCTCCAGCCGCTCGAGCGTAGCCTCGAGGCGCAACACGCTCTTCATCCCCGAGCTCACGATCACGATCGGCGTTCGCGCAAGGGCCACGAGGTCAGCCGACTCATCAAAGGGCTGGTGGTGCACGCCGCCGATGCCGCCGGTGGCGAACACCCCAATCCCCGCCCTAGCCGCCAGGTGGGCCGTGGCCGCGACCGTCGTCCCCGCCGTTTTTCCCCGGGCCACCAGGCTCGCCAGGTTCCAAAGGCTCGCCTTCTCGGCCGCCCGCTCGGCGAGCGAGGCCACTTCCGCGTCGGTGAGCCCCACGCGGACCTCGCCTTCCATGATCGCCAGCACCGCCGGGACCGCCCCCGCCACCTCGACCGCCCGGGCCATGGCCCGAGCCACCTCAAGGTTTTTCGGCCTGGCAAAGCCGTGGGTGATCACCGCGGACTCCAGCGCCACCACCGGACGCCGGGCCACGAGCGCTTCACGAACGTTCGGATCTATCCGCATGCCCCAAGCCTAACCCTCCCGCACCGCCACCCGACCAAAGGCGCTGACCAGGGCCACGCCCAAAAGGGCCAGTGCCCCACCGAGGAGGGACAAAAACCCCGGCACCTCACCGAGCCAGACCCAACCGATCACGATGGCCAGGACCGGAGAGAGGTAGAGAAAGCTCGAGACCCTCGAGGCCGGCGCCCGGGCCAGCGCCCGGCTCCAGGTGAGGTAGGCGAGCGCCCCGGGGAACACGCCCAGGTACACGGTGCTCCAAACCGCTGCCGCCGGGGCGGCGCGAACGTCGCTCGGCAGCCCGGGAAGGAACACCAGCATGGGTAGGGTGCCCAGGATCAGGGTGTAGACCGTAATCTGAAACGCCGAATAACGGGCGAAAAGCGGCTTTTGGAAAACGAAGTACAACGAGGTCGAAACCGCCGCCAGCACGATCAGCCAGGCACCCGGGTCGACGCCAAGCCCCCCGCCCTCGCCGAGAGCGATCAGGGCCACGCCGAAAAAGGCGATTCCCGTGCCCACCCACCCCCAAGCGGCAAGCCGCTCACCGAGGAAGAGAGAGGCGAGCAACGCGGTGAAAACCGGACCGGAGGCGATCAAAAGGCTCGCCGATCCCGCGAGCACCGTTCGCTCTCCATACACCAGGGCGGTATGGTAGACGGTGATCCCGGAAAACCCGAGCAGGGCGAGCCGCAAGAGGTCTTCACGCCGGGGCAGGGGCATCCTGGTCAAAAGCGCGGAAACCAGGAGAACCCCCGAGGCCACCAGAAACCGGAGCAGGATCAGATGCCCCGGCGAAAGCCCCATGAGCCCGGCGCGGATGGCGGCGAACGCCGAGGCCCAAAACAAAATCGTGACCCCGGCGAAGAACAGGGTTGGTCCGTCCACGCCGACCATCCTATAGGATGAACCCATGGCCAAGATCCTCATCCTGATCCTTTCCGGGCCCGAGGACGAAGTTCGCGTGGCCTCGGGGCTGGGTTTTGCCGCCGTCGCTCACGACCAGGGGGCCGAGGTCCGGGTGGTCTTCTTCGCCGACGGCGTCCGGGTGCCCCTGGCCATCGCCGAGCGCCCAAAGCTCGCCGAGCGCCTCCTGGCGCTGCGCGAGCGCGGCATCTTTCCGGTGGTCTGCAAGCGAAACCTGGAAAACATGGGCCAGCCGGTGTCAATCGAAGGCTTCGACGTGCACTACATCGGCCAGGACCTGGTCAAGGCCGCTGAAGAAGGCTTTGCCATCTTTTCTTTTTAGGATCCCACCATGCCAGAAAAGATCGTCACCGTATTCGGCTCGTCGAAGATCGGCCCCGACCACCCCACCTACCGGCTCGGTCACCGCTGGGGCCAGATCCTGGCCGAGATGGGCTTCGCCGTCGCCACCGGCGGCTATGACGGGGCCATGGAGGCGGTGAGCCTGGGGGCCAAGGAAAAGGGCGGTCTGGTGATTGGCGTCACCGCGCCCCCCGTCTTTCCCCACCGCAGCGGCCCCAACCACCACGTGGACATCGAGCTCCCTTCCGACCATCTCCTGGACCGCATCGACCGGCTCTTGGATCTGGGCCACGCCCACCTGGCGCTCCCCGGCGGCATCGGCACCCTCACCGAAATCCTCGCCGCCTGGAACGTGCTCTACATCCGCTGGCTCCAGGGAAGAAAGACCAAACCCCTCGGCCTCCACGCCAGCTGGCGGGAAATCGTTCGGCCCGGGCTCATGATCAAGCCCGAGCACGTGGATCTGATTCGCTTCATCGAGTCCGAAGCCGAATTAAGGGCGTTCCTCGAGGGCGTTTAGATCGCCTGCCCCGACTCAAAGCGGGAACTTTTCCTTGAGGTCTTCCCGCGGCGGGGCGAAGACGTCGAGCACCTCCGAGGCCAAAATCGCCTGCACGGTGTGGGGCACGCCGCCGGGGATGAACACCGCCTCCCCGGCGCCGGCCTCACACACCTCGTCGCCGACCTCGAAGACCACGCGCCCCGAGAGCACCACCGAGATCTGCTCCTCTTGGTGGGCGTGCTTCGGGACCACCGCGCCCTCCTCGAGGCGCACGTGCATGACCATGGCCTTCTCGCCGCTGGCGGCGAAGGCCTCGGCCCCCGGGAACAGGTTCAGATGCCGCGCTTTAAAGAGGCTGATCTTCTTCATTTCCACTCCTTGATCGGGACCAGTTCCCCACCCTGGACTTCCTTGCGTCGCGGCCGCATGCGCCGGTCGAACCACACCTCGAGGACCGCCCGGTCAAGGCTCTTTGGGGCGACGATCTCCTTGCGCACGAAGTAGCCGCCTTCTGCCGGCGAGACCTCGGCGGTGCGGCTGATGCGAATCGGCACCACCTCCCCCGAAGCCGTTTTCACCCGGCAAAGGAAAAATCGGCCCTCGGCCTTGAGGTGGGGATCTCTACGGAAAAACATCGTCTCCAGTCTACTTCTTCCACCCGGCGAGGGCAGCGAGCAACAGGCCAAAGAGCGCCCCGCGCCGTGGCAGCTCGGACTTCAGTACGTGTTCGCTCGGCTGGTGGGCATCGCCCCCAACCGGTCCCAGCCCGTCCAGGGTGGGGACGCCCAGGGCCTGCGTGAAGTTGCCGTCGGACCCCCCACCCACCTTGCCCGGGGCCACGCGAAAGCCGAGGCCGGCGGCCAGCTCCCGCGCCAGCTCAAAAAGCCGCAGCGACTCCGGGCTCGGGGCCATCGGCGGCCGGTTCATACCGCCCCGCACCTCGACTTCGGCGGCCAGGGTGGGCCGGTAGCCGCGAAGGGCAGCCTCGACGCGCTCGGCTTCGTCGGAGTGCCAGACCCTGAGGTCGATCTCGAGCTCGGCCTCGGGGGCCACGACGTTCGTGGCAAACCCGCCGCGGATCAGGTTGGGGCCCACGGTGGTGCCCCGTTCTCGATCCTCCTGCGCCACCGCATGCAAGACGAAACGCGCCGCTTCCACGATCGCGTTCACGCCCTTTTCCGGTTCCACCCCCTGGTGGGCTGCCCGGCCCTTGATCCGGACCCGAAAGAGGCCGACCCCCTTTCGCGCCACCTTCAAATCTCCCGCCGGGGTGGGGGCCTCGAGCACCAGGGCCAGGTCGGCCTGCCGGGCCTCGCGCTCGATGACGGCCCTCGAGGCCTCGCTGCCGATCTCCTCGTCCGGGGTGAGGAGCACGGTCAGCCGCGGCAGCGGCAAGCCGGCCTCATCCAGGTAACCGAGCGCCCAAGGGACAAAGAGCAGCCCACCCTTCATGTCGAAGACACCGGGGCCATAGATGCGCCCATCTTCCTCCCGCCAAAGCCGCGGCCAGCTCCCAAGGGGGTGCACGGTGTCGTAGTGAGCGAGCACCAGAACTCGCGGTCCCTGGCCCTCGCGAACCACCTTCAAAAGGGGGCCGGTGGGAAGATCCTGGCGAGAAACGGTGCCGACGGCGTCGAAGCGTGCGGCAAGCCAGCTCGCGGCCTCCGAGAGCCGATTTAGCGAGCGGCTCGGGGTTTCGATGCTGACCAGGGTCCTGAGGTCCTCGAGGTAGCCCGGCAGCGTGGTCTCGAAATAGGCCCGGGCCTTTTCAAACTGAAGGGAATCCAACATTTCGGAAAAACATTATACCGGTTGCAAAAACCGGGTTTAGAATGGGCGCAAGATGCTGGTAAAACTTTTGAAATGGACGCTGTTTGGGCTCATCGCCCTGGCGGTGATCGTCTTCGCCGCCGGCTACTACTACCTGAAAAGCACGACGCTGCCCCAGACCACGGGGCGTCTGGCCATGAAGGGTCTCTCCGACACCGTCGAGATCACCCGCGACGCACGGGGCATCCTCAAGATCGAAGCGCAAAACCTCGAGGACCTCTTCTTCGGCCAGGGCGTGGCCCACGCCCAGGACCGACTCTGGCAGATGGAGTTCCAGCGCCGGCTGGGTGCGGGCACGCTGGCCGAGGTCCTGGGACCGTCCGCGGTTGAGACCGACGAGTTCATGCGGACCCTCGGGGTCTACCGCGCCGCCGAAGCCGCCTACGATGCGCTCTCGCCCCAAACGCGGCGCCTGCTCGACGCCTACGTGCGCGGCATCAACGCCTACCTGGCGAGCAACCCGCCGCTTCCGCTCGAGTTCAAGCTCCTCGGCTTCAAGCCCCGCCCCTGGCGCGCGGCCGACGTCTTGGTCTGGGCCAAGCTGATGAGCTGGGATCTTTCCGGAAACTACGAAAAAGAGCTCCTCCGCTATAAGCTCCTGGCCCGGGGTTTGAGCAAGGCCCGCATCAACGAACTCCTGCCGCCCTATCCCGACGACGCGCCGACCGTGCTCCAAAGCGTCGCCGCCAGGCCCTCGAGGACCGACGGCGCCATGGCTGAGGCGCTGCTCCGGCTCGATCAAAAACTCAGCCCGGGGATCGAGGCCTCCAACAACTGGGTCGTCGCCGGCAACCGCACGGCGAGCGGCAAGCCGCTCCTGGCCAACGATCCCCACCTCAGGCTCTCCACGCCGTCAATCTGGATCTTGAATGAGCTCCAGGCCCCCGGCTTTCACGTGGTCGGGGCCTCCTTCCCCGGCCTCCCCGGCGTGGTCATCGGCCACAACGACCGCATTGCCTGGGGGGTCACCAACGTAGGCGCCGACGTCGAAGACCTCTACGTCCTCGAGGAAAAGGATGGCGGCTACCTCTATAAGGGCCAGGTCCGCCCCTACCGCATCCGGAAGGAGACGATCCGGGTCAAGGGTCAGGATCCGGTGACCATCCTGGTCCGCGAAACCGTCTACGGCCCCGTCATCTCCGACGTGGCGAAGGCGCCCGGGGACAAACCCCTGGCCCTGCGCTGGATCAGCCTCGATGATGGGGACACGACGCTCGAGGCCTTCCTGCGCATCGACCAGGCCCGCGACTGGAAGAGCTTCAACGAGGCCCTGGCCTATTACGTTGCCCCCAGCCAGAACTTCGTCTACGCTGACGTGGAGGGCAACATCGGTTACCTCGCCCCCGGCAAGATCCCCATCCGCAAACCCGGACACAGCGGGGCCTACCCGGTTCCGGGAACTGGCGAGTGGGATTGGCAGGGGTTCATCCCCTTCGACGAACTGCCGAGGACCCTGAACCCGCCACAGGGTTTCGTGGTCACCGCCAACAACAAGGTCACCCCCAAGGATTACCCCTACACCATCACCGTCGACTGGGCCGACCCCTACCGTGCCCGCCGGATCACCGAGCTGATCACGGCCAAGCCAAAGCTGGACGTCGAAGACATGGCCCGCATCCAGGCCGACGAGGTGAGCCTCCTCTTCCGCGACTTCCGGCCGGTGCTCGCGCTCTTGCAGCCGAAGACCGAAGCCGGGAGAAAGTGGAAGGAAAGGCTCCTCGCCTGGGACGGGCGGGAGGATATCCGGAGCGAGGAGGCAACCGTCTTCGAAGCCTGGTACACCGAACTCACCCGGCTCCCAGCCAAGGAAGTCGGGCAGGCGCACTGGGATCAGCCCCGCTACCTCCTGAAAGCGATGCGCGAGGGCGATCCGGCCTGCGGCGGCAGCTGCCTGGGTTTTGCCAGCCAGGCGCTGGACCGGGTGGTCGAGCGACTGGGTGAGGTGAAGCCCTGGGGCCAGGTGCACCAGGCGGTCTTCGTCCACTTCGTGATGAGCAAGGACGACCGCGTGCGCCGCATCTTCGAACGGCGGATCGCCCACGGCGGGGACCGGTTCACCGTCAACGTCGGCCCCTACCGCGCCACGGACTTCACCATGGCCTGGGGGCCCTCTTACCGCGAGATCGTCGACCTGGCCAAGCTGGAAAACAGTCGCTTCATCCACCCCATGGGCCAGTCCGGCAACGTAATGAGCCCCAACTACGACGACCTGCTCCCGCTCTGGGCCCAAAACCGCTACCTGCCCATGCGCCGGGGCGAAACGAGCGCGCGGCTCGTCCTCGAGCCCGCACCTTAAACCGCCCCCGCCGTGGCCAGGGCCACGGCGGGTGGCTTTACCGGTAGAGCTCCCTTGTGATCACCAGCTTTTGCACCTCGCTCGTGCCCTCGTAGATCTCGGTGACCTTGGCGTCCCGGTAATAGCGCTCGACACGGTAGTCGCGGTGGTAGCCGTTCGCGCCCAAAATCTGCACCGCCTCGCGGGTCACGTCGACCGCCAGCCGGCTGGCAAAGAGCTTGGCCATCGAGGCCTCGAGGGTAAACCGCTCGCCGGCATCCTTCTTCCGGGCCGCGGCAAAAACGAGGCCCCGGGCGGCCGCGATCCCGGTGGCCATATCGGCGAGCTTAAAGGCCACGCCTTCGAAATGGCGGATCTTCTTGCCGAACTGCTCGCGCTCATCCGCGTAGGCCTTCGCCAGATCAAAGGCGGCCCGGGCAATGCCGAGCGATTGCGCCGCGATACCGATCCGGCCCGAGTCGAGCCCGGCGAGGGCCTGGGCCAGCCCGCGCCCCACCTGGCCCAGCACCTGATCGTCGGGGACGAACACCTCATCCAGGCGCACCTCGGCGGTGTGGGCGGCGTGGAGGCCCATCTTGGCCTCGGGCGGCCCAAAGGAAAGGCCGGGCGCATCCTTTTCGATCAGGAAGGCGGTGATCTCTTTCGGCCCTTCGCCGCTCCGGGCCATGACCACGTAGAGGTGAGCCTGCCCGGCGGAGGTAATCCAGGACTTGGTCCCCGAAAGAACCCAACCACCATCGACCTTTTGGGCCCGGGTCCGCATCGCGGCCGGGTCAGACCCGGCCCCCGGCTCGGTCAGGGCGAAGGCGCCGATCCACGCCCCCCGCGCGAGCGGCCGCAAAAAGCGATCCTTTTGTGCCTCGGTGCCGAACTTGGCCAGCATGTACTGGGGCAGGCCGCTGGTCACCGAAACGATCACCGCCACCGAAGGATCGGCGTAGGCGATCTCCTCGAGGGCCAAGGCCCAGCTCACGCTGTCCATTCCCGCGCCGCCCCAGGCCTCGGGGGTGGTCATCCCCAAAAGGCCGAGCTCGGCGAGGGCCCGAAGCTGGGGCCAGGGGTACTCGCCGCTTTCGTCGTAACGGGGAGCTTCGGGCCAGAGCACCTCCTGGGCGAAGGCCCGCACGGTCTGCTGCACGAGCTTTTGCTCTTCGGTCAACGGCAACATCAAATGTAGCGTATCATGACGCCGCCGGAGAAAAAGCGCAATGCCCGCTCAGCCCCCGCGAGCCAGGGCGGCGGTGAAGGCGGCCATCCAGACCGGCAGGTCCGCGGGGTTTCGCGCCGTGATCAGGTGGCCGTCGACGACCGGGGCCTCGTCGAGGTAAATCGCCCCGGCGTTTTCCAGGTCGTCGCGGATCGAGTGGTAGCCCGTGAGCCGTCGGCCCCGGACGACCCCGGCGCTGATCAGCACCCAACCGGCGTGGCAGATGGCCGCGAGAGGCTTTTGTGCTGCATCGACCTCCCTGACCAGCTCCAGCACCGCACCGTGGCGGCGCAGGCGATCGGGGGCGTACCCGCCGGGGATCACCAGACCGGCCAGGGCCTTTTCCCTCACCTCGGCGGCGGACAGATCCGCCCGCATGGCAAAACCCGCCTTGCTCCGGTAAACCCGGGCCTCGGGCCCGACCAACAAGACCTCGGCCCCTGCTTCCTGCAGCCGGTAATACGGGTAGATGAGCTCGCGCTCATCGAAGAGGTCTTCGATCAAAACGGCGACGACCATCACTGCCCTCCTTCCCTTGCCCCTCCAGGGTAACCCCGCCGGCCGGAGAGGCGCCTCAGGAGCTCGTGGGTAATGTTGCCGGTCACGCCCCAGATATCGTAGCCGCGCCAGGGATAGTGCCACACCCAGCGGCCGCGCCGCGACTCTCGGTACGCCGGGGCTGCGAAGAGGTCCTCGAGGGGCACCACCAGGATCTCATCGACTTCCTCGGGGTTGGGCTCGAGGTCGGGCAGCGCTCCGAGCGCCCCCACCACGGGCAGGATGGAAAACCCGGCCGGGGAAAAGACCGGGGGCAGGGCCCCGAGCAGGCGCACCGCTTCGGGCCGCAAGGCGATCTCCTCCCAGGCCTCGCGGAGGGCTGCCTGGGCCGGGGTTTCACCGGCCTCGAGGCTCCCCCCGGGAAAGCTGATCTGGCCCTTGTGGTGGCGGAGGGAGCGGGAACGCACGGTGTAGACGAGGCGATCACCGGCCACCAGCGGCACCAGCACCGCCGCTGGAATAAGCCCCGGTGGCGGGGTCAGGGTTTCGGGGATGGGCTCGAACAAAGCTCTACGACCGCCTCGCGCAAAAGGGCTTCCGGGTTTTGGCCCTGGGCGCGGGCCCAGGCCACCACCTCGAGCAACACCCGCTTGAGGTCGCCGCTCGCGACCGCTTCGGCCACCCGCGCCTGGCTGCCCTCGGGGTAACCCAGGGCCTTCTCCACTTCATAGGCCCGCGCCAGCGCGCCGAGGGAGGCCGGCACCCCGTCGCATGGCCGATCGCGAACCTTGCCCTCAGCGGCCTTGAGCCGCTCCCAGTTGGCCAGCACCTCGTCGGCGCTTTCCACCTGCGCTTCCCCGAAGACGTGAGGATGGCGGTGGATCAGCTTGGTCACGATGGCCTCTTCCACGTCGTCGTAACGCCAACCGCCTTCTTCTTCGGCAATCACGGCGTGGAAGGCAACCTGGAGCAGCACATCACCCAACTCCTCCACCGTGGCCTCGCGATCGCCCGACAAAATCGCGTCGGCGGCTTCCGCCGCCTCCTCGAGGAGGTAGGGCACCAGGCTCTTATGGGTTTGCTTCCTGTCCCAGGGGCACCCGTCCGGGGCCCGGAGCCGGCGCATGACCGAGAGCAACCTCTCCACGGTTTTAACCTACCACCCGATGAAGGCCAGGTAAGCGTTCAGGATCGCCTGGCCGAAAA
This sequence comes from uncultured bacterium, assembly GCA_964642655.1. GTDB lineage: Bacteria > Deinococcota > Deinococci > Deinococcales > Marinithermaceae > WFXV01. The sequence continues at coordinate 19,660 of CAZXOY010000019.1, forward strand.
AGAAAGCCAAAACCCCGCCCAGGGCCAAGAAGGGGCCAAAAGGGATCCGCCGCTGACCCAGCACCGCCCCGGTGAGCGCCCCGGCGACCACGGCGAAAAAGAGCCCCACCAAAAACGGGCCAAACCCCACCCAGGCCCCCAGCATCCCCGCGAGTTTGACGTCGCCAAAGCCGAGCGCCACCGCTTCGTCCCCATCGTCGTCCTCGGTCGCCGGAACCAGCGCCCAGTAAAGCCCCCCCAAGAGCGCGACCCCGCCGGCGGCGAAGAGCGCTCCCTTGACCGAATCGAAAAACGGCGCCCCCGCACCCATCCACGCCGCCGCCCAGACCAGCACGAGCCCAAGGAGCGAGAGCGGCTCGGGGAGCTCGAAACGCCGCCGCGTTACCCAGTTCAGCACCCAGTTGGCGACGCCGGCCAAAAGCCCCCACCCCGGGCCTAGGAGCGCCCCCACCAGGGCCGCCAGGTAGACCTGGTGAAACCCCACCGGCCACGACCCCCTTGCGTCGCGCCCCCGCCGCAGCCAGAGCGCGCCATACCCTCCGATCAGCACCAGAAGGCCGCTCGCGAGGGCCGCGCCGTCCAAAGCCCTGGCCAAAGACGCCAAACCGGAAAAACTCGCGAAGACGAGCCCGAGGCCAAGCCCCCCATAGGTCAGGGCGTCGGGGAGGATCTCGTGCTCTGCATCGATGAAGGCGAGCGCGACCAAAGCAGCGAAGAAGAACCAGGAAAACGCCGCCTGGGGCCAGGGCACCCACCAGGCGGCAAAGGCAAAGAGCAGCCCGGAAAGCGCCTCGACCAGGGGGTAGCGGGGCGAGATCCTGGCCCCGCACCGGCGGCAGCGCCCTTTCTGCCACAGGTAGGAAAGGACGGGCACCAGCTCGGCCGGGGTGAGCCGCTTACCACAGGCGGGGCAGTGCGAGGGGGGAAAGACCACCGACTGCCCCCGAGGAAGGCGGTAGATCACCACGTTGAGGAAGGAACCAACGACCAGGCCCAACACGAACGCCCACACCACCAACATGGCCCCCATTATCACTTCTTTTCTCACCCGATCCAGATACAATAAAGCGATATGTTCAGGGGCGAGGACATCGGAATCGACCTCGGCACCGCATCGGTGCTGATCTACATTCGCGGCCGCGGCATCGTGCTCAGGGAACCGAGCGTCATCGCCATGGTCCGCGATTCCAAAGATGTAAAGGCCGTCGGACTCGAGGCGTATCAAATGCTCGGCCGCACTCCGGGCAACATCGTCGCGGTCCGCCCCATGAAAGACGGGGTGATCGCCGACTACACCCTGACCGAACGCATGCTGACCCTCTTTTTGAAAAAGGTGCTTTCCCCGATGTCCCGCTTCTTCAAGCCCCAGGTCATGGTCGGCGTGCCCTCGGGGGTCACCGAGGTCGAGCGCCGGGCCGTCGTCCAGGCCATCGTCGAGGCGGGGGCCAAGCGCGCCTTCCTCATCGAGGAGCCGCTCGCGGCGGCGATCGGGGCCGGCATCAACATCGCCGAACCGACGGGGAGCATGGTGGTTGACATCGGGGGTGGTTCCACCGACATCGCGGTCATCTCGCTGGGCGGCATCGTGGTCTCGGAGTCGCTGCGCATCGCCGGCAACGGCTTCGACGAAGCCATCGTGCGCTACGTCCGCGAGCGGCACAGCCTGTTGATCGGCGACCGCACCGCCGAAGAGATCAAGATCCGCATCGGGGCGGCGATGATCGAGGGCGAGGACGACGAGCTGGTGGCCGAGGTCCGCGGGCGCGACCTGATCACCGGATTGCCCAAGACCCTCGAGATCACCACCCAGGAGGTGGTCGACGCCCTCCGGGAGCCGCTGGAAAAGATCATCCTCGGCGTGAAGAAGACCCTCGAGAGCACGCCCCCGGAGCTGGTCTCCGACATCATCGACCGTGGCATTTTGCTCACCGGCGGCGGCTCGCTGCTCAAGCACCTCGACAAACTCCTCCAGGAAGCCACCGGCGTTCCGGTGGTGGTGGCCGAAAACGCCCTCGACGCCGTGGCCATGGGCACGGGCCGGGCCCTGGAAATGCTCGACGTCCTGAAAGACACGCTGGTGAGTTCCGACAACGTCCTCAGGCACTAAGGAGGCACCATGGAGCTTTGGGAACTGCTGCCCCACCGCTACCCCTTTTTGCTCGTCGACCGCGTGATCGAGGCCGACGAACGCCGCTTTAGGGTGATCAAGAACGTCACCTACAACGAGCCGCACTTTCTCGGCCACTTTCCCGGCCACCCGGTGATGCCCGGCGTCCTCATCATCGAGGCCATGGCCCAGGCCTCGGTGGCGAGCCTCAAACACCACCCCGAGTTCACGCCCGGCAGCATCCCCTACCTCGCCGGGGTTGACGGGGCGCGCTTTTTGAAACCGGTCCGTCCTGGAGACACGCTGGTCCTCGAGGGCGAGCTCCTCTTCCTTCGGCGGCGGATGGCCAAGACCAAGGTTTCGGCCAGGGTCGAGGGAGAAGAGGTCGCCCGGGCCGAGATCACCTTCGTCGTACGAAAAGATGCGTAAACGCCTCGACGCCTACGTTCTCAACGAAGTTCTTCCCATCTTCGCCGCTTCCACCTTTTTCTACACCGCGGTCTTCCTCTTCGGCTTTTTCTACGTGGGCAGCCGCTGGCTCTCGGGCATTCCCCTGAGCCTCATCCTGAAGTGGATGGCCTATCACGTCCCCGGGGTTTTGGTCCAGGTGCTGCCCATGGCCATGGTGACCGCGATCGTGGTCCCCTTTGGACGCCTGGCCAGCGAGGGGACGATCCTCGCCGTCCAGGCCGGGGGGATTCCCCTCCGCCGCCTGGCCCTGCCCGCGCTGTTGCTGGGTCTCGTTGTCGCCGGCGCCTCGCTGTGGCTCAACGAGAGCGTCGCCCCCAAGACCAACGAAAAGGTCCGTGTGCTCTGGTGGGAAGAGATGCACACCAACGGTCGCGGTCTGGTCCGGCTCAAAGGGCAAAACATTCCCCTCGGCAACGGCCTCGAGCTCTACTTCAAGGACTACGATTACGCCCGCGACGAGATGGTCAACGTGCGCTTGCAGAAGTGGGAGGGCCGAAAGGTCACGATCATCTTCGCCAAACGCGGCACCTACAAAAACAACGTGCTTAAACTCAAAGGGTACGCGCTCTATCGCGTCGACTACGACGAGATCCCCGCGCTGGAAAAAGCAGAGGGCGAGGCGCTGGCCAGTGCGGTTCGAAGGGTGTTCCTCGGAGCCATGCTCCCCCAGCGGACGGACGCCGTCCTCACCATCAAGAGCGGGCTCTCCCGGGGAGAAGCCATCGCCCGTTTCGCCGATCCCCTCGCCGCAGACACCTGGAGCCTCTCCCGGGCCTGGCGCGACATGAACAACCCCAAGCTCCCGGACCCCGAGCGCCGGCAGGCGGCGGTGATGTTCCACTCAAAGATCGCCCTGCCGCTGGCCAACCTGGTGCTGGTGCTCATCAGCCTGCCGCTCGCCGTGCGCTACGCCAGGACGCCCGGGCTTTCGCTGGGACTCAGTGTCATCATCGCGGTTGGCTTTTACCTGGTGTTCCTCTTCGGCCGGTCCATGGGCGAGATCGGGATCCTGCCGCCGGCGCTCGCGGCGTGGGGGGCGGACTTGATCTTCACCGCCATCGGACTGGCCTGGTTGCGAGGGTAAATGGAGAAGATGCGGGCGCTCTTCCTCTCGGCCTCGTTCGGTGGCGGGCATCAAAACGCCAGCCTAGCGCTTCAGGAAGCCCTCGCCATCGAAGGGCATGACCGCGACTACCTCGGCTACATCCCCTGGTGGGAAAAGCTCCCCGTGCTCGGGATCTACGCCTTCTCGCTCCGTTACTGGCCGGGCTTTTACCGCTGGTTCTACCACTGGACGAACCGCCCCAGCGAACCCCGCATCATCACCGACCGCTTCGCCACCAGCGGCGCCGAAGGGCTGATGCGCGACCTCAAGCGGCTGCGTCCCCAGGTGGTGATCAGCAGCTACCCGACGGCCGCGGCCCTGGTGGGCCACGTCCGGAGAAAGCTGGGCGACGACTTCGCCAACGTCCTGGTGCTGACCGACCTGCGCGCCCACCGGCACTGGGCCCGTCCGGAAGCCGACCTCATCTTGGCCTCGAGCGAGGAAGCCCGCCTCGATCTACTGAGCCACGGCATCGACGAACACCGCGTGGTCGCGACCGGCATCCCCGTCCGTCGCATCTTCAGCGACCTCCCCAAAAAGGAAGACCTGCGAGCCAAGCTCGGCCTCGACGAGCGACCGCTGGTGATCATCGCCAGCGGCGCCACCGACGCCTACCGGGCCAAGAGCCAGGTTCTGCGCGTGCTCTTTGAGACCGATATCCCCTGCCAGGTGGTCGCGTTCCAAAACCGAACCCGGCCAGAAACCCGGGAGTTGGAAAAGAGCACGCTCCACCTGCGGCCCACCGGCCCCGACTTTCCCCACTACCTCGGGGCCGCCGACCTGGTGCTGGGGAAGGCCGGGGGGCTCACCGTCGCCGAAGCGCTAACCGTGGGCCGCCCCTATTTGGTCTACGAGCCCATTCCCGGCCACGAGGAAGAAAACGCCCGCTGGCTGGTGGCCAAGGGGGCGGGGATCTGGGCCCGGGACAAAAGGTCGCTGGCCCGGGCGTTGCGCGCATTGCTCACCGACCCGCCCTACCGCCAGAGCCTGGCCGAGCGGGCCCGGGCCCTGGGCAGACCGCGCGCCGCGGCCGACGCCGCCGACCGCATCCGGGCGCTCCTGGGGGTCCGGGTATGAACACGCTGGGCTACGGTCTGGGAACCCTGGCCCTGCTCCACGCCGGACTCCCCTGGGTCATTCACCAGCGACTGGGGCTCTGGATCGCGCTCCGCGCCCGCGGCGGTCGGGGCCAGGTCGCCCTGACCTTCGACGATGGCCCGGACCCGCGCACCACCCCCGGGGTCCTCGAGGCCCTCGAACGCCACCAGGTGCGGGCCACCTTCTTCATGCTGGGCGAGCGCGCCGTGAAGTCACCCGCGCTGGTCAGGGAGATCGCCGCTGCCGGTCACGAGGTTGCCTTGCATGGCTACCGCCACCGGCACGCCTGGTTCCGCTTCCCCTGGGAGGCCGCCGCGGACGTCCAGCGGGGCTACGACGCGCTGACCGAAATTCTTGAGCGCCCGCCTCGCTTTTACCGCCCGCCCCACGGCGGGTGGACCTGGCCCTTGCTGCAAAAAGTGCGGCGGCTCGGCCTCACCCCCGTCCAGTGGGGCCTCGAAGCCGGGGACTGGGTGGCCGGAGCGACGCCGGAGGCCATCGCCGCCAAGGTCGTCCGCCTCATCAGTCCGGGCACCATCGTGGTGATGCACGATGCGGGACCGGGCGGCGCGAAGAGTCCCGGCGCCCTCGAGCGCCTCCTGCCCGAGCTGCTAAAGCGCGGCTACCGCCCGCGGAAACTCGGCGACCTCGAGCTCGTCTTCGGCGGCCTGCCCGAAGCGCTCCCCAAGCTCGTGGCCCCGGTCGAGGCCCTCTTCGCCCGGCTCTATAAGGTCGAGCCGGCCTTTTACGGCGCCCACTCGGTCTTCCGGCTGGCCCCGGCCCCGTTGCCCGTGGCCACGCCGGAGTTTCCCAGAGGCACCCCCGGGCTTGAGATCCACCTCGATTCCGAACGGATGCGGCGAACGGCGGAGGCCGGCACCTTCGTCGCCTACCGCCGGGTTCGGGCCTCAATGGCCGACCTGGCCCGCGCCCTGCGGGAACGCCCGCACCTCGCCAACGTCGAGGTGATCTTCGGCATCACCCTGTTTTGGGAACTCCTCGGCCCGCTGGGGTTTTCCATTCAGCCGCTTCCGGCGGGACTGGCCCGGCGGCTCGGCGCCTGGATGTACCTCCTCCACCGCCTCTACGGTGGTGGGCCGCTCAAACGCATCGAACCCCGGCTCATTTACATGCCGAAGGCGGCGCTGCTCTCTCGCTACGGCTAGCGTCGCCGCCCGAAAACAGACGGGCCTGGGCCATCGCCATCCCCACCGCAACCCAAAAGACCTCCCCCAGATGAAGGCTCGGCACCGCGGTCGGGTTGTCCACCAGCCCCATGGCCATGAAACCGGTAAAAATCGCCGCCATCAGGGGTTCCCTGGCCCGGAAGACTGCATACCCGGCGAAGAGATAGAGCACGAGCCAGCCCAGCGTCCCCACCACCCCGCTCTCGCCCAGGGCCTGGAGGACCACGTTGTGGGCGATCAACCAGGCGCCGTAGAAGGGCTCGAGCCAGCTCGGGCAGGAAAGCCCCAGCCGCTCGGCGGCGTCCCAAAGCCGGCAGCCGCCCCGGTAGAGGAAGGAGAGGTAGGGGCCGAGCTGGTAGGGCCCGACCCCGCCGATGGGGTGGGCGCTAAAGGCCGCCACCGCCCCCTCCCAGACCTTGTCGCGCCCGGAAAGGTTGCCGAGGTTCAGCAAGCGGGTGATCGCCCCCACCCGCCGCTCGCTCTCGGCCAGGAAGAGGGCCACCCCCACCACCACCCCCGCCGAGCCAAGGATCCTCAGGTAGCGGGCGCCGCCAAAGAAGGCCGCCGCCATGCCGCCGGTGAAGAGGGCGAGCACCGCCCCCCGGCTGCCGGCAAAGAGCAAGACCAAAAAGGCCAGGGCTCCACCCACCAGCCGCAGCCACCGGGGCAGTTGGGGTACCCCGAAGGCAAGGAAGAGGCCCAGGGTAGCGGAAAGCCCGAGCGAAACCGTGGTGTAGTAGGGGTGGACCAAGCGGGCCCAGCGAAACAGGCGCTCGCCGAGCAAAAGCCAGCTCGAGCCCAGCGCCACCACATAGACGACGATGAGGCCATAGAGCAAATACCCAAGCCAGCGACTCTCGCGCAACCAGGCCCCGACGCCGATCAGCCCGAAGATGAAAAGCGCTCTTAAGAGGGCCAAACCCAGGGAAACGACCGGCCGGGGGGCAAAGAGGGCCGCGATCAGCTGGCTGGCCAGGAAAAACCCCAGCGCGTAGCGCGCCGGGGGCGAAAAGCGTTTCCAAAAGCGAAGACCGTAAAAGGCGAGGAGATAGAGGGGCGGGAAAACGGGAATCAGGGCGAGGTATTGGGAGAGCCAGCGCGGCACGCTGTTCATCGTACCCGAACCAGGCGGTATGCTCGGGGCGTGGGGAAGGAAATCATCGCCGTGGTGCCAAGCCTCCGGGTCGATGCCATCGGGGCCAAGGGGCTTGGCGTCTCACGCAGCTACTTCCAAAAAGGGGTGAAGCAGGGCAACGTCCTCCTCGACGGACGACCGGCCAAGGCCAAGGATGAGGTGCGGGAGGGAAGCGTCCTCGAGGCCAAGGGCCTCGGTCGCGTCGTGCTCAAGGAGATCCTCGGCAAAACCGCCCGGGGCAACTACAAGGTCAGGCTCGAGCGGACCTCATAGCGGGCGAACGCCGCCTCGTCAAACCCCTCCCGGGGCAGGTCCTGCGCCGAGATGACCCCCCGGCGAATTTCGGGAAAGGGGAAAAAGTGCCCCTCGGCCTTGATGTGAAACGCCAGCTCGCTCGGTTCGGTGACCTCTGCTTGCAACGCCAAGAGCAGCGCGTGGTAGGCGCCGAAGGAAGAAAACGCCTGGCTGCCGACCATGGTCCGTTTACCCTTCCGGCGGGCCTCTTTGAGCATGGCCAGACTCCGGGTGAACCCGGTCCGGGCCGGCTTGACGTTCAGCACGTCAAAGGTGTCGAGCGCAAGCTCCCGCGAGAGGTCCCGGGGGGTGAAGGCCGAGTCGTCGGCGATGATGGGGATCAAACCGAGTGTTTTGAGCGCCGCCCGTTCCCGGACCAGCTCGATGGGGAGCGGTTCCTCGACGTAGAGGAGCCCCAGGGCCTGCCAGGCCTCGAGGTAGTGCGGCGCCTCCTCCGGGGAAAGCGTTTCGTTGGCGTCGGCATAGAGCTTGACGTCGGGGAAACGGGCCCGGAGCCGCTCGATCCGCCGGGTGTCACCCTCGAGGTCCCGCCCCACCTTGACCTTGAATACCCGCACCCCCCGCGCGTAGGCGAAGGCGGCGTCCTCGAGGACCACCTCGTCGTCCCCCAGCCCCAGGATGTAGGCCACCTCGACCTGGTCTCGACCCGGCGGTAAGAGGTCTTTGAGTTCGAGCCCGCCGGCCCTCGCCCGCGCCTCCCAGAGCGCGAGGTCGAGCCCGCCCCTCGCGGCGTGGTTGAAGGGAAGGCGGTCCAGCGCGGCCTGGAGCGCCGGGGCGTCGGTGATCGACTGCCCCTGGAGCAATGGCTCAAGGTAACGGATGGCGCCGAGAACGCTTTCCTTGGTCTCGCCGTAGATCGTGGGCCGGATCGCCACCTCGCCCCGCCCTACGGCCCCGCTCTCGAGGTGCACCTCGACCAACGCGTGATCGAGGACGTCCATACGGTTTTGCCGACCCCAGGCCAGCTCGCCCCGCAGGGGAATGCGAAAAAAGCGCAGGCCGATGGCCACGATCCTATCCATCCTCGACCCCCAGCCAGGCGCGCGCCCGGGCGGCGAGCGTTTCGGGCGATTCCCGCTCGGCGTCGAGAAACAGGGCCCGCCCCTGCCCAAAGAGCACCCTGCGAACCGCCTCCGGGGCGTAGTTCCTCGCCTCTTCGGCAACGATTCGAAGCTTTCTCGCCACTTCCTCGAGCGGCGCCGCTTGCAAGACCATCTCGAGTTCCTCCTCGCTCAAGATACCGTGCGCGAGCCGCCTCAGGTCCTCACCCGCCTCGGCCCGATCGAACGCATCGCCCCGGGAGAGGAGGCGCAAAAGGCGGGTGAGGTGGCTGGCCTCGAGGACCAAGAACCGGGCCCGGGGCAGGTGACGGAGGGCGAACGCGAGTTCTCCCTCCCCCCGCAGGCCATCGAAGAGCAACCGGCGGGCCGGAGGCGCGTAACCGGAGGCCAGGATCTCCGCCATTCCCCCGGGGTGCGACGCCCGCCAGGCCGCCACCCGGCGGAAACGCTCGGCGCGGTCGGCGACCTTGGCTTTCAAGATGTAACGGTCGGTCAGGTCTCGGCGGTTGGGAAGGGTGGGCAGGCCCAGGGCGCGGGCGAGCGTCGTCTTCCCCGCCCCGGTGAGGCCCACCAAAATCACGAGCGTCTGGGATTTTACGGGCACGAATCCCGACTCGGATACCAGGGAAAAGGGCCAGGGTTCCACGCAGGCCTTAGCATAGACGCCACCGCCCACCATCCGCCACCCCATAAAAAGCAGCACCGCGCAGAGCCCGCTGCCCTTGACAGGCCGCCTGCTCTCGCATAAACTTGCGCCCAGGATGGCGGCTTTCGCGAAAAAACCGGGTGCCGGAGGGGCGACCTAGTCGCCAGCAGGCGCGTTTGCCCCTCCGGCCCGGTTCGCGGGCCGGTTTTTTTATGGGAGGTGGCGGTATGCGAGCGGAGAACGAGCCGAGCTGGACCAGACAGCGCTGGAACATCATCGATTCGACCCTGCGCGAGGGGGAGCAGTTCGAAAAGGCGAATTTCTCAACCGACGACAAAATCGAGATCGCCCGCGCGCTCGATGCCTTCGGGGTGGAGTATATCGAGGTCACCACACCCATGGCCTCGCCCAGATCCCGCAAAGACGCTGAGGCCATCGCCTCGCTCGGCCTCAAAGCCAGGGTCGTGACCCACATCCAGACCCGGATCGACGCCGCAAAGGTCGCGATCGAGACCGGGGTACAGGGCATTGACCTCCTCTTTGGCACCTCAAAGTACCTCCGGGCGGCCCACGGACGCGACATTCCACGCATCATCGAAGAGGCCCGCGAGGTCATCCAGTTCATCAGGGAAGAAGCGCCCGGGGTCGAAGTGCGCTTTTCAGCGGAGGACACCTTCCGCTCCGACGAGCACGATCTGCTCGAGGTCTACACCGCGATCGCCCCCTACGTCGATCGGGTAGGCCTCGCGGACACCGTCGGCATCGCCACCCCGCGCCAGGTGTACTCGCTGGTCCGGGAAGTCCGCCGCGCCGTCGGCGCCGGAGTGGACATCGAGTTCCACGGCCACAACGACACCGGCTGCGCCATCGCCAACGCCTTCGAGGCCATCGAGGCCGGCGCCACCCACGTCGATACCAGCGTCCTGGGGATCGGCGAACGCAATGGCATCACGCCGCTCGGTGGGCTCATCGCCCGCATGTTCACCCTCGATCCCACCTATGTCAGCAGCAAGTACCGCCTCGAGCTCATCCCCGAGCTCGACCGCATGATCGCCCGGATGACCGGGATCGAGATCCCCTTCAACAACTACATCAGCGGTGAAACCGCCTTTTCCCACAAGGCCGGAATGCACCTCAAGGCCATCTACATCAACCCCGAGGCCTACGAGGCCTACCCGCCAGAGGCCTTCGGGCTCGACCGCAAACTTATCGTCGGCTCCAGGCTCACCGGTCGCGCCGCCATCAAAAAGCGGGCCGAGGAGCTCGGGCTCCACTTCGGCGAGGAGGAGCTCCGGCGCATCACCCATCGCATCAAAACGCTCGCCGACGAGGGGCAGCTGACGCTCGAGGAGCTCGACCGCATCCTGCGCGAGTGGGTGATGGCGTGAGGAGGCGCGCGATGCCCCAGACCATGGCCGAAAAAATCCTCTCCCAAAAGGCGGGTCGGCGGGTTCACCCCGGAGAACTGGTGGTGGTCGAGGTGGACCACGCGATGACCATCGATTCGATCGTGCCCACGGTCATCGACCGTCTCCAGGAGCTTGGCGCCGAACCCTTTGACCCAAGGCGCGTCTCGCTGGTTTTCGACCACGTCGCCCCCGCGGCCAACGTGAGCGTTGCCAACGCGCAAAAGCGGGGCCGCGAGTGGGCCCGGGCCACCGGCGTGAACTTTTTCGACGTCGGTCGCGGGATCTGCCATCAGGTTCTGGTCGAGGAGGGCATCGCCCAGCCGGGGATGTTGATCGTGGGCTCCGACTCGCACTCGACCACCTACGGGGCGGTGGGCGCCTTCGGTACCGGGATGGGCGCCACCGACATCGCCCTGGCCATCGCCTCCGGCAAAACATGGCTCAAGGTTCCCGAATCGGTCAAGGTGGTGATGCACGGCCGCCCTCCGGCCGGGGTGAGCGCCAAGGACGCCGCTCTGGAGATGGTGGGCCGGCTCGGCGCCGACGGCGCGACCTACATGGCCATCGAGATCCACCTCGAGGCCGGCGCCGAAGACGCCTTCGGGCTCGGCGAGCGCATGACCCTCGCCAATTTGAGCATGGAAGCCGGGGCTAAGGCCGGTCTGGTGGTGCCCTCAGGGGAAATCTTGAAGCGCTACGACGTCCCTCCCTGGGTCTTTCCCGACCCCGAAGCCAGCTACGCCAGGACTCTGGAGATCGACCTCGGCGCCCTCACCCCCCGCCTTTCCGCCCCCTTCCAGGTGGACAACGTCCACCCGGTGGCGGCGCACTCGGGCCAGGAAGTGGATTTCGTCTTCGTGGGCACCTGCACCAACGGGCGAATCGAGGATCTGCGGGCGGTGGCCGAGGTGCTCCGGGGCAGGCGGATCGCCCCCGGGGTCAGGCTCTTGGTGGTGCCGGCCTCGAGCCGGGTCCTTCAGCAAGCGATGGAAGAGGGGATTTTGCAAACCCTGGTCGAAGCCGGCGCCACGATCGGCACGCCCGGGTGCGGCCCCTGCATGGGCCGCCATCTGGGGGTCGCCGCCGACGGCGAGCGCGTGGTCTCGACCGCGAACCGCAACTTCCGCGGCCGCATGGGCTCGGCGAGCGCCGAAGTGTACCTGGCCAGCCCGAAAACCGCTGCCCTCGCGGCGCTGGCGGGGAAAATCATTCCCGAGGAGGAGGCATGAAGACGGTCAGGGTCTGGAAATTCGGCGACGCCATCAACACCGACGACATCCTGCCCGGCAAGTACGCCCCGTTCATGGTGGGTGAGGATCGGTTTCACACCTTCGCCTTTGCCCACCTCCGCCCCGAGTTCGCCCGGGAGGCAAAGCCCGGCGACATCGTGATCGCCGGCCGGAACATGGGGCTTGGGTCCTCGAGGGAATACGCCCCCGAAGCCCTGAAAAAACTCGGTATCCAGGCGATCATCGCCAAGTCATTCGCCCGGATTTTCTTTCGCAACCTGGTGAACCTGGGCATCGTGCCCTTTGTTTCCGAGGAGGTGGTGGATGCACTAAAAGACGGCGACAGGGTGCGGATCGATCTGGAAAAGGGGCTCGTCGAGCGGGAGGGCGAGGTTTTCCGTCTCACCCCCCCACCCCCCTTCCTGGTGGAAGCGCTCAAGGCGGGATCCATGCTCGAGTACTTCAAGCGCCACGGGCGCTTTCCCGGGTAGAGTGGAGGCAATGGAGATCCTCTGTCCCGTGTGCGAGCACGAGTTCCCTGAGCAAGACCTCGAGGAAGGCGCGGTCCTCGAGTGCGAGGCCTGCCGGTCGGTCTTCGAAGTGGTGAGCCTTGAGCCCCTCGAGCTCTTGCTGGTCGAAAGCGGCGAAGGCGTTCAGGTGGAGTGTCCCAGGTGCGGGCACGTGTTCCAGGTTCTCGACGAAGACGTGGCCAGCTGTCCCGAGTGCGGACGGCAGTTCGCGGTCCACGTCGATGAAATGGACGAAGAGGAGGAGGATTGGGAATGAAAAAAGCAGCGAGCTGCCCCGAATGCGGTGCGGAAATGGGTCTGGAGAACCCCGAGCTCGGCGAGCTGGTGATCTGCGAGGCCTGCGGCCTTGAACTCGAGGTGGTCGGTCTCGACCCGGTGGTCCTCGAACCGGCTCCGGAAGAAGCCGAAGACTGGGGCGAATAGCCCGGCACCACGATGCTGGCCATCCTTTACGACCGAATCCGCGGCGACGAGCGCATGCTCTTTGAAGCCGCCGACGCGCTCGGGCTGCCCTGGGAGAAGGTCTACCTGCCCCAGCTGAGGATGACCCTCGGGGAAAAGCCGCGGGAACTCGACGGCATCACGGTGGCGCTTGAGCGGGCGGTCAGCCATTCGCGCGGGCTGGCCGCCTCGCGTTACCTCGACGCACTCGGAGTCCCGGTGGTCAACGCCCCGGGGGTCATCGAGGCAGCAGGCGATAAATGGGCCACCAGCGCCCTTCTGACCAAGGCCGGGGTGCCCCAGCCCAAAGTGGCCCTGGTGCTCGGGCCGGAGGAAGCCCTTCGGACCGCCGAAGATTGGGGTTACCCCCTGGTTCTCAAGCCGGTGGTGGGCTCGTGGGGCCGCATGGTCGCCAAGGTCAACGACCGCGACGCGCTGGAGGCCCTGCTCGAGCACAAAGCCTTCATGGGTTACCAGCACCAGCTCCTTTACCTTCAGGAGTACGTCGAAAAACCCGGGCGGGACATCCGGGTCTTCGTCGTGGGCGACGAAGCCATCGCCGCCATCTACCGCAAGAGCCCCCACTGGATCACCAACACCGCTCGCGGCGGCGAGGCGGAAAACTGCCCCATCACCGACGAACTGGCCGAAATCAGCGTGGCGGCGGCCAGCGCCCTGGGCGGCGGGGTGCTGGCGGTCGATGTCTTCGAATCCGAGCGCGGTCTGCTGGTGAACGAGATCAACCACACCATGGAGTTCAAGAACTCGGTGACCACCACCGGGGTGGATATCCCCCGGAAGATTCTGGAATACACCTGGCGGCATGCAGGCTAATCCCATTCTCACCGTGGGCCACGGGAACCTCCAGGGCGAAGCCCTGGCACGGCGCCTTTCGGCCCACGGTGTGCAGCTGGTGCTGGACGTGCGGGCGCTGCCCTTTTCACGCCACAACCCCGACGCCAACCAGCAGATCCTTGCCGCCCGGCTCAAAGCCCAGGGCATCGGCTACCTCTGGATGGGTGACCGCCTGGGCGGCAAGCCCCGGGGAAAGCGGGACGCATTCGACATCGGCGCGAAACGCGCCGACCCGCGTTTTTGGCAGGGGATCGAGGCGCTCCTCGAGCTCGCCGGCCAAGCGCGGATCGCCCTCCTTTGCGCCGAGGAAGACCCCCGGCGCTGCCACCGGCGTTTTTTGATCACTCAGGCCCTCCTCGAAAAGGGCTTTCCTGCGGAAAACGTCCTTCACCTCCGCCACGACGGGCGGGTGGAGAGTGAGGCCGAGATCCAAGCGGAGGAAGCGCCGCTCTTTCGGGGGGAACT
>CAZXOY010000020.1:0-33213 GCA_964642655.1 uncultured bacterium
CTCATGCGTGCCCAAGAACGATGGTACGTGCGTTTAACCCCGGGTGTCAAGCAAAAACCGCTATATTAATGGGCGTCGGCGTGCTTCGCCGGGGAAGGTGGTGAGGAAAAAGACACGCCAGCGGGAAGCGCAGGGGGAGCCAGGGCCAAAGCTAACGGCCTTCGCTCTTCACGAGGTGGCGGACCCCGAAAGGGGATAACCGGCGAGCGCCGGGAAAGATCGAAGGATCCGCGGATGCCGCCAGGGTGATGCCCCACCCTCCCGCCCCGAAAGGGAAGCCCGAAGGGAAAGCCAGGTCGCGAGGCCGGGACAACCTGAGGGCAGGGCCAGCGGAAAACAGCCAGAGGCCATCGGCATTTCCAGAGATCTAAACCGAGACCAGGGACTGAACTTTCGGCCCCTTGGGCCGGGAAAGGGAGATTCATGTGCGGAATTGTTGGTTACGTTGGCTACCGTAACGCCACCGATGTGCTCATCGAGGGGCTGCGCCGGCTCGAGTACCGGGGGTATGACTCGGCCGGGGTAGCGGTGAAAACCGAAGCGGGCCTCAAAAGCCTGAAGCGGGCCGGGAAGTTAAAGCGCCTCGAGGCGGCGCTTAGGGAAAAGCCGGTCTCCGGCTCGTCGGGGATCGGCCACACCCGCTGGGCCACGCACGGACCGCCCACCGACGAAAACGCCCACCCCCACCTCACCGAGGACGGCAAACTGGCGATCATCCATAACGGCATCATCGAGAACTACGCCGAGCTCAAGGCCAGGCTCCTGGCGCGGGGCCATCGTTTTGTGAGCGATACCGACACCGAGGTTCTGGTCCACCTCATCGAGGAGCACTTCCAAGGGGACCTCGAGGCCGCGGTCCGCCAGGCGCTCTCGGAGGCCCTCGGCGCCTACGCCATCGTGGTGCTCCACGAGGACCGCGAGGAGATCATCGCCGCCCGAACCGTGAGCCCGCTCGTCATCGGCCTCGGCGAGGGCGAAAACTTCGTGGCCTCGGACGTGCCCGCGCTCTTGCCCTTTACCCGGAAGGTGGTGTTTCTGGAAGACGGCGAGATGGCGGTCATCACGCCGGATGCGGTGCGGGTGAGCGATCTTCTGGGCCACCCACGCCCTTTGCGAACCACCGAGATCGAGTGGAGCCTCGAGGACGCTGAAAAGGGCGGCTACCCCCACTACATGCTCAAAGAGATCCACGAGCAGCCCTGGGTGCTGGAAAACACCCTCGGCGGACGGCTCGACGAAGCGAACGGCGAGGTCACGCTCGACCTGGCGCTCGACCCCACCACCTTCGACAAAATCCACGTCGTGGCCGCCGGTACCGCCTACTACGCCGGCTGGGTCGGGAAATACCTCATCGAGAAGCTGGCCCGTATTCCCGTGGAGGCCGACATCGCCAGCGAGTACCGCTACCGCGACCCGCTGGCCGATTCGCGAACCCTCTTCATCGCTGTGAGCCAGTCGGGCGAGACGATCGACACCCTCGAGGCCCTCCGCGAAGCCAAGCGCCGGGGCGCCAGCGTGCTCGGGGTGATCAACGTCAAGGGCTCGACGATCACCCGCGAGGCCGACGACACGCTCTACATCCACGCCGGACCCGAGATCGGCGTCGCCTCGACCAAGGCCTACGTGGCCATGCTGGCGGCGATGACCATGGTGGCCATCTGGCTGGGTCGGGCCCGGGGCACGCTCGGCGCCGAGGAAGCCCGCCAGCTCATCGGCGAAATGCGCAAGCTCCCGCGCCTCGCCGAAGCCACGCTCTCCCGCCAGGAGGCCATCAAGCGCGTCGCCGCCAAATACCACCAGGCCTCCGACTTCCTCTTCCTCGGGCGCAATCTGCACGCCCCCACCGCCTTTGAGGGCGCGCTCAAGCTCAAGGAGATCAGCTACATCCACGCCGAGGCCTACCCCGCCGGCGAGATGAAACACGGCCCCATCGCCCTCATCGACGAGCACCTGCCGGTGGTCGTGGTCACCCCCGAAGGCCCCTGGTACGAAAAGACCCGCTCCAACATCCAGGAGGTCCGGGCCCGCGGCGGCCGCGTCATCGCGGTGGCCACCGATGGCGACGAAGCGGTCAGGGAGGACGCCGAAGAAGTTCTCTACATTCCCGAGGTGCACCCCTTGCTCTCGCCCATTCTCGCCGTCATTCCCCTGCAGATCCTGGCCTACGAGATCGCGGTGCTGCTCGGGCGCGACGTCGACCAGCCGAGGAACCTGGCCAAAAGCGTCACCGTGGAGTAGCGCTGCGGTCGTTCAAAAACCCAGCCGGGGCTTCAGGGCAGGGGCGGGGATCCCCCCCTGCCCCGCTCTCGGCGAGGCGTTCGGGGGTTTGCCTCTCGCGCTCGGCTGATCGCCGCCGCGGTCTTTCGCCAGCGCCCGGTGGTGCAAAAACGACTCTAAAAACGCCAAGCCCCTCTTAGGCTGAAGACATGCTGGCGAGGGTACGCACGATGGCGCTTTGGGGGCTCGAGGCGGTCCCGGTCACGGTCGAGGTGGACGTGGCCCCCGGCTTCCCCTCGTACACCGTGGTCGGCCTTCCCGACACCGCCGTGAACGAATCGCGCGACCGGGTCCGGGCCGCGATCAAAAACGCCGGCCTCCCCTTTCCCCAGGGCCGGGTGGTGATCAACCTGGCCCCGGCCGACCTCAAAAAGGAAGGCCCCAGGTTCGACCTTCCCATCGCGCTCGGGCTCCTGGCCGCCCAGGGCGTCATTTCTCCGGAATCGCTCCAGGCCTACTGGATCGCCGGGGAGCTCGGCCTCGGCGGCACGCTGCGACCGGTCACCGGGGCGGTCAACATGGCCTTAAAGGCCCGGGAGACACCTCCGAAAAA
Source organism: uncultured bacterium (assembly GCA_964642655.1). Lineage (GTDB taxonomy): Bacteria > Deinococcota > Deinococci > Deinococcales > Marinithermaceae > WFXV01. Next base: position 2,831 of record CAZXOY010000020.1, read on the forward strand.
GATGCTGCTGCCGCCCGGGGCGGCCGAGGAAGCCGCCCTGGCCAGCGGGGTCGAGGTCTACGCCCCGAAGGACCTCGAGGCCACCGTGGCCTTTTTGCGGGGTGAGGCGACGCTCGCCCCGGCCCGGCCGGAAAATGGGGACGACGACGCCACCGAACACCCCGACTTCGCCGACCTCAAAGGCCAGGCCAAGGCCCGGCGCGCCGCCGAGATCGCCGCCGCCGGGTTCCACCACCTCCTCATGAGCGGCAGCCCCGGCTCGGGCAAGACCATGATCGCCCGCCGCCTCCCCGGCATCCTCCCGCCCCTCGACCCCGAGGCGGCGATGGAGGTGCTCCGCATCCGATCGGCGGCTGGATTCTCGCCCCGGGGACTCCCCCAAAGGCCCCCTTTCCGCAGCCCGCACCACACCGTCTCCGACGCCGGGCTCATCGGCGGTGGCGCGGTGCCCAAGCCCGGCGAGGTCAGCCTCGCCCACCGCGGCGTCCTCTTCCTGGACGAGCTGCCCGAGTTCTCGCGCAAGGCGCTCGAGGTGCTCCGCCAGCCCCTCGAGGACGGTGTGGTCACGATCTCCCGCGCCCGGGCTGCCTTCACCTTCCCGGCGCGGTTTTTGCTGGTGGCGGCGATGAATCCCTGCCCCTGCGGCTTTTACGGCGACCCCGAGCGGAGCTGTACCTGCAGCCCCCACCAGATCCGCCGGTACCGGGGCAAGATCTCCGGGCCCCTGCTCGACCGCTTCGACCTGGTGGTCGAGGTGCCGCGCCTCACCGCCGAAGAGCTCACCCGCGCCCCCGATGGCGAGGCGAGCGAGCCCATCCGGGCCCGGGTTGCCGAGGCCCGCGCCCGGATGATGGCGCGCCAGGGCAAACCCAACGGCTTGCTCAGCCCGGGCGAGCTCAAATCGGTGCTCGACCTCACGCCCACAGCCCGGGCCCTGCTTTCCGCCGCGGCCAAAAAGCTCCTCCTCACCGGCCGCGCCTACGATCGCATCCTCCGCGTCGCCCGAACCATCGCCGACCTTTCGGCGAACGATTCGATCGAGGAATCCCACATCGCCGAGGCCCTCACCTACCGCCAGACCGCCGCCTTCTACGCCCCTTAGAAACCTGCTAGAGTGAGGCGTTGCATGCGAGACGCCGCGGACGCCCTCGATTTCCCCCGCGTCCTGGCCGCCCTGGCCGAACGCACCCAGACCCCGATGGGCCGGGCGCGGGCGCTGGCCCTGGCCCCCGGGGACCGGGCCGCTGCCGAACGACTGCACGAGCGAATCGCCGAGGCCCGGTTTTTTCCCATCCGGCTCGGCGGGGCGAGCGACCTCTCCCCGTGGCTCACGACGCTGCGCCAGGGCGAGCGGCTCGAGAGCGAGGCTCTGCTCGAGGCGGCCCGGACGCTCGCCCTGGCCATGGAGGTAAAGGCCGCCCTCCTCGAGACCGACCTCGAGGGGCTCAAGGAGGTCGCGCTCAAGATCGGCGACCACCGGCCCTTCACCGAGGCGGTGGCCAGGGCCCTCGACGAACACGGCGAGGTCAAGGACGACGCCAGCCCCCGTCTCAAGAAGATCCGGGCCCGGCTCGAACCCTTAAGGCGCCGCATCCAGGAGCGCATGCACGCCCTCCTCGACCGCTACGCCGAGGCTCTTCAGGATCGCTACATCACCGTGCGCCGCGACCGCTACGTGCTCCCGGTGCGCGCCGAGCGACAACACGAGGTGCCGGGGATCGTCCTCGACCAGTCGGGCTCCGGGGCCACCCTCTTCATCGAGCCCCTGACCGTGGTGCCCCTGAACAACGAGCTGGCAAAGCTCCGCCTGGAAGAAGAAGCCGAGGTCCGGCGGATCCTGGCCGAACTCTCCTCGCGCCTGGCCCAGGATCCGGGCGTCGAGGGCACGCTCGAGGCCCTGGGCGAGCTCGACCTGGCCGAGGCCGGCCACCGCCTGGCCGAGGACTGGAACCTGGCCCGACCGAGCTTCGGGCCCAAAGGGCGCTACCGCCTCGAGGACGCCTTCCACCCCTTGATCCGCGATCCAGTCCCCAACGACATCGAGCTCGACGATAACCGGCGTATTCTGCTGGTCTCCGGCCCCAACATGGGGGGCAAAACCCTCCTGCTCAAAACCCTGGGGCTCGCGCAGCTCATGGCCCAGTCCGGCCTCTTCGTCCCGGCGAAAAAGGCGACGCTCCCCTTCGTGCGGGAAGTCTTGGTGGATATCGGCGACGAGCAAGACGTGCTCGCCAGCCTCTCCACCTTCGCCAGTCACCTCGAGCGCCTCAAGCGCATCGTCCTTGAGGCCGACGAAGAGGCGCTCTTCCTCATCGACGAGCTGGGCACCGGGACCGACCCCGACGAGGGCACGGCGCTGGCGGAGGCGCTGCTTGAGGTCCTCCTTCGGCGGGGCGCCCGGGGCATCGTTACCACCCACCTCACCCCGCTCAAGGTCTTCGCCGGCGAACACCAGGGCATCGAAAACGCCAGCATGGCCTTCGACGCCGAAACCCTGCGACCCACCTACCGCTTGAGCGTGGGCACGCCAGGCCGGAGTTACGCCTTTGCCATCGCCCGCCGGCTCGGGTTCCCAGAAGCGGTGCTCCGGCGGGCCGAAGCGCTCATGGGCGAAGGCCAAAGGACCCTCGAGGCCCTGCTCGAACGGCTGGAGGCGGAAAGGGAGGCCCTCGAGGCCGCCCGGGCCGAGGCTGAATCGGCGCGCCGGCGGGCCGAAGCGCTCGAAGCCAAGCTGGCCAGCGAGCTGGCGGCGATCGAGACGGAACGGCAAAGGCGCCTCGAAGAAGCGCGCCAACAGGCAGACAGCCTGCTCCTGGCCGCCGAGCGCGAGATCAAGCGGCTCAAGACCCAGGCCAAATCTCCCCAGGCGAAAAAAGATGCCCTCAAACGCATCCTCGAGCTGCGCCAGCAGGTGCGCCCCCAGCCAAAGCCCACCCCCTTCCCCGAACTCAAGCCGGGCACCCTGGTCGAGGTTCCGGAATACCGCGCCAAGGGCAAGCTGATCCGGATCTCCGGCGACGTCGCGGTGGTGCAGCTTGGCGCCCTCAAGGTCACCGTGCCCGCCGCGCACCTCAGGCCACGGGACGTGGGAGCACCAAAACCCAAGGAAGCGGTGGTGGTGAAATCGGGCTTCGAACCCGAACTCAACGTGCGCGGCCTCAGCGTGGAGGAGGCGCTCTTGGCGCTGGACGAATTCCTGACCGAAGCCCGGGCGCTCAAAGAATCCCCGGTCCGCATCCTCCACGGCAAGGGGACCGGCGCCCTGCGGACCGCCATCCGGCAGGCGCTCAAAAGGGACAAACGGGTGGAACGCTTCCACGACGCCATGCCCTATGAGGGCGGTCACGGCGTGACCGTGGTCCACCTCAAGCGTTGATGGCAAAGGCTCCGCAATTTAGAGTGGGAGGATGGCAATGGGACGCTGGCCCGACGAATTCGTGTGGAAAGACCCCCTCGCCGACCCCAAAACGTGGGACCGGCTGGGGGTGGTGATGTTTTTCAACCTCGAGTGCCCGGGCTGCATCGCCCGCGGCATTCCCTTCCTCAAACGCCTGCGGCGCGACTACGGCGACCGCTTCCACGCCCTTGCCATCCACACCGCCTACGGCCACAAGCGCTACCCGCGGGATCAGGTCGTGCCCCAACTCGTGCACTTCGCCCGCGACTTCGCTCGGCTCGATTTCCCGGTCGCGCTCGACCTCGATGGGGCGATCGCCGAGTCCTGGGGCGTCGAGGGCACGCCGCACTGGCTGGTGTTCGCCCCCGGGGGCGAGCTCCTTCGCAGCATCTTCGGCTCACAGGACGGCGCCCGCACCCGGCTCGCCTACCTCTTCGAAGAGCGCCTCGGCCCGCCAGGAGGTTCGCCGTGAAACCGGCCGGGACCGACCCCCGCCCCTCGATCCTCGAGGCCGAGCCGGTCGACGGGCTCCCGGGCCACGGCTTTCGCAAGGCCCAGATCTCAAGCTGGCTCTACAAAAAGGGCGCGCGGGAATTCGAAGAGATGACCGACCTCCCCCGGAGCTTCCGGGATGAGCTCGCCCGAACCTGGCGTCTCGGCGAATTCTCGCTGGTTCAGGCCTTTCCCTCGTCCGACGGATCGGTCAAGTACCTCTTTACCCTCCTCGACGGGCAGCAGACCGAGGCCGTCTACCTCCCCTACCGCGACCGTAAAACGGTGTGCCTCTCGAGCCAGGTCGGCTGTCCCGTGGGCTGCACCTTCTGCGCCACCGGCGCCCTGGGCCTCGGCCGTAACCTCAGCCCCTGGGAGATCCTCGACCAGCTCCTGGCCATCGCCTACCACCAGGGAATCGGCCCCCGCGAGATCCGCAACGTGGTGCTCATGGGCATGGGCGAGCCGCTTTTGAACCTCGAGGCGGTGGCCAAAGCCGTGCGCCGGATGATCAACAAGAACGCGCTCGCCATGAGCCCCCGGCGAATCACGCTGTCGACGGTGGGCATCCCCAAAGGGATCCGCCGCCTGGCCGAACTGGGCCTTGGGGTGAAGCTCGCGCTCTCGCTCCACGCCCCGGACGACGAAACCCGAAAAAAGATCATCCCCACCGCCAAGGCCTACCCGGTGGAAGAGATCCTCGACGCCGTGGCCGACTACTTCCAGGCAACCCGCCGCCGGGTGACCCTGGAATATGTCATGCTCAAGGGCCAAAACGACCATACCTGGCAGGCGAAAAAGGTCGCCGAGCTGGTGCGGCGGCGCGGCATCGTGGCCCACGTCAACCTGATCCCTTTGAACCCCTGGGACGGCGCGCCGGTCTCGGGCACGCCCCGGGAAGGGATTCGCCGCTTTGCCGCGGTCCTCGAGGCCGAGGGCATCCCGGTCACCGTGCGCTGGAGCCGCGGGGTGGACGTGGGGGCGGCCTGCGGCCAGCTGGCGCTCAAAGAATCGCGCACGGGCCTCGCCTTCCACCCCAAACGCTCACCTCTTTGAGCCCAAACGTCGGTCGTTTGCGTTTTTTGGGCCCCGCCGTGGCTTTTGCCACGGCGGGGCCCTTAGACCAGGGGCCGGATCCGCGCCATCACCGCCTCGAGCGGCGCGCTAAAGACGCCGATGGCGTAATCGGCGACGCCGCCAACCCAAACCAGTTCGTCGCCATAAATGAAAAGGCCGTTGCCATAGAGCGTCAGCGGCCGGTCACCGTAGCACTCGTTCAGTCCCTGGGGCGCGAGCAGGTAATCCGAGACCCCGAGCAACGCCCCTTGGCCGTCAACCCGGGCCAGCCCGTGCCGGTAGGAAAGATCCTCCTTAAAAATGCCGTGATACCCCACGAGGAAGGTGCCGTCCCCCAGGGCCACGGCATTCGTCGACCAGCCCACCTTGTACTCGAAGGTCTCGGGGGCGAGCACCGGCTCCAGATCTCGGGCCTCGAGCGTCGCCCGGTCGAGCCGCCCCCGCCAGCAGGTGTCGGGGATTCCGGGCAGGCTCGGTCGGAGCAAAAAGGCCTCGCCATCCAGGAAGGTCGCGTTCTTGACCGGAATGTGCGATGCCTCGTTCCGCCCCTCGATCCGGATCAAGCCCTTTCGGCGAAGGCGCAAATCTTTCCCGAGCTCCGCCAGCGCCAGGGCGGCGGTAAAGACGTCCTTGCTGTCGGTCTCCCAGGCCTCGCCGAGCTTGCCCACCGCGGTGTAGAGGAGGGCATAGCCATCCCCCATCCAGTGGGCCCGGGCGTCCTCACAGCCGCGGACGGCATCGAAGCGCTCGGTGGGGTAGAGAACGATATCCACGGGAACGGGGCGGGAAAAGCGGCCCGAGAGCAGCGCCTGCACCGGAATCTCGAAATGGCCCACGGCCGAGGCGTAGCTGTAGTACTCGAAGATGAGGCGGGGGAAGACGTGCACCACGTCGCCCACTAACACGGCGCCCGGGTTGAAAAAGGCGATGGGCCGCGGCCGGAGATAATTCTCGACCCGGACTTCATCGGGACCGAGGTAGGCCCGACGAGCAAAGATGTCGTCGGTCTGGGGACGTCGCACGCCTCTTGCCTGGCGCAAAAAACGCTGGGCCTTGGCCAGCAGGGGTTCACTGCCGCCGCTCGATGCCATGGCCCATTTTGGACCCCCGGCGATGAGGAGCGGATGAAGCGGGCGGCGCCGGGGATATACTCCTTAACATCATGGAAAGACAAGGCAAGCTGAGCCTGGAGACCCTCGCCGACTTGATTGCCGACGGCGAGATCGAAACGGTCATCGTCGCCTTTCCCGACCTCTACGGGCGGCTCATGGGAAAGCGCTTCGACGCCGAGTTCTTCCTCGAGGAGGCAGCACGGGCGGGCACCCACGCCTGCGACTACCTCTTCACCGTGGACATGGAGATGAACCCCGTACCCGGCTACACCTTCGCCAACTGGGAACGCGGCTACGGGGACGTGCACCTGGTACCCGACCTCAGCACCCTCCGCCTCGCCGCCTGGCACTGGGCGGAAAACTCGGCCATCGTCATTGCCGACGTGGTCGAGGACCAAAGCCACGAGCCCGTCGCCCTGGCGCCGCGGAACATCCTCAAAGCGCAGCTTTCGGCGGCGAAAGCGAAGGGGTTTTCGGCGATGGCCGCCTCCGAGCTCGAGTACTACCTCTTTGAAACCCCCTACGCCAAGGCCGCCCAGCGCGGTTACCGGAATCTGGCCCCGAGCGGCTGGTACCTCGAGGACTACCACATCCTCCAGGGGGCCCGCAGCGAGCCCTTCACCGCCGCCGCCAGGCGCGACCTCAAGCGCTCGGGGATTCCGGTGGAAAACTCCAAGGGGGAGTGGGGCCTGGGCCAGCACGAGATCAATCTGCGCTACGCCGAGGCGCTGGAATCGGCCGACCGGCACGTGCTTTTTAAGGAGGCGCTCAAGGAGATCGCCGACCAGCAGGACCTGGCGGTGACCTTCATGGCCAAGTTCATGAACGGGCGGGCGGGGTCGAGCTGCCACATCCACATGAGCCTGTGGCGCGAGGGGACGAACGCCTTCGTCGGCGACGAGCCCGTGGGCCGGGCGCGGGTCTCACCTATCTTTCGCCACTTCCTCGGCGGCCTGATTCGCTACGCCCCCGACTTCATGGTCTTTTACGCCCCAACGGTCAACAGCTATAAGCGCTACGAAGACGCATCCTGGGCCCCGACGCGGCTGGCCTGGAGCTACGACAACCGCACCGCGGGCTTTAGGGTGGTGGGCCGGGGGAACAGCCTCCGGATCGAAAACCGCATCCCCGGCGCCGACACCAACCCCTATCTGGCCTACGCCGCCATGCTGGCGAGCGGCCTTAAGGGCCTGGAGGAACAAATCGAACCCCCGCCCATCTTCGAAGGCGACGTCTACGCCGCCCGCGAGCTCCCCCGCGTTCCCCAAAGCCTCGAGGCGGCCACCCGAATCTTCGCCGAGAGCGAGGTGGCAAAGGAAATCCTCGGCGAGGACGTGCACGCCCACTACGTCCACTTCTTCCAGACCGAGTGGGAAGCCTTCCGCGAAGCCGTCACCGACTGGGAGCGGATGCGCTACTTCGAACGGATCTAAGTCCAAAGCCACGGGCGGGGCACTTCGCCGCAGTAGGCTAAGGCATGGCGGGTCAAAGGCTCAAGGACAAGGTGGCCCTGATCACCGGGGCCGCAAGTGGCATCGGCAAGGAATCGGCCCTCCTGTTTTCGTCGGAAGGCGCCCGGGTCGCGGTGGTGGACCTCAACGAGGCGGCCGGGCACGAGGTGGTCGAGACCATCCGGGCTCAGGGCGGCGAGGCCATCTTCGTACGGGCCGACGTCGCAAGCCCCGAGGATGCCGAGCGGATGGTGGCCGAGACCGAAGCCGCGTTCGGCAAGCTCGACGTGCTCTTCAACAACGCCGGGGTGATGCTTCCGGGCGACGGCGACGCGGTGGGAACGCCACTGGACGTTTTCGAGAAAACGCTGGCCATCAACGTCCGCGGCGTCTTCCTGGGCTGCAAGTACGGGATCCCCGCCCTCCGGCGTGCCGGCGGCGGGTCGGTGATCAACACCGCTTCCTTCGTCGCCACCCTGGGGGCGGCCACGCCCCAGATCGCCTACACCGCGAGCAAAGGCGCGGTGCTCTCCATGACCCGGGAACTGGCGGTGATCCACGCCCGCGAGAACATCCGCGTGAACGCCCTCTCGCCGGGCCCCTTGCGCACCGAGCTCTTGATGAAGTTCCTGGACACCGAAGAAAAACGGCAAAGGCGGCTGGTCCATATCCCCATGGGCCGCTTCGGCGAGGCCAGGGAGATGGCTCGGGCGGCGCTCTTTCTGGCCTCGGACGAGTCTTCCTATATGACCGGCGCCGAGCTCCGGGTGGACGGCGGCATCACCGCCGCCTACGTCACGCCCGAGTAAGGAGTGGGCCATGAAAAAGGTGCAAAAGACGATTTCGCCGGTGGACGGCTCGGTCTACCTCGAGCGCGAGCTCGCCCAAGACGAGGACGTCGAACGCGCCCTCGAAGGGGCCCGCAGCGCCCAGAAAGCCTGGCGCCAGCTGCCGCTCGAAGAGCGAGTGGCGATCGTGGACCGGGCGGTGGCCTGGATCGTGGATCGCGCCGACGAGCTCGGCGAGGAGCTCAGCTGGCAGATGGGCCGGCCGGTTCAACACAGCCCCGCCGAGCTCAACCGAAGCTTTAAGGAACGGGCCGAGTACATGCTCGAGATCGCCGGGCGGGCTCTCGCCGACCTCAGGCCCAAACCCAAAGCCGGCTTTGTGCGCTACATACGGCGGGAGCCCCTGGGCACGGTGCTGGTGATCGCCCCCTGGAACTACCCCTGGCTCACCTCGGTCAACACCGTCGTGCCGGCGCTGGTGGCCGGGAACGCGGTCATCCTCAAGATGTCATCGCAAACCCCGCTGGTCGCCGAGCGCTACCTCGAGGCCTTCCAGGCCGCGGGGCTCCCTCCGGGGGTGTTCCAGTATCTCCATGCCGACCACGAGACGGTCGCCAAAATGATCCAGGACCCGCGGATCGACTTCGTGGCCTTCACCGGCTCGGTCCCCGGTGGCCACGCCGTGGTCAGGGCCGCATCGAGTCGCTTCGTGGGCACGGGCCTTGAGCTCGGGGGCAAGGACCCCGCCTACGTGATGGAGGACGCCGACCTCGAGTTCACGGCCCGGGAAACGGCCGACGGCGCCTTTTTCAACGCCGGCCAGTCGTGCGCCGCCATCGAACGCATCTATGTCCACCAGGCGGTCTACGACGAGTTCGTGGACCGCTTCGTCGAGGTCGTCCAAAGCTACCGGCTGGGGAACCCCCTCGATCCGGAAACCACGCTCGGCCCCCTGGTCCGCACCAGGGCCGCCGAGTGGGTGCGGGAGCAGATCGAAGACGCGATCACCAAGGGCGCCGAAGCCCTGATCGACCCCAAACGCTTCCCCGCCGACCGACCCGGCTCCCCCTACCTGGCGCCCCAGGTGCTCGTGAACGTCGACCACGGCATGCGGGTGATGGTTGAAGAGAGCTTCGGGCCGGTGGTCGGCATCATGAAGGTCGCGAACGATGAGGAAGCCCTGCGCCTGATGAACGACAGCCGCTATGGCCTGACCGCTTCGCTCTGGACGCGCGACCTCGAGCGCGCGGCCCGCCTCGGGGAAAGGGTCGAAACCGGAACCGTGTTCGCCAACCGGGCCGACTACCTCGATCCCGGGCTGGCCTGGACCGGGGTCAAGGACACCGGCCGGGGCGTGACCCTCTCCGAGCTCGGCTACCACCAGCTCACCCGGCCGAAGTCGTTCCACCTCCGCCAGCTGGGCTGATCGGGCCATACGGAAGCCCGAGGCGAGCCACGGAGGGCCCGCGGAAGACCCCAGGGCGCTCACTGCATCTTGGCGGCGGCCATGGCGAGCCAGCGGGGGTAGGCCTTCGCGTCAAAGGGGTTTGGCAGCTGGAAGGGCCCGACGAAGACGGTGGGGGTGCCCCGGAGCCCGAGCCGTTCCGCCTCGGTGCGCATCATCGTCACCACGTCGAGGTATTTTTCCGACGCCATACAGTCGGCGAAGCGCCCTCTATCGAGACCGAGGTCTTTGGCGATCCGGAAATAATTGGCGCCCTTTTTGGCGGCCAGATCGGCAAAGAGCCGGTCGTGGAAGGGCCAGAACTTTCCCTGCTCGGCGGCGCACTCGCTGGCGCGGGCGGCTTCAGCCGCGTCCGGGTGAATTCCGACCAGGGGAAAGTGGCGGTACTCAAAACGCGCCTGGCCCGTATTCACGAGTTGCCGGATGACCTTCGGCAGCACCTCGAGCGCCAGTCGCTGGCAGTAGGGGCAGTAGAAATCGGCGTACTCGCGGATGAGGGGACCCTGCTTACCCAGAACGTGCCGCGGCGTCCCAAAGGCCTTTTCCGGGACCTCGAGGGGAGCGACTTCGATCCTGACCAGATCTTGTCGGACCTCAAGCGTCAGCACGAAGGCTTCGCCGAGCTTCACCCCCACCGGGCGGCCCTCGGCGGCGACGGCCTCGGCGTTGGCCTGGAACCACTGGGCATAGGCGCCCGCGATTTCCGGGATGCCCACCGCCGCGGCGATGACCCTGCCCTGGGCCTCGATGTCGTCCCGGGGGCCGGTGTAGCGCACCCGGTAGAGATACCCCGCGAGGGTCTCCACCGCCAGGCGGCCTTTGGCGAAGGCAACGGGCTCGGCGGCAGGGGCGAGACCCAGCGCGGAAAAGAAGGGGCCGGGCCCGTTGCCGATCTCGGCCAGGGCCAGGCCCATAAAGGCGAAGAGAACGACGATGGTTCGCACGCTTTTCACTATAGGGCCTTCGGGGCCGCTACCCCTTGTTGTAGAAGTCGCTCTTGGTGTAATACTCCGACATCACCAGCTTCAAAAAGGCCACCGCCGGCACCGCGAGGAGCGCCCCCCAAAGCCCGAAGAGCACCCCGCCGGTGAGGATGGAAAGGATCACCGTGACCGGGTGAAGCTGGGTGGCGCGACCCAGGATGAGGGGCGAGAAAACCTGGGCCTCGAGCTGGTTGGCGAGGACGAACACCGCCACCGTGCCCAGCACAAACGGCCAGCCCTTGGCCGCGGCGAGCAAGACCGCGGGCACGATCGAGATCACCACCCCCAGGTAGGGGACCAGGTTGAACACCCCGGCGATGAAGCCGAGCGAAGCGGCCAGGGGAACCCCCAAAACCCAAAGGCCCACGCCGACCACCGTGCCCACGAGCGCGGCGACCACCAGCTGACCGCGCACGAAGCCGCCGACCGCCCGGTCCACGTTCCGCGCCAGGTCCTTCACGAAGGGCTGGTAAGGCCTGGGGAAGGCTTCGATCAGCGTCCGGCCCACCTTGGGAAAATCGAGCATCAAGTAGGCAGCGACCAAGAAGACCAAAACCAGCTGGAAGATGCCGCCGACGATTGCCGCCAACCCCTGGACCAAACCCTTGCCCCCCGCGACCAAGGCCTCGATCCAGCCAAGCAAGGTGCCGGTGATGTTTTGCAAAAGGGCGCCGAGCCCCTGGGAGGCCTTGGTCACCGCCTCGCTCAGGGGGGCCTCGAGGCCATAAGGCTTCAGCCAGCGCTCAAGCCACCCCGGCGCCCCCTTGGCCCAGCCCAAAACCCGCTCCGCCAGGGAAGGGATGTCCTGGACGAAGCTCGAGAGCTGGAGGAAGACCTGGTAGACCAGCACCGAGGCCAGGCCGAGAAATAGAAAACCCAAAATGTAGACCACGAGGACGCCAAGGCCTCGAGGAAGCCGCCGCCGCTCGAGGGCGACGATCAGGGGGTTGGCCAGGTAGGCGAGCGCATAGGCGGCGGCGAACACCACCAGAACCTGACCGGCTCGGATCAAAAACGCATACAGGACGTAAAGGCCGAGCAAAAAGGTCGCGACCCGAACGTAAGGGTTCCGCCACACCGCGATAAAAGCCTCTCGCATCTTAGCTGCATCTTAAGTGAAGGGCGTAGCTCAAGGGGTTTTGGGGGGCGCGGGCGCCAGGTAGGCGAAAAACGCCCGCGCCGCCTGTCGGAGCTGCTTGGGATCCATCCCCTGACCGAAGTAGTGCCCCTGGCCGACCTCGCCCTCCCAAAGCTCAAAGAGCAGCCGGGGCGCCGCCCGGCTCCCCCTGGCGGCGTAACTCGTGCCGCTGTTGCCCACGTTGCCGATCCACTCGCCCCGGCGCACCGCCGCCCCCGTGCGGATCTGGGGCGCGATGCGCGAGAGGTGGGCATACACCGACACCCGACCGTCGGGGTGGCGGATCCACACCTCGCGCCCTCGCAAAAGATCCATCTGTTCGGCGTCTGCCCCCTCCTTCACCGCGTCGATGAGCGCCGAAAAGGCCGCTTCATCCAGATCCCGGTAATCGAGGTCGGCCTTGATCACCTCCCCATCGGCTGCGGCCACGACCCCAAGCCCGTAGACCACGGGCAGGCACGGGTCCTCATCGGTGAAGACAAAGCCGTAGGACACGCCGCTGCGGTAGGGTCGTGGCGCGCCGGGAAGGTAGGCCGGGTTTTGCGGCAAGCAGGCCCCCGGCAGGGGGAGCTGGTAGCGGAGCGTTTCCTCAGCCCTGGCGGGCTGTGACGGCGGCTCCGGCGCGGTCGAGACCACCGCCTGCCCAACGGAACGCGAGGCCAGCGCCCGCTCGCTCCTTTGCCAGGCGACGGTCACCACCAGGGCATAAAGGGCGATCAAGAAGAGGAGATACCACCCGGGTTTCAGCCCCATAGGCCCATTCTGACACGCCGTGTAAGAATGAAGGGATGAGCGAGCCCGTTTGCGGTATCTTCGCCACCCACCCCGAGCGCATCGAACAGGCCAAGGCGCAGATCCCGCCCGACGGCGAAACCCAGGCCGCGTCGACGCTGCTCAAGGCGCTGGCGGACCCGACGCGGATGCGGCTGCTTTTGGCCATGCGCGCCGGGGAGCTCTGCGTGTGCGACCTGGCTACGCTGCTTCAGATGAGCGAGTCGGCGGTGAGCCACCAGCTCCGCGTGCTGCGTAACGCCAAGTTGGTCGCCTGGCGGCGCGAAGGCCGCCAGGTCTACTACCGACTGGCCGACGAACACGTCGAGGCCATCCTCAACATGGCCCTGGAACACGCGCGGGAGTAGGCGAGCCGGCGATCCAGCCAACGTGGGGAACCCGGCCCAATACTTGAACATCCTCTCAATTGTTCATATAATCAAGCCGAGATGGCGACCCCTTCCCAGACCCTCGAGTTTGAAGTCGAAGGACTCGACTGCGCCGACTGCGCGAGAAAGGTCGAAAACGCGGTGAAGCGGCTCCCCGGCGCCCTCGACGTCAAGGTCTCCTTCACCAGCGGCACGCTCTCGGTCCGGCTTTCGGCCGAGACCCCGCCCGAGGCCCTCCACCGGGCGGTCGAACCGCTCGGCTATAAGCTCCGGGAAAAACGCGACCACGACCACCACCATCACCACGATCACGGCGCCGAGAGCGAAGGCGCCTGGTACCAAAGCCAAAAGGGAAAGAACTTCATCCTCGGGCTCGCCTTCCTGGCGGTGGCCGGGGGCATGGATCTCCTGGGCGTTTCCGCCGCGACCTGGCTCTATCGCGTCGGGTCGCTGATCGCCGTCTGGCCGCTCGCCCGGAAAGCCTTCGCCGTGGCCAGAAGCGGCGGTTTTCTCGACATCAACGCTCTGGTGACCATCGCCACCGTCGGCGCGATCTTCATCGGCGCCGAGGCCGAGGCGATGGTGGTGGTGGTCCTCTTTTTGCTGGGCGAGGTCCTCGAGGGCGAAAGCGCCCGCCGCTCCCGGCGCGCGCTCAAGGCCCTGGCCGACCTCGTGCCCCCCACCGCCCGTAGGCTCCGTGACGGCGCGGTTGAGGTGGTGCCGGTCGACGCCGTCGCCCCCGGCGACCTGGTGCAGATTCCCGCCGGAGAGCGGATTCCCCTCGACGGTGAGGTGATCGAGGGGCGGGGCGCGGTGGATGAGGCCATGCTCACCGGCGAGTCCGACCCGCTGGCCAAGGCCCCGGGCGACCCGGTCTTCGCCGGCACCGTCCTCGTCGAGGGCCAGGTCACGGTCCGGGTCACCGCCCCCGCTTCCGAGAGCGCGGTGGCCCGGATCTCCAAGCTGGTCGAGGAAGCCAGCGCCAGCAAGAGCCCGACGGTACGCGCCATCGACCGCTTTGCCCGCTACTACACCCCGGGCGTGGTGGCGGTGGCGGCGATCGTCGCCTTCGGCCCGCCGCTCGTCGCCGGCGCCCCCCTCCTGCCGTGGATCTACAAAGGCCTCGCCCTGTTGCTCATCGGCTGCCCCTGCGCGCTGGTCCTCTCCGCCCCGGCGGCGATCGCCTCCGGCATCGCCCGGGCCGGAAAGATGGGGGTGCTGGTGAAAGAGGGGGCGGCCATCGAAACCGCAAGCCGCCTCCGCACCCTGGCCTTCGACAAAACCGGCACCCTGACCGAGGGCAAGCCCCGGCTGGTCCGGGTTGAGGGCCGCTCCGAAGCCGAGATCCTGCCGCTGGTGGCGGCACTGGAACGCCACAGCGCCCACCCCCTGGCCGACGCCGTGTTGCAGCGCGTCGAGGAACTGGGGCTCAGCGTGCCGGAGGCCGCGGAGACCAACGCCGTCCCGGGCGCTTACCTCGAGGGCCAGGTTGGGGAACACCACGTCTGGGTGGGCAGCCCCAAGGCCGCAGGCCTTCAGCCCAAGCGCCAGGGCTACTCGACCGCGGTGGTCAAGATCGACGGCGAGATCGCTGCCTGGCTCTACTTCGAGGACGCGCTCCGGGAAGATGCCACCGTCGCGATCGAGCGCATCCGGCGCCTGGGGATTTCTCCCATCATCCTCTCCGGCGACAACCAGGCCGCGGTTCGACGGGTCGCCGACGCCCTCGGCCTCCCCTACCGGGCCGAGCTGTCTCCGGCGGAAAAACTGGACTTTCTCAACCACAAAGCCGAGCGTCCGGTGGGCATGGTCGGCGACGGCGTGAACGACGCCCCCGCCCTCGCCACCGCCGACCTCGGCGTGGCCATGGGTAAGGGCACCCAGGTGGCGCTCGAGACCGCGAACGTCGCCCTGGTGGAAGGGGAGATGGTGCGTTTTGCCCACTTCCTCGAGCTCTCGCGGGCCACGATGAAGAACCTCTACGCCAACGTGGTCATCGCCCTGGGGCTCAAGGCCGTCTTCCTGATCACCACCATCGCCGGGATCACCGGGCTTTGGATGGCGGTCCTCGCCGACACCGGGGCCACGCTGCTGGTCACCGCCAACGCGCTCACGCTTTTGGGCTGGAAACACCGATAGGCGAAGGGCCGGGGCTTTCGGTGCGACAATGAGGCCATGAAAGCCCTGGCCCTCATCGCCCACGACAAGAAGAAGGCCGACATGGTGGCCTTCGCCAAGGACCACAAGGCGCTCCTCGCCCGCTACCCCCTGATCGCCACCGGCCACACCGGGAAGCTTTTGCGCGAAAAAGCAGGTCT
Organism: uncultured bacterium; assembly: GCA_964642655.1. Lineage (GTDB taxonomy): Bacteria > Deinococcota > Deinococci > Deinococcales > Marinithermaceae > WFXV01. Next base: position 18,212 of record CAZXOY010000020.1, read on the forward strand.
TCGGGTCGAGACCCTGCTCTCCGGCCCCCTGGGCGGCGACCAGCAGATCGGCGCCCGGATCGCCGAGGATCGGGTGCTCGCGGTCATCTTCCTCCGGGATCCCCTCACCGCCCAGCCTCACGAGCCCGACGTCTCGGCCCTGATGCGGATCTGCGACGTCCACGAGGTCCCGCTCGCGACCAACCTCGCCGCCGCCGAGGCCATCGTGGCCTGGCTGGCCGAGGGCGCACCTGCCGTGGGGGGCGAAGTAAAGTAGTCCCATGGACTACGAACTGGCAGGCTACATCGACCACACCCTCCTCAAACCCACTGCCACCCGGGAAGACATCGAGCGCCTGGTGAATGAGGCCCTCGAGCACCACTTCTACGCCGTGTGCGTCAACCCGGCCCAGGTCCCCCTGGCCAAACGGGCGATCGGCGAGGCGCCCCTGCGCCTGGCGGCGGTGGTGGGCTTCCCCCTCGGCGCCAGCGCCCCGGAGATCAAGGCTGCCGAAGCCGCGCTGGCGGTGGCCCAGGGGGCCGACGAAATCGATATGGTCATGGCCCTGGGACCGGCCAAGGCCGGCGACTGGGAAACCGTTTTGACCGACATCCAGGCGGTGCGCAACGCCGTTCCCGGCGCCGTGCTCAAGGTGATTTTGGAGACCGGGTTCCTCGACGAGGCCGAGATCAAAAAGGCCGCCGAAACCGCGATCGCAGCCGGAGCCGACTTCTTGAAGACCTCGACCGGATTCGGTCCTCGAGGAGCCAGCCTCGAGGACGTCCACCTGCTCAAGGCGGTCGCCGGGGGAAGGGCCAAGGTCAAGGCCTCGGGTGGGATCCGCACCCGGGAAGACGCCTGGCGCATGATCGAAGCAGGCGCCGACCGCATCGGCACGTCTTCCGGCGTCAAGCTGGTCACCGAGGGATGAAACCAAAGCTTCTCCTGGCCTCAAAAAGTCCACGGCGGCGCGAGCTCCTGGCCCGCCTGGGGATCCCCTTTGAAACCGTCGAACCCGACTTTGAAGAGCCCGCGCCGAGCGGATCGCCAAAAACCCTGGTGCTCGAGCTCGCCGAGGCCAAGGCCCGATCGGCCTGGCGGGCCGGCGACTACGTCCTGGGGGCGGACACGGTGGTGGTCCTCGGAAACGCCATCCTGGGCAAGCCCAAAAGCGCCGAGGAAAACCGCGAGTTCCTCCGCGCCCTTTCCGGAAACACCCACACCGTCTACACCGCGGCGGTGCTGATCGACCCCGACGGAGGGGTCCACCGCCACCTGGCCACGCCCTCGGTCACCTTCCGGGCGCTGAGCGACGCCGAGATCGACTGGTACGTGGCGAGCGGCGAGGGTCTCGACAAGGCCGGAGGCTACGGCATCCAGGCGCGGGGCATGGTGCTGGTCGAGGCGGTTCACGGCGACTTCTACGCCGTGGTCGGACTCCCCGTGGCCGGGGTGTGGCGCCTGCTGCTGCAGGCGGGGTTTCCCGTTATGGCCCCGCCCCGGTCTCCTGAGGACGGGAGGCGCTGAACGTGGTTCGGGCGGTGTGGCTGGGGCTCACCCTCCTGGGCATGGTGCTGGCGGTGCTCACCGCGCGCACCGCCCCCACCGTGGCCGCCGAGCTCAGCGCCCGCAGCGCCCCGCTCTTTTACGTCGGTGACCGTATCGGGAAAAACCTCAAAGCCGCCGCCTACGCGCTCGCCGACCGGCGCCGTTGGCGGCAAGAGGCGCTGGCCCTCGAACGGCAAGTGGCCGAGCTCAAGCAGGAAAACCTGCGCCTCTCGCTGGAAAACCAGCGTCTCAGGCGGACCCTCAAAGTCCGCGAGTCCCAGGCCCCGGGGGTGGTGGCCATCGCGCCCATCATCGCCGAAGATCCCTCGGGGCTCTTCCGTAGGCTCACCCTGGGCCTCGGCGAGGCCGACGGGCTGCGGGTGGGCATGCCGGTGACCAGCCCCGGTGGCCTGGTGGGCGTGATCATCGAAACCACCCCCAAACGCGCGGTGGTGCGGACGGTGGTCGACCCCGAGTCCGCCATCGGCGTGCGCCCCGCCGACGGCCCCGGCCGGGGGATCGCCCGGGGACGCCCCCCGGCCTCGCTCCGGGTCCGTTTCCCCGCCGAGGTCGAGGTCAAGCCCGGCGACCTCCTGATCACCGGCGCCATCGGCGGCCTCTTCCCCGAAGGCATTCCGGTGGCCCGGGTCACCCGGGTAATTCCCCCGGGACCCGGGGCGCTGACCTACGACGTTGAGGCCCGGCCGGTGGTTCGTTTTTCAATGCTCGAAGAGGTCATCGTCCTGAGGAGGCTTTGATGCGCTGGGGGCTGCTCTTCATCCTGACCGCGCTGTTGGCCTCGATCCTCGCCGGCTTGCTGCCCGAATCCTGGGCGCCACCGGATCTTTGGTTCCTCTTCGTCGCCGCCGCTGTGCCCCGGCTCGCCCCGGCCTGGAGCCTGGTGCTGGCCTTTTTCATCGGGCTTTTTTCCGACCTCACCTCGGCCGGGTACCTCGGCCTCCACGCCGTGGGGCTCACCTTCGCCGCCTACGCCCAGCTGGTACTCGCCTCGATGCTGCACTGGGACGAGTGGCTCGGCCGGGGCGCGGTGGTGGTGGGCGCATACCTGGCCAAGTGGGCCGGCCACCTCCTGGTGGTGTACTGGCTCGGGCTCTTCCTGGTCGGGCCCTTAAACTTCAGCGGCGTGTTTTTGAGCGAGGCGGTGCTCACCCTGGCCCTGGCGCCGCTGTACCTGGCCTTTGCCGATCGCTTCTTGCCCGGGGAGGATCATGCCGGGTAGGCTCAAGACCCTCCTGGCCCTCGTCTACCTCGCCTTCGCCATCTTCACCCTCAGGCTTTTGCAGCTGCAGGTCCTCGACTACCAGCGCTACGTCACCCAGAGCCGGGGCAACTACCTCAAGACCGAGTCCATCCCCGCGCCCCGGGGCCGCATCTACGACCGGAACGGGGTGCTGATCGCCACCAACCGGGTCGCCTACGACCTGGTCTACAGCGGCGGCCCGGTTCAGTTCGCCGGGCGCATCCAGGACCTCCTCGGCCTGGCGGGCTTCCCCGAAGTCAAGGGCAAACCGGTGGTGGTGGCCGCCAACATCCCCTCCAAACTCGTGCCCACGCTGGCCGAGCTCACCGCCGGCCAGGCCAATCTCGAACTCCGGGCCCGGGTCGAACGCGAATACCCAAACCCCATCTCGGGACCGGTGCTGGGGTATGTCCAGGAGGCGGGGCCCTCCGACCTCAAGCGCGGCTACGAAGTCGGCGACCTGGTGGGGCGGGCGGGCCTCGAGGCCGCCCTCGAGCCGCTGCTGCGGGGCAAACGCGGGGCCAAGCTGGTGGAAAGGGACGCCCGCGGCGCCACCCTCCGGGAGATTATCCTCAAGGCCCCCGAGCCGGGCCAGGACATCACGCTCACCATCGATCTCCGCTTGCAACGCGTGGCCGAACGGGCGCTGCAAAGCGCCCTCCGCGACCTCAACGCCGGCCGGGAAAAGCTGGGGCTGCCACCCGAAACCACGGTCCGGGGAGCGGTCATCGCCATCAACCCCGAAAACGGCGAGGTGCTGGCCATGGCCAGCGCCCCGGATTATGACCCCAACGTCTTCGTCCGCCTGCCGGTCCCCAGCGACGTTATCCGTAGCCTGATCCAAAACCCTGAAAAGCCACTCCTCGACCGCGCGGTCCAGACCTACCCTCCCGGTTCCACCTTTAAATCGGTGACCGCGAGCGCTCTTTTGGAGTCGGGCCTGGTCCGCCCCGACACCGTTTACCGCTGCCTTCCCTCCATCGTTTTTGGCGGCCAGATTCGCCGCAACTGGTCGTCGCGCGACATGGGCCCCATGACGGTGGACAAAGCCCTCGCCTATTCGTGCAACACCTGGTTCTACCAGGCGGTGATCGAGGCCGGCCCCCTCAAGGCCCTGGACGCCATCGCGGCGCGGGCAGAGCGGCTCGGCCTCGGTCAACCCACCGGGCTCGAACTCAGCGAACGGACCGGGCTCGTGCCCACCCGGGAATGGAAACAAAAGACCTACGGCGAACCCTGGTATCCGGGCGAGACCCTCTCCGTCGCCATCGGCCAGGGGCCGCTGCTCGTAAGCCCGGTCCAGATGGCGCGGGCCTACGCCGCGATCATGACCGGGAAGCTCCCGCGCCTGCACCTGGTGGAGGGACGGGACCAACCGGCCACACCGATCCCCGGGGACTTTTGGCGCCTGATTCGCCAGGGCCTCCGGGAAACCGTCACCGAGGGAACGGCATCCTTTCGCCTGAAGGACTTCCCCGTGCCCACCGCGGGCAAAACGGGGACCGCGGAAACGCCGGGCAAGCGGGCCGGCTATGAGCACGCCTGGTACGTGGGGTTTGGGCCCTACCCCGAAGATCCCCGCTACGAGCCTTTGGTGGTGGTCGCCTTTATCGAAAACGGCGGCGAGGGCAGCCGGGTAGCCCTGCCGGTGGTCAAGAAGATCATGGCCGCCTACTGGGGTGTGGGTGGTATAACGGAGGCCGATGCGCGTTCGAGCGACACCCAAAGGTCTGGCCGTTCGGCTGGACGGCGATGAAACCCGGGAAGAGGTCGCCGAAACCTTCAACGCCCTTCCCGAACTACCGATCGAGATTGAGATCAACGGCCGGGTGCCGGGCGACACCGTGGCCGCCCTCATCCAGGCCGCATCCCCCCGACCGGTCAGCTTCCGCCCCCCGCGCGGCGAGCGCTGGGTGCCGACCACCGAGGTGGTCGTTCAGACGCTCCGCGCCGGGCGACGGGTGGAGGTCACGGGGACGCTGGTGGTCCTCGGCGACGTCAACCCGGGGGCCGAGGTCATCGCCGGCGGCGACGTCATCGTGGTCGGCAAGCTCCGGGGGCTGGCCCACGCAGGGGCCGGCGGCAACACCGAGGCCATGGTCTGGGCGCTGGCCCTCGAGGCCAAGCAACTCCGCATCGCCGATCTCGTCGCCCGGGCGCCGGAAGAGGGCTTCGGCGGCGGCGGCCCCGAACGCGCCCTGATTCGGGATGGCCGGATCGTCATCGAGCCCTGGAAGCCCGGCGGTTTTCCCAAAAAATCGCGCTGATCCCAAAGAAAAAGAGGCGGGCTTTCAAAGCAGCCCGCGAGCCGCGCCGTTTTACCGAAGGCGCGACCGAGCGCAACAGCCCCCTGGGCCTACTTCTTCTTGCGGGGGCGGTATTTTCCGTAGGTGCCGCGCCAAATTTTCCCGCGACGGGTACGGCGATCTCCCTTACCCATGACGCCTCCTACGCGCTGAGCCCGCCGAGGAGCTTGTGAATGCGCTTCATGAGCCGCGACTTCTTGCGGGCCGCGGTGCGCCAGTGCAGCGTCGAGCCCTTGGCCGCTTTATCGATGAGGCTCTCGGCCACGCGCAGATACTCTAGCGCTTGCGCCTTCTCACCAGCTTCGGCAGAGAGAATGGCCTTCTTCGTGAACGTCTTGATCGCCGACTTCTTCGAACGGTTCCTGGCCCGCCGTTTCAGCGACTGGCGGTGGCGTTTCATCGCCGATGGGGTGCGTGCGCTCTTCGCCATGTTCCTCCTCTAAGTGCCCCTTAGGGCAAACCAGCCCTTATCCTAACCGCCGAGGCGGTCTTTTGGCAACTTTTTGTCATCGGCCCCTGCGTCTGAGACCCTCCGGGGTCGACCTTCCTGGCACCGCCTCACGGAGCCCAGACCGGTTCGCGCGATCGCCCTCCGACCACGCCCTTCGCGGCACGATGAGGAAAATACCAGACAACCACCAAAAAACGCCTGAATGCCGTCACGCCACGCGGATCCACGGCCGAATCAAGGTCACGTGGCGCAGATACCCCGGGGCCCTCACTTAGCCGCCGTTCTCCGCCTCTATGACTTGGAGGAACGCTTCCACCACTCGAGGATCGAACTGCTTGCCCGCCTGCATTCTGATGTACTCAATGGCCTTATGCCTTGGCCAGGCCTTCCGGTAGGGTCGGTCCGAGGTGAGCGCGTCGTAGACGTCGGCCACCGCGAAAATACGCGCTGCCCTTGGAATTGCCTCCCCCTTCAGACCCCGGGGGTAGCCCGAGCCATCCCAGCGCTCGTGGTGCGCGTAGGGAATGTCGAGCGCTCTCCTCAGGAACGGAATCCCCGAGAGCCACTCGTAGGCGTACACGGGGTGCTTTTTCATAATCGCCCACTCCTCTTCGCTGAGGGGGCCGGGCTTGAGGAGGATCCTGTCGGGTATACCGAGTTTGCCAATGTCGTGGAGCATGGCACCGCGCCGGATGTGGACCAGATCCTCCTCCGGCACCCCCAGCCGCCGGGCCAGCTTGAGCGTGAGCTCGGTGACCCGCTTGGTATGGCCCGCCGTCTCCTGGTCCCGGAGCTCGACCGCCTTGCCCCAGCCTTCGAGGGTGAGGTCGTAGGCCACCTCGAGCTCGAGCTTGGCCCGCCTGAGATCCTGAAACAGCCGGCCGTTCTCGATGGCGATGGTCCCCTGGGTGGCCAGGACGTCCAAAAACTCCTCCTCTTCGGCCGTGAATTTAAGGGCACGGCCCCGGGTAAACATGGCCAGCGCCCCGAGGAGCTCGCCCTTGGCCCAAAGCGGCAGCGCCCGTTCAGCGGTAAACCCCCAGCGAAGGGTTCTTTCGCCGGCGAAGCCGGGGTCGCTGGCCAGGTCGTCAACCTGGATGGCCCGTTTTTCCAGGGCCGCCCGGCCGACGTGCCCCACTCCGAGCGGCACCTGAAGCCGCCTGAGCTCGCTCACCGGCTCCGGGAAGCCCTTCGCCGCGACGACCTCGAGGCTGCGCTCCTCCGCCCGGTAGAGGAAGATCGCCGCCGCGTCGATGGGGAGGTCGAACAGCCGATCCAGGAAGACCTGGAGGGCGAGATCGAGGTCGAGGCTGGCGCTGATCGCGAGGTCTATGGCCCTGAGCGCCTGGAGCTGGGCGATGCGTCGCTCGAGTTGCTCGCGCAGCGTGGCCCGCCTCAGAGCGTTGGCGATGACCTCGGAGAGCAGCTGGGCGCGCGATTGAACCCTCGGGGTCGGGGTCTTCTCCCTTGGCCAGGCCAGGTGCAACACGCCCATCGCCTCGCGCCCGGCAACCAGGGGCAACGAAAGGCCCGACCAGCCCTCGGGCACCAGAGACCGAACCTCGGGGCGCACCAGCGGGTCCTCGCGGATCTCTGGCATGAACCGGGGCGCCTTATGCCTGAGGACCCAGCTGCTCACCCCGGTGTCGGTCTCGCTGACCGGGGGAAGATCGTCGATCCAGCCGCGGGCGGCCATCGCCTCGAGGCGGTAGGTGCCGGGCCGGTAAACGAGCAACGCGCCGGCCCGGGCCCCCAGCAAATCCATCACCTTGTCCAGCGCCGCGGCCATCATCTCCGCCGAGCCCTCGTAACGTCGCATGACGCCGGAGAGCTGGACGATGGCCTCGAGATCGAGCTGCCGTTCGCGGGTCTCGGTCACGTCGAGCCCAACGCCGAGCGCCGCCGGCTTTCCCCCGAGCTCAAGCCCGGCGCCGGAGTAGTCCAACCAGCGCACCTCCCCCGCCTTGGTGAGGATGCGGAAGGTGTAGCGCTCGGAAACGGCTTTCCCCTGCATCCGGGCCAGGCCGCGCCGCCTCACCATCTCGCGGTCTTCGGGGTGCACGAACGCCCAGATCGAGCGCGCCGCCAGCTCCTCGCGGCTGTAGCCGGTGATCCTGGTGGCCATGTCGTTGGCGTAGACCAGGCGGGCGGTGCCATCTTCCCCCACCTGCCACATGAGGATGAGGGCGGGGGCGGTCTCGGCCAGGGTGCGGAAGCGGATCTCGGACTCGCGCAGGGCTCGTTCCCTCTGGATCCGTTCGGTTACGTCCTGCTTAATCACCACGAAGTGACGGACCTCGCCGCCCTCGAGCGTCGGGGTGATGGTCATCTCCTCGGTGTAGAGGCGGCCGTCCTTCCGTCGGTTGACCAGGGTGCCCCGCCACACCCGACCCGAGAGGATGGTGTCCCACATCTCCCGGTAGAAGCGGGCATCCTGGACGCCGGACTTGAGCAAGCGGAAGTCGCGGCCGAGAAGCTCTTCCCGGCTATAACCGGTAAGCTCGCTCAGGGCCGGGTTGACCCACTCGATCACCCCGTTCCGGTCGGTGATGGCGATGGCGTTGGCAGCGGCCTCGAGGGCCCGCTCAAGCACCCTCACCGTGCGCTCGGTCCTCACCGTCGCCGTCACATCGACGGTGACCCCGGTGAGGAGCCCCTGTGCGCCCTCGGACTTGAAGACGATGTAGTCCCTCAACCAGAGCCAGTTCCCCGATGCGCCGTGCCGGTAGCGGTAGAGGACCGACTGAACTTCCCCTTCCCTGGCCCTCGCCCGGCGGATCGCCGCCTTCACCGCCTCGACGTCGTCGGGGTGAACCTGGGCAAAGAAGAAGCCCGGATCGGAGAGAAAACGCTCCGGGGCGTGGCCAAGGATCGCCTCGACCTGGGGCGACACGAAGCTCATGGGGGCGCTGACCACGTCGTGGCCCTCCGCGACCTCGGCCTGGTAGACCACCCCGGGCAGCGCTTCCACCACCCCTTTGAGCCTGACGCGCTCCCGCTCCAGCGCCTCGCCGAGCTCCGCCTCCTCGGTTACGTCGCGGACGTTGAGCACGATGCCGGCGACGGCGGGATGATCGAGCAGGTTCCGGCCCCAGACGCGAACCCGCCGGACCCGGCCCTGGCGATCGAGGATCCGGATGCGGTAGATCCGGGTTTTCCTGGGGTGGCGCACCAGGTCCTCGAGGGCCTGGCGGGCGTAGGGAAGGTCCTCGGGGTGGATGTAGGCCTCGATATTGACCCGCTCCTGCTTATACCCTTCCGGGTCGTATCCGAGCACCTGGCCCACGTTCGGGCTGGCGTAGCGCATGGTGCCATCGGGACCAACGACGTAGATCAGGTCGGAGGCGTTCTCGACCAACGCCCGGAACCACTCTTCCTGGCGCAAGAGCTCGGAAAGTTCAAGCAGTACGCCCTCGTAGGCGAAAACCCGCCCCTCCCGGTCGCGCAGCGCCCGGGCACGGGCCTCGACGAAAATCTCCCGCCCATCCTTTTTCCTGAGGCCAAAGCGGCGCACGGCCTGCCCCTCGGCCTCCTCGAGCGCTCGCAACCACCGCGCCTTTTCCTTCGGATCGGCGAGAAAGTCCCAAACCGACACCGCTTCGAGCGCATCCTGGCTGCAACCGAGCAAACGGGCCAGGGCCGTGTTCGAATACAGAATTCGGCCCTCGGTTGAAACGCGAAAAAAGGCCACCGGCAGCCTCTCAAGGCTCGACGCCTCCGGGGCCTCGAGGGCAAGCACGGGAACGTCGGGGGCATGCTCACGAACGAATCGAAGCACGGATTCCGGATCCATGCCCTCCACCCCGCCGGCAACCAGGACCATCGCCGCGCGCCCCTCCTCCAGCGCATGTCGAAGGTCCGCCAAGGTGTGGACGCGCGATACGGCCGCACCCCCGAGCAAGCGAACGCCACCGTGTTCACCGACCCAGAGCACGTTCAGCATGGCTATTTTTCATACTAATCGACTATCCAGAAACTGCGCGTAATGAAAGCCATGCGTCTAGGATCTTGACGGCTGGTCCGCCTTCAACCAGGCACGTGACCTCAACCCCTGGCTTTTCTGCGCTAGCATAATTTTATGACCCACAGCCAGCACAACCGGATCGTGAACTTCATCTGGTCCATCGCCGACGACGTTTTGCGCGACCACTTCAAACGCGGCAAGTACCCGGACATCATCCTGCCCATGACCGTGATCCGGCGCTTCGACGCAGTGCTGGAGCCCACCAAAGAAGCAGTCTTGGCCGAGAAGGCGAGGCTCGAGGCTGCAGGGCTTACCCAACCAGAGCTACTGGAGCCTGCCCTCAAGCAGATCTCGGGCTATTCCTTCTTTAACGCCTCCCCCTTTACCCTACGTAGCCTGCTCAACGACCCTAAGCAAATCGAGCAAAACTTCCGCGCCTACCTGGAGGGCTTTTCAAGCAACGTCCAAGACATCATCCGCAACTTCAAGCTGCACCAGCACATCGACCACATGGCGCGAAGGGGCATCCTCTACGCCCTCATCGAAAAGTTCGTGGACCCGCGCATCAACCTAAGCCCCCATCCGCAAAATGACCTGCCCGGCCTCGACAACCACGCCATGGGCACGATCTTCGAGGAGCTGGTGCGTCGCTTCAACGAGGAGAACAACGAAGAAGCTGGCGAGCACTTCACCCCACGCGACGTGGTGCGCCTGATGGCGCGCCTCACCTTCGAGCCCATCGCCGACCGCATCGAGAACGGCACCTACCTCATCTACGATGGCGCCGCCGGCACCGGGGGCATGCTCACCCTCGCCGAGGAAGAGCTCCGGCGCATCGCCCAGGAGCGCGGCAAGAATGTGAGCGTCCACCTCTACGGCCAAGAAGTGAACCCCGAGACCTACGCCATCGCCAAAGCCGACATGCTCCTCAAGGGCGAGGAGGGCGACCAAGCCGACAACATTAAACTCGGCTCCACACTCTCCGAAGACGCCTTCCCGAAGATGCGCTTCGACTTCATGCTCTCAAACCCGCCCTACGGCAAGAGCTGGAAGGTTGACCTCGCCCACATGGGTGGAAAAGAGGGCTTAAGCGACTCCCGCTTTGTGGTAATGCATAAAGACGAAGAACTCCGTCTCATCCCCCGTGTAAGCGATGGCCAACTGCTTTTCCTGGCCAACAAAGTGGCCAAAATGAAGCGCGACACCCCGCTTGGCAGCCGTATCGCCGAAATTCACAACGGAAGCTCGCTTTTCACCGGGGACGCGGGTTCGGGCGAGAGCAACATCCGCCGCTACATCATCGAAAACGACTGGCTCGAGGCCATCGTCGCCCTGCCCCTGAACCTCTTCTACAACACCGGCATCGCCACCTATATCTGGATTGTTACCAACCGCAAGCCCGAGCACCGCCGGGGCAAGGTGCAGCTCATCGACGCCACCGGCTGGTATAAGCCCCTTCGCAAGAACCTGGGCAAGAAAAACCGTGAACTCTCCGAGGAAGACATCGAGCGCATTCTCCAAACCTTCCTCGCCTTCGAAGAAAACGAGCACTCGAAGATCTTCCCCAACGAGGCTTTCGGTTATTACAAGGTCACGGTCGAGCGCCCCTTGCGCCTAAAAGGCATTGACCCCCACCGCGCCTACAAGGCCTCGGAGATCAAGAAGCTAAAAGAAACGCACGAGCGCGCCGAGGACGCCCCGCCGGTGATCAAGAAGATTCACAAAAAGGGCACCGCCCCCGATCCCTTGCGTGGGCTTTTCGAAGTGGAGCTGAACGGCGAAAAGCGGGTGGTGGAGTACGAGCCCGACCCCGAGCTCAGGGACACCGAACAGGTGCCCCTTCTGGAAGAGGGCGGCATCGAGGCTTTCTTAAAGCGTGAGGTCCTCCCCTATGCCCCGGACGCCTGGTACGACCCGGAGAAAGTGAAGATCGGGTACGAGATCAATTTCAACCGGTACTTTTACAAACCAAAAGCACTAAGACCTCTTGATAAGATCAAGGAGGAGCTAACACAGATAGAGTCAGAAGCCAAAGAACTGCTGAAAGAAATTTCAGCGGGAGGTTAATGTGATAAGAAAATTAAAGTTCATCAGGAACGTAGGGGTGTTCCGCGACTACAAATGGCCTGAAGGCCTACCCGAGTTTGCAAAAAAGAACCTAATCTACGGATGGAATTATTCGGGTAAGACGACTCTGTCTCGCATCTTTAGATCAATCGAATCGGAGTCGGTTACCAACAAAAATTGGCGCTTTGAGCTCGTAACTGACAAAGACTCAAAACTTACACACAAGAACTTGAGTGCGGATTTCCCTGTCCGGGTGTTCAACCGTGAATACGTGGATGAAAATTTCCGACGAGAAGAAGTGGCAGGCCCTATTTACATCATTGGGCAGGAGAATATACGAATTCAAAAAAGATTGAAGGGGCTGAAAAAAAGAGTACAATACATAAAAGAAATTGAAAAGCAACTAATAAGCCATAAGAACTACTTAGAAAATCAACTAAACGATCGTGCGACTAATGAAGCTAGGGTCATTAGAGATATCTTAAACGAGCCGAACTTCAGGCGACCTAACTTATTAAGCTTAATAGATAAAGTTAAACATGAACCTGATAAATTTCGATTAAGCGAGAAAGAAGAGGAAGCTCTGAAACAGAGACTAAAAGGTCTAGATGTTTACGAAAACCTCCAGGAAATATCCTGGAGCCCTCCCGATCTGCGGTCTATAACAAGCGATGTGAATTCCTTACTCCTAACAATAGCATCGCAAAATGCCATAGACGAACTAAAAGATAATCGCAGACTTGAACAGTGGATACATGAAGGTCTAGAGCTACATAAGAATAGCAAAACTTGCGAGTTCTGCAAAAACACCCTTTCGCAAACGCGCATCGACGAACTTCGCGCACACTTCTCCGAAGAATACCAGCAACTTGTAGCACAAGTTCGGAAGAAAATTGAGGAGCTCAATGAAGAGTGTCAGAAAGCACCATCTTTGCCTGACAAGGCGAACCTCGTTCCCGAGTTTAGAGTTCAGTATGAACACAAGGTTAGAGCTCTGAGCAATTGGCTTGAGTGGTTTGAGGGTGCTATTAACGAACTAATTGCAGCCTTAGAGAAAAAGCTGGAGGGAATCGAGAATACGTGGGAAATATCAGCCAACTTTAGCAGGGCAGAAGAAGGGGTTGGGCTAGTACATGAAATTAACGAACTAATTAAAAAGCACAACAAGATGGTTGCTGAGGCCGATCGGGAAATAGAAACGGCAAAGGAGCGGCTTAAGCTTCACTATGCAGCCAGTTTCGTAATCAGTACGAACTTAAGGTCTATAGAGGACCAAACCGCACGGTGTAAATCTAGAATTTTGCGTGCTCAAGAACTCAAGGAGCGAATTTCAGCGAATGTTGCAGAGTTAGAAAGCAAAATACGCGAATCTGTTATTGGAGCTGAAAAGCTAAACGCGCGATTGAGTCAATTGCTGCCGGGCAATCCCATAAAAGTGGATGTAAATAGCGACGACTCGTATACGATTTTACGCGGAGATAAACCGGCTATTAATCTCAGTGATGGCGAAAGAACCGCTATAACATTTGCACACTTTCTAACAAAGCTTGAAGAACTTGGTGACCAACTAGAAGAAACAGTAGTGTTCATAGACGATCCTATCTCAAGCCTAGATTCCAACCATATATATGGGGTTTATGGGTTAATAAGGGAAAAAGCGGATCAATGTCGGCAAATTTTTGTATCTACGCACAATTCTGAACTCTTTAATTTACTTAAGGAGGAATGGTTAGACCAACGAAACAACGGCGCAAACAAAAAAGACTCCCGCGCTTACATGCTGTGGCGTACTATAGATGCCGACTCCAACCCAAAATCCAAACTTATAGATTTGCCAGATACTCTGCGAAGATTCAAATCAGAATATGAGTTTGCATTTTCTATGCTATTTGAGTTTGTGAATAGAAGCTCGCCCTCAATTGCCGAAGCCTACGTGATACCTAATCTCCTACGAAAATTTCTGGAGGCCTACTTGGGCTTCAGAAATCCATCGGTACGAGCTTGGCACAAGAAGCTTGATCTTCTAATCGAAGAACCCACAGGGCAAGCTAGGGTTGCAAAATTTGCCGACGATGCCTCTCACTTGCAAAGCTTGAGCCAAGCGCAGAAGCATCCCTACTTCATCACTAACGCCAAGGACACCGTTTTACTTGTGCTCAAGAACTTACACAGTAGAGATAAAGAGCATTACCACGCTTTGTTAAACGTGATCGGAGTCAAGGAGTGCGAGCTATGCTCAACCGTTTAAAGCGTTACCGTCTTTATAAAGAATCAGGCGTGCAGTGGCTGGGGGAGGTGCCAGAGCACTGGGCGGTCACACCCAGTCGTGCTATATTCAGAGAAATCATCATCAGAGGACATCCAAATGAACCATTACTTTCGGTCACCATCAGCAAAGGAGTTGTCCTGCAATCTGAACTTATAGCCCACACTTCCAAAAAGGATTCATCGAATGAAGACAGATCAAACTACAAGCTCGTTGAACCGGGAGACCTTGTATACAACAAAATGCGTGCATGGCAAGGAGCTGTCGGGGTTTCCACTTATCGTGGTCTAGTGAGCCCTGCATATATCGTGCAGCGCCTACGCGATCCCAAAGACTTACCGCGCTATTTCCACTACTTGCTACGTACACCGCACTTCGCAAAAGAAGCAGAACGCTGGTCCTACGGCATCACCTCCGATCAGTGGAGCCTTCGTAGTGAAGATTTTAAGCGAATCCTATTTCCGCACCCTCCTACAAACGAACAACGCGCCATCGTCAAGTTTCTCGACTGGGCCGACCGGCGGATACGGGGAATTATCGCAGCGCGAAAAAAGCGCATTCAGCTTTTAGAGGAATACCGGCAAACGCTCATCAACGACGCAGTTACCGGAAAGTTCGACGTGCGCACCGGCAAGCCCTACCCCGCCTACAAAGATTCGGGCGTGGAGTGGCTGGGGAAGGTACCGGAGGGGTGGGCAGTTCGAAGACTGAAAAATATTGTCAGGAATATCAATGAACAAACATCTGCTGTCGAGGCAACGACACAAAATCTTCTACTCAGCCTCGAACACGTAGAAGGTTGGTCAGGTAAAATAAGACCATCTGCACAAAAGGAAGGCAAACCTTTCGAAGGCCAAGGAAAAAGATTTTTAGCTAATGATATCCTTTTCGGAAAGTTACGTCCTTACCTTGCCAAGGTCGCACGCCCTCAGAGACCCGGCATCTGCGTAACCGAATTCCTGGTTCTGCGGCCTATAAACGGAATCGAACCCGCCTATCTCGAGAAGTTACTACGGTCGCACGGCGTCATTGATTTGATAAATAGCTCAACATATGGTGCAAAAATGCCCAGGGCAGAATGGGACTTTATAGGAAGCATTTTCCTTCCCCTCCCACCCCTCCCCGAACAACGCGCCATCGCCGAATACCTCGACCGCGA
>CAZXOY010000021.1:0-31358 GCA_964642655.1 uncultured bacterium
GGGCCAACCCAAGCTTTCTAAGTATAGTCTTTGCCAAAGCCTATGTGCAAGATACGGGCCCGGGCGGCACTGGCCAAACACCCGCGTTTTCGGCCCATACCAGCTGGGAAGATGGTGGGTATCACAATCCGTATGAGAGTTTATGCACAAAATCTCACATTCTCTTGACAAACGAAGGGGCGAACGTTATCGTGAACAGCGGAAAAACGCTTTCAGGAGGTGGGAATTATGAAGAGGAAAAGCCTGTTTCTGGTTGCACTTTTGGCGCTGGCCCTGAGCAGCGGTGGCCTTGCCGCCAAGGTGTTCATCACCATCGGTTCCGGTTCGATGACCGGCGTCTACTACCCGGTCTCGAGCGGCATCGCCAAGATGATCAATACCTACCTGGCCAAGGACGGCATCCGCGCCAACGCCCGCTCGACCGGCGGCTCGGCCTTCAACGTTAAGGCCATCGCGAACGGTCAGCTCCAAGCCGCGCTGGCGCAAAACGACGTGACTTACTTCGCCTACAACGGGCTGACCCAGACCTTCGAGGGCCGTCCGGTGAAGGCCATCCGCGGCATTGGGACCCTCTACCCCGAGTTCCTGCACATCCTGGCCCGCCCCGGCTCGGGCATCAAAACCTTGGCCGACCTCAAGGGCAAGAAGGTCTACGTCGGTGACATCGGCTCCGGCGTGGAACAGACCACCAAGCGCGTCTTCGAGGCGGCGGGGTTGACCTTCGGCGACCTGGCCCAGGCGGTCCGCGGCAAGGCCGGCCAGGCTGTAGAACTCCTTCAGGACGGCAAGATCGACGCCATGTTCTACGTGGTGGGCGCTGGCTCGGCCGCCATGCAGCAGGCGACCGAGATCGCCAAGGCCTACTTCGTCCCCCTCCCCCTCGACATCATCCAAAAGCTCATCAACAAGTACCCCTACTACACCCAGGTCATCATCCCCGCCGGCACCTACAAAGGTCAGGACCTCTCGGTCCCCACGGTGGGCGTGAAGGCGACCTTCATCATCTCGAAGGACATCCCCGACGAGGTGGTGTACAAGATCGCCAAGCTTCTCTTCGTGGATAAGGTCGACGAGTTCAAGGCCATCCACCCGGCCCTCGGCACCTTCTTCAGCGTCAAGAAGGCGCTCGACGGCCTGACGATCCCGCTCCACCCCGGGGCCGCGAAGCTCTACAACGAGCTTGGCATCGAAATCCCCGACCTCGCCAAGCCGGTCAAGTAACGCCCCAGCGTGGCAGACTTCTCGGGAAAGCCTGGTCTTCGTGGCCAGGCTTTCCTTTAAACTTCTTGGGAAAGGAGGAGGCCGTGTCCGAAGAACATCCCCGTGATCCAAACGACAAGGCACCGAACATCGACGCCGAGCAGTTGATGATGGAAGTCGAGTACGGGGGGCGAAATCCCATCGCCTGGCAAAAGACGATGATCTTCGTGGTCGCCGTCGCCTGGTCGATCTTCCAGCTCTACGCCTCCTGGCTCGGCAAGATCGACGCCATGACCCTGCGGGCCATCCACCTGGCGTTCGCCTTCGCCATCAGCTTCCTCGCCTATCCTTCCAAGAATGCCCGACGCGACGTCTGGCTCTTCCTTATCGGGCTGGGCTATGCCGCCTATTTCCTGATCGGCAACCGCGTCTCTCTCGGCGCGTTCCAGGCCGGTGAATACACGGTGAGCCTCAATCTGGTGGCCATCCTTGCCGTCACCGTTGCCGCCGGTCTCCTCCTCACCCGGCGCGTCAACATCAAAGGCCCGTCCGAGAAAATTCCAGCCTATGACTGGCTGATCCTGATCGCCGGACTCGCGGGCACGCTGGCCATTCCCATCTTCCTCCAGCAGATCGTCGTCTATCAGGGGGGCGTCCCCACCACCCGGGATATCGTGCTCGGAACGCTCACCCTCTTCATTCTCACCGTGGCCGGGCTGCGGGTCGTGGGCCCGGCGCTGATGATCATCGCCTGGGTGATGATCTTCTACGCCATGAGCGGCCCGGCAGGGGTGTTCAAGATCGAGCTGCCGGACGTTTTGTACCTCCATAACGGCGCGACCTGGGATAACATCATCCAGCAGCTCTACCTCACCGACCAGGGTTTTTGGGGCGTCCCGCTCGGGGTCTCGGCGACGTTCGTCTACCTCTTCGTCCTCTTTGGCACCCTGCTCGATAAGGCGGGGGCGGGGAAGTTCCTCGTCGACCTGGCCTACGCGGGGCTCGGCGCCTACCGGGGCGGGCCGGCGAAGGCGGCGGTGATCGCAAGCATGCTCACCGGCATCATCTCGGGTTCTTCCATCGCCAACGTGGTCACCACCGGGACCTTCACCATCCCCCTTATGAAGCGGGTCGGCTATCCCCCTGAAAAGGCCGGCGCCACCGAGGTCGCCTCCTCGGTGAACGGGCAGCTCATGCCGCCGGTGATGGGTGCTGCGGCCTTTATCATGGCCGACTTTTTGCAAATTCCCTATTCTAAGCTCATCATCTACGCCTTCGTGCCGGCGATCCTCACCTATTTCGGGCTGTTTTTGGTGGTCCACCTCGAGGCCATCAAACTCGGCCTCAAAGGGCTCCCGAGGCACGAGCTCCCGCCCTTCCGGGCGACCCTCCTGGGCGGGCTGCACTACCTGATGCCCATCGTCTGGCTGCTCTACGAGCTGGTGGTTCTCCAGCACACGCCTTCCCGCTCGGCCCTCAATGCCATGTTCCTGCTCATCGCGCTGATGTTTTACCAGTACGCGCTGCCGGGGCGCATCGCCTTGCTCCTCGCCTCGACCGCCACCTTCTTCCTGACCGCCTTCTTCTACCTGGCGGGGGTACCGGGGCTCGAGCACGTCACCCTCGAGCTCACCAAGGGGGTGTTCCTCGAGTTCAAGAATCTTGACGTGATGTACACCTCGATCCTGGTCCTCTTCGTCGGGATCGTTGCCGTCGGTCTTTTCGGCAAGCGCTGGGGACCGGGGCTGAAATCGAGTCTGAGCGGGTTTGGCCGGGACCTCCTCGAGGGCCTCGAGGCCGCGGGGCGCAACATGAGCACCATCGCCGTGGCCACCGCGGCGGCGGGAATCATCGTGGGCATGGTGGCCATCACCAACGTGGGCTACGGTCTCACCCAGATCGTCGAATCGCTCTCGGGCGGCCAGCTCGTCCCCGCGCTCTTCATCGCCATGCTGGCCTCGCTCCTCCTGGGTCTGGGGCTCCCCACCACCGCCAACTACATCGTGATGGCCTCGCTGGTCGCCCCCGTACTGGAATACATGACCCAGCAGCACGGCCTGGATGTCCCCCTGGTTGCGATTCACCTCTTCGTGTTCTACTTCGGCATCCTGGCCGACGACACGCCACCGGTGGGTCTCGCCGCGTATGCCGCCGCGGCGATCGCCCGTTCGGACCCGGTGCGAACCGGCATCCAGGGCTTCGCCTACGACATGCGCACCGCGCTGCTGCCCTACGTCTTTATCTTCTACCCCCAGCTGCTGCTCTTAAACCTCAAGAGCCCCTGGGAAGGGCTCTGGGTCGTCCTCACCGGCTTTTTGGGCATGGCCGCGTTCGTTATCGGGAACCAGGGCTACTTCCTGACCTACATGCGCGGCATCATCGGCTGGGCCGCCCGCATCGCCATGATGGTCGCCGGCTACCTCCTGCTCACCGCGAACCTGAAAAACGACGCCATCGGCGCCATCATCGTCGTGGCGGTGCTGCTCTGGCAGATCTGGAGGACCAAGCGGGAGCAGCCAGCGACCGCCGGGGCCACGGCCTGAGCGAGCGCGGATTTCTCTAGGGTTTGAAAAGGCACCCCGCCGCGGCGCTGGCTGCGGCGGGGCGATCTTCTTACGCCGGCTGAGGGGCCGGAACGGCCACCTGAACGCGCGACCTCAAAGCGGTGAAGACCACCTTTACCGCCCGTTTTTTGACCGCCGAACGCAAGGCCTCGGGCCAGGCCTCGAGCACGTAAGCCCGGCCAACCATCCGCTCAACCCCGACCAGGGCGGGGAGCATGGTCACCGCGTCGGCGAAGTCGGCGTTCGAGTAGGTATAGCTCCCGACCCAGGTGAGCTCGGAAAACCAGTGGGGGGAGAAGTCGTGCCTGACCTCACCCGCAGCCCCGAGCAACAGAACGAGGCCGCCCTCAACGGCGGCCCAGGCCGCCTCGTCCAAACTTCTGGCGGTTCCCGCGGCTTCCACCACCGCCTCAAAGCCGCCCCGGTAAACGCTCCGGCCCAAAAGGGGGCGGTAGCTCCGGGCCGGTGCACGCTCAAGGGCCGCTTCGCTGCTCGAGAACACCTCGTCCGCCCCCAACGCCCTCGCCAGATCGGCCTGCGACGCCCGGCGTGCCACCGCCACCGCCTTGCCGGTGAACCCGAGCTCGCGCAGCACCCGGAGCGCCAAAAGCCCGATCGTTCCCGCACCGATAACGAGGAGATTGGTGGGCCACTGGTACCGCCCCTCACGCAAAAACGCCCGCCGCACACCCCTGAGCGCGACCGCCAAAGGCTCGGCCAGGACCGCGCGCACGTCGGGGACAGCGGGATGCACCTCGTAGAGCCGCTCCGACCGGGCCACGATCCACTCACCCCACCCCCCGGGGAAGTCACGGTTGTAGCCGAGCATTCCGGCTGCGATCTCGCCTTCGGCGACGTTCTGACAAAGACCGTCTTCCCCTCGTTCGCAGGCAGGGCAGGCGGGAAGCCCCCGCTCGTGGCAGGCAAGGAGGGGATTCACCGCCACCCTCGTCCCTCCCACCTCGGCGAGGATCTCGTGCCCCAACACCGCCGGAAAGGAGAAAAAAGGCGAGAGCCGGGGCGAATTCTTGCCAAAGAGCAATCCTAGATCGGAGCCGCACACGCCAGAAAGCCGCACCCGGGCCCGGACCCACCCCGGCGGCGGCTCGGGGTCGGGCAGGTCCACGAGTCTCAGGGGCAGGGCCTCCACCGGGAAACGCTTCCCCAAAAACCTGGCCCCCAGAAAACGGGGAATGCTTGGATGGTACTGCAACGCCCGCGTGGGCACCACCTCCCCGATCAGCTCATGGGGACCTGACGCACGAGCTTGCCATCGATTCTGGAGAGGATATCCTCGATCGAACGGCCGGTGATGGTGAGCCCGTGATTTTTGAGCCCGACCACCGCCCTCGAGGGATCCGGAGCCTCCCTGATCTTTTCCGCCACCGCTTCCGCGAGCTGGTAGGTCCCACACGGGTAGTTGAAGGGGGTCGAGGGCACCCCCGCCATCCAGGCGTGAACGTGAATGATGGCACCGACGTCGGGGTGTTCCCGGTAGATCATCCAGTGCTCGATCGCATCCACGCTCACCCGGCGGGGAGTGATGTTGGGCGGGACCTGCAGGATCATAGCGTTCTTCTCGGGATCGTAGTCCTTCACCATGAGGATGTCGCGACCGATCTCGCGGAGATTCGACTTATCGACCCCAGATGCGCTCATCCAAAAGCGGTGCGAATCCTTGCGGACCGAAAGGTTCCCGTAGGAAAGGCCACCGATCCCGTAAAGCCGCTTGACGTGCCGCAAATCCTCGGGCGGCAGGATCTCCTCGATGGGGAAGGGTGCGGGAAGCAGATCCCATTCGGCGAGTTTCCGCCCCGCGCGGGCCAGCTCCGCCGTGAGCGCGTCCCCCTCCCAAAGCTCCGGCTCGAGGTCGGGCTCGAAAATATTATCGATCACCAGGACGCTGCAGGCGATCGGGTTGATGCGCGCGTACACACGGTCGAAGAAACTCGGACCCTCGGGCTCGACGTAGTGACCGAGCTCGAGCGTCAGGAAATGCGCCCCCTCGCCCGGGGTGTAAGCCACCATCATGTTGGAAAGCGCCCGCACCAGGTAGGGGTAGAGGGTCTTGATCGGATCCTCGGGCATTCGCATCAAGGCCATCACGCTTACGACGAAGGTGGCCTTGGCCCGCCTGCGATAGGGCTTTGGGTGTTCAGGGTCGATGAAGTTGATGACCAGGCGGGGGGATTCATGCTGGGGGTCAAAGGCGTAGCCATTTTGCAAAAAAACCGCCTTGATTCCTTCGGCGAAGCCCTTGAGCTCCGGGGGGATCTCTCCGTGGAAAGCAAAGACCGCGGCGTCCGTCCGCTCCATAACACCTCCTCACGCTAGCACCCCCAGTCTATCAACCCCTGGCCAAGGCGGCGTCTCGCGGCGATAATGATCCACGTGCGACCGCTCGGGGCCAGAATCGCATCGGCCACACCCCAAAACCTGGTGCCGTTTTACGAAACCGTCGGGTTTGCCCTGATCGAGGCCAGGCCAGAGCGAATCCGGATGGCCGACGCCGGCGGGGCCGAAGTCTGGCTCGAGACCGCCAGGGAGGTACCGGGTGCGGTCCTTGTGTGGCCCGGCGAGGTAAGGGTTTTCTACGACCTCGAGGGCAACCTACACCGGTCCGCCAGCCAGCCAACCCCGACCGACATCCGGGGCCGGGCCCGCCTCCACGCCGTCCTCTACGGCGTGGTCGACCTGGTCGAAAGCGGAGCCTGGTACGAGGCCCACCTTGGCCTCGCCCAGCGCTTTTACGACGAGGCCTCGGACTGGCTCGAGCTCGGCCCCGACGGAGGGGTGGGGGTCGCGCTCACCTTCCTGGCCGGCGATGAACGGCGGGGTGTCCTGCTCCTGATCGCCCCCGACGTTCGCGACGAAGTCGAACGCCTGCAAAAAGCCGGCTTCCCCCCCATCTGGACCCGACGCACCGCCTGGGGTCGGCTCGCCGCCTGGGCTGACCCCGAGGGCAACCCCCTGGTCATCATCGACCGTAGCGGTAGCGGTTGAGATCGCGGAGGTGGCCCTGAAAGGTCTCGTTGAGGTAGAGCTTGCCCCTGGCGTGGAAGAAATAGAGGTAGGGGCGGCCCCGGGGTGAGGTGCGTTTCGGCGAGAGCACGGCGGAAAGCGCCGCCTCGCCCGGGTTGTTGATCGGGCCCGGGGGAAGGCCGGGGTGTCGGTAGGTGTTGTAGGGGGAGTCGACGTCGAAGTCTCCCGCGCTCCGGTCGAGTTCGGGCAGGCGTTTGCCAAGGGCGTAGGCCACCGTGGGATCGGATTGCAAGGGCATACCCCGCGCCAGACGGTTGAGGAAGACCCCCGCGATCCATGGCATCTCCGAGGCATTGCCTGCCTCGGCCTGCACCAGCGAGGCCAGGGTGACCCAGGCGTGGACATCGAGCCCCATGGCCGCGAGCCTTTCCAGGCGGGCGTCCGTCAGTTCCCGCTCGAAGCGCGTAAGCATCGCCCGCACCAGTTGCTCGGGGGATGCGTCGGCGGGAAAATCGTAGGTGTCGGGGAAGAGGTAGCCCTCAAGTCCCGCAGCCCGGTCGTAGCCCGGCTTCAGGCCCGGCGGCGGGAAACGCACCAGGGTCAAAAACCCATCGCCGTCAAACCCCTTCTCCCGCAGCGCCGCCGCCTGGTCGACCGCCCGCCACCCTTCGACGAAGGTGACCCGGATCATCACCGGCTTCAACGCCGGCGAGACGAGCTGCTCTAAAACGGCGATCGTACCGTCGCCCTTGAGGCGAAACACCCCGCTCGGGAGCGCTGACGCACGTCCCGACACCCGCGCCAGCCAGGCGAAGGCCCTGCCGTCCCGCACCACACCGGCTTGGGCCAGCAGCTCGCCCACCGTACTCGCCCCGGCGCCCCTGGGAATCCGCACGATCGCCGATCGACCCGTGGGGCCGATGCGGTCGTAGACGCCAAGCGCCAGCACCAGGACGGCCAGGGCCACGAGGACGAGCACCCGAGCGCGAACGAACCCCGCCGCCCTAAGCATTTCGCTCCAGGTAGGCCTCGAGGATCAGCACCGCGCTCATCTCGTCAAGGCGTCCCTTCTCCCGCCGCTTGCGTTTGGAGAGCCCCCGCAACCTGAGCTGGGCCAGCCGGGTGGTAAAACGCTCGTCCTCGTAGACGACCAGGATCCCCCGGGCCCGCAGGGCCTCCCCCAACGCACGCACCCGCTCGACCTCGGGGCCAGCCTCGCCGCCGGTTCGCAGGGGCAAACCCACCACCACCCGTTCCACCCCCTCCTCGGCGAACCAGGCCATGAGGCGCTCCACGTCCTCGCCGAGCGAGCGCCGGACCAGGTAACCGCGGCCGAAGGCAAGGGGGCGGCCGAGCTCGCCGACCGCCCGGCCGATCCGAACCTCACCCACGTCGAGCGCCGCGACCTTCTCCCCCACGCTCACCTCAATCGCCAGCGGCCGGTACCCCCGCCAGCAGCTCGGGGAAGGCTTTCAGGGCGCGCTGAAGGTCGAAGCCACCGCCCTGGGCCATGGCCGCCCGGCCACCCCCTTTGCCGCCGCTATGCTTGGCCAGCCCCTTTAAGAGCTCTCCAGCCGAGAGCCCCCGCGCCTGGGCCTCACGGCTCACCTTGAGCACCACGAAACCCTCCGACGCCACCAGCACCGCATCGGCCCCGCTCCGATCGGCGAGTTCATCGGCGGCGCGGCGGAGCGCCGAGGGATCGAGGCCGGAAAACGTCGCCACGGCGTAACGCCAGGGGCCTGCCTCCCGGACCGAGGCCCCGGCGCCGAGCTGCGCCCTGGCCAGTTCGAGCTTTAAGCGCTCGATCTCCCGGGCCTGGCCCTTGAGCTCGGCCTCCATGCGCGCCACCCGGTCCTCGAGGCGTTCGGGCGTCACGCCCAACCGGCGGGCAAGCCGACCCAGCTCGGAAAAGCGCGACCGCACCTCCCGCACCGCGACCTCACCGGCGAGGGCCTCGATGCGGCGAACCCCGGCCGAAACCGACTCCTCGGATCGGATGAAGAAATAACCGATCTCTCCCGTCCGCCGCACGTGGCACCCGCCGCAGAGCTCCATGCTGCGAACCTCACCCTCAACGAGACCGGCGCTGGGCGCTGCGCCCTCAACCCTGACCACGCGAACCACATCCCCGTATTTCTCGCCAAAAAGGGCCATGGCGCCCATCTTCCGCGCCGCCTCCAGCGGCATGAACTCCCAGCGCACCGCGAAGTCGGCCTGGATCCAGCGGTTGACGAGCAGCTCGATCTTGGCCAGTTCCTCGTCGCTCAGGGGTTCGGGATGGGTGAAGTCAAAGCGCAACCGGTCGGGGGCCACCAGGCTTCCCGCCTGCCGCACGTGGGGCCCGAGCACGGCCCGGAGCGCGGCGTGCAGGAGGTGGGTCGCCGTGTGGTGGCGCTCGGTGGAACGGCGACGGGGGTCCACCTTGGCCCGGACCTCACTGCCCACCTCGAGCTGCCCCTTGGTGACCAGCACGTGGTGCAGGTAAAGCCCCTGCGGGCTCTTGGTCGTGGTCTCGACCTTGGCCTCACCCCCCGGCCATTCCAAAACACCGAAGTCCCCGATCTGCCCGCCGCCTTCTGCGTAAAACGGGGTCCTCGAGAGCACGACCACGCCTTTTTCCCCTTCCCTCAGGGATTTGATGGCCTCCTCACCCTGCAGGATCAAGAGGACGCGCCCTGAATCCTCAAGCGTCGCGTAGCCGCTGAATTCGGTTGTGCCGTGGGTCTCGGCAATCTCATCCAGCGCCTCGGCGTTCTTACCGAAGATCTCGTCGGCAAAGGCAGCCGCGCTTCTCGCGCGTTCCTGCTGTGCCCGCATCGCCCGGGCAAAGCCTTCGCGGTCGACCTCGACGCCCCGCTCCGCCGCGATCTCGAGCGTCAGGTCGAGGGGAAAGCCGTAGGTGTCGTAGAGCTTAAACGCCTCTTCACCCGAGAGCACCGCCCCTTCGGGCAGGGATCGAAGCAGCGCCTCGAGCCGCTCGATGCCGGCCTCGAGGGTGGCAAAAAAGCGTTCCTCCTCGAGGCGAATGGCTTTTTCGATTGCCAAGAGCCCTTCCCGCATCTCGGGATAAAAATCGCCCAGGAGATCGGCCACCGTGGCCGCCAGGCGATGCATGAAGGGCTCGCGGAGGCCGAGCAAGTAGCCGTGGCGGACGGCCCGACGCAAAAGACGCCGGATCACGTAGCCCCGGCCGGTGTTGCTGAAAACCGCGCCATCGGCCAGAGCCGCGACCACGGCGCGGATGTGATCGGCGATGACCCGGTGACTCACCGAAGCCTGGCCCCGGTAGGGAACGCCGCTCCACTCCGCCACCCGGTCGATCAGGGGCTTGAAGGTGTCGGTGGCGTAAAAGTCCTCGACATCCTGCATGATCGCCGCCACCCGATACAGCCCCATCCCGGTGTCGATGTTCTTTTGCGGCAGCGGCTCGAGCACCCCCTTGCCCGGAACCGGGCCCGAGCGGTTGTACTGGGTGAAGACGAGGTTCCAGATCTCGACGAAGCGATCGCCGGAACCGGTGTTGGGGCCGGTCTCGTCCGCCGACCCAAACCCCGGACCCCGGTCATAAAAGATCTCACTGCAGGGGCCACAGGGGCCGTTGGGGCCCTCCGAAATGGCGCTGGCCGGCCAGAAGTTCTCCGCCTCGCCAAAGCGGAGAATCCTTTCCTCGGGGACGCCAACCACATCGCGCCAGATCGCGTAGGCCTCGTCGTCGTCCTCGAACACCGTCACCCACAGGCGCTCGGCATCGAGCCCCAGCCAGCGGGCATCGGTCAGGAACTCCCAGGCCCACTCGATCGCTTCGCGCTTGAAGTAATCGCCGAAGGAGAAGTTGCCGAGCATCTCGAAGTAGGTATTGTGCCTGGCGGTCCGGCCGACGTTTTCGATGTCGCCGACCCGGAGACACTCCTGACAGGTGGTGACCCGTGGCCACTCGCCCTCATGCCCCGGGAAGACGGGCCTTGCCCCCATGAAATAAGGCTTGAGCGGGGCCATGCCGGCGCTGGTAAAGAGCAAGCTGGGGTCATCCTCGGGTATCAACGAGAACGAGGGCAGGACCAGGTGCCCCTTTTCCTTGAAGAAGTCGAGGAATTTCTGGCGAATCTCCGCGGTGGTCATCGCTCGAATTATAGCGGCAAGTCACGGGGCTCGCCGCACGAGAGCGCGGGCTTTTCAACATCAAGCTCACCTCGGCCGCGGTTAAGCTGGGGTTTGTGGAAACTCTGGCACTCGTGTTTCGGAACCTGAAGGCCCGCCCCGTCCGGAGCGCGCTGACGCTGGCGGGCATCATCGTGGCCACGGCCTCGATGGTTCTCTTTCTCTCCTTCGGCGAAGGGCTTCGCAAAGCGCTCTCGGCCGAGATGGAAAAATTCGGCCCCCAAATCCGGGTCGTGGCCGAGGACACAGGCGTTTTCTCGGTCCCAAACCCGGAACTCAGCCCCGAGGTCTACCAAAAACTCAAGGCCCTGGCCCCGGAGCTCGGCCTCACCCGGCTGTTCCCCAACGTGGTCTTGATGAAGGGATCGGGCTTTGACCCGGCCACCACGTTCCTCTTCTACGGGCTCACCAAAGGAACGACCCCGAAAGACATGGCGCCGGACGCACAGGTGGTCGCAGGCCGTCTCGATCCGTATCCGAACGGCGCGGTGGTGGGCAAACAAAAAGCCGAGGCCGGGGGGCTCAAAATTGGCAAAACGCTCCGTCTTTCGCGGGGCGTTGAGCTCCCGGTGGTGGGGATCTTTGACGCCGGCGGGGGGCTCGCCGACAGCTTCATCTTCGTGCCCATCGACGTGCTGCAAAAGGTGTTGAATACGCAAAATTACTCGGTCATCCATGCCTACGTCGCCCCGGGGCGCACGGTCGACGAAGTGGCCCGGGAAATCGAGCGACGCATCCCGGGCGTGGACGCTCAGTCCACCACCGAGGCCGTCAAATACGCGGAGCGAGCCATTAAGATCGGCGACGTGATCCGCTTTGGCATCAGCCTCATCTCGCTCGTGGTCGGCGGCCTCCTGGTGGCCAATACGGTGATGATGAGCGTTTACGAGCGGATTCGCGAGTTCGGCGTGATGCGCGCCATCGGTGCCCGTCGCCGCTTCATCTTCCGGCTGGTCCTGCTCGAGGCCCTCTTCCTGGCGGCCCTCGGAGGGACGCTGGGGGTGATCCTCGGCATCGTCGGCTCCCAGATCGTCAACCTCTACACCACCGAGGCGGTGGGGCTCGCGCTCTCGGCGGTGACCTCCCGGCTGGTGCTCTTTTCCCTCGCCATCGCCCTCACCCTGGGCATGGTCGCGGGGCTGATCCCGGCCCGGGTCGCAAGCCGCATCCCGGTGGTCGAAGCCCTGGGGAGGGTCTAGGATGATGAACGCCACCACATTGCCCAGCCAAAAGGCCACGCCGTCCAGAATCCTAAAGGCGGAAAATCTCACCAAGCGCTACCGCCAGGGGCAGGTTTGGATCAACGCCCTGGCCGAGTTCTCCTACGAGTTCCCACCCGGGACCACCGCCATCGTGGGCCCCTCGGGTTCGGGAAAAACCACGCTCCTCAACCTGCTGGCGGGTTTCGACCTCCCCAGCGAGGGCGAGGTGTACTTGGCCGATCTCCCCCTCCACACGCTCTCCGAAGATGAACGGGCGGAAGCCCGCCTCACCTACGCCGGGTTCGTGTTTCAAAGCTGGAACCTCCTGCCCACGCTCACCGCGCTGGAAAACGTCGCTTTTCCCTTGCTTTTGAAAGGCACGCCGAGAAAGCAACGCTTGGAGCGCGCGGCCGAGCTTTTGAACCAGGTCGGCCTCGCCGCTCGGGCCAACCACTTCCCCAACCAGCTCTCGGGGGGCGAGCAGCAACGGGTGGCCATCGCCCGGGCGCTGGCGCTGGAGCCGCTGGTCATCTTCGCCGACGAGCCCACCGGGAACCTCGACACCGCCGCCGGGCGCAAAGTCCTCGAGCTGCTCAAACGCCAGGCCCAAAACGGCCGCCGACTGGTGCTGGTGACCCACGATCTCGAGGTCGCCTCGAGCGCCGACCGGGTGCTTCGCCTTAAAGACGGCCGCCTGGTCGAGGTTACAGTCGCAAAGAAACCCGGCGCGGGCTCACTTGGCGATTAAGGCGAGCCCTCGAGCCTTGGCCTCATACATCCGGGAGTCGGCGATCCGTAAGAGCGTCTCGGGGTCCTCGGCGTCCTCGGGGAAAACAGCGACGCCGACGTTGGCCCCGAGGCAGATCTCACCCACGCACACTTCGGCGATCTTGGCCACGTAGCGCCTGGCGGCGGCGATCACACCCTTTCGATCGGTGTGGGGGAGCAGGATCGCGAACTCATCGCCCCCCCAGCGAAAGGCGAGGTCGCCGTTGCGCCGCGTCTTTTCCAGGGTCCGCGCCACCCGGATGAGAGCCTCGTCACCGACCGCGTGTCCGTAGAGGTCGTTGATCTCCTTGAAGTGGGTAAGGTCGATGACCATGAGTCCGAGGGGGTAACCGTAGCGCTGAGCGCGAGAGACCTCTTCTCTCAGGAAACGGTCAAAGGCCCGGCGGTTGGGCAGACCGGTGAGGAAATCATTGAGCGCGGCCTCTTCCAGCCGCCGCCGCTGGCGGGCCTCGTGCAAAAGGGTCGCCACCTGGACCACGAACACCCGCACCGCCTCGAGCGAATCGTCGCCAAAGGCCTTGGGGTCGGTGAGCGAGTCGAGGTTCAGCACCGCCAGCGGCTCGCCGCCATAGGGGATGGGAACGCAGAGGTTGGCCTTGAGCTCGCCCGCCCGTCCGGCCTGCCGAATGATCTCGGGCGGTGCGGAGTGGGCGCTGAGCGCCGCGAGATCGACTTCCTCCGAGGTCAGGATGCGGGGCACCCCCCCATTCCATTCCTTCTCGCTCCGGCCGTACCACTCGTCTCGGACCTGCTCGAGGGTAAAGGCAACGTCTTTGAGCGCCTCGGCATCGTAGCCCACCACCGCGCCAAAACGATAGCGCGACCCTTCGCGCACGAGGAGACTGCCCGCCTCGGCCCCGGGCACGAGCTCGACCGCGGCCTGGAGCAGCTTGGGGTAGAGATTCTCGGGCTCCTCGGCCACCAGCTCGCGCTCGAGGTCGAGCAGGGCCTTGAGCCGGGCCGCGTCCTCGTGACGCGCGAGCATGATGCCCAGGATCTGGGCGACCACCTCGAGCAGTTTCTGATCTTCCCGCAACCAAAACCGATCGGGCCGGTAGCGGAGGGCGAGGACGCCTCGAGGGCGGGGCGCCCTACCGAGCCAAACCGGCTGCAGAACGAGGCGCCAGCCCTCCCTTTTCTCGCAAAGGCCAAACCCCAGATCGTCCTCGGCCGGGAGTTCGCTGAAGATGGCCTTGCCGTTTTGGTAGGCCTGCCACAAAAGGCCCTGGCCGAGCGGCAGCCCGCCCCGGAGCCGTGCCCGCTGGGCCTCGCTCATCTCGCCGTCCACGGCCAGGGCGAGGAAGCGGGACCGCCGCTGCAAAAAGAGCGCCGCCACATCCCCGCCCAGAACGCCCCGGAGACGGGTCACCGCTTCCTGGGCTGCCTGGTAGAGATCGTCGCTGGAGGCAAGTAGGTAAGAGATCTCCGCCACCAACCCCGATTCCCTGCGTTCGAAAACGACCTCGAGCATCTGGGTTACGGTGCGGGCGAAATGCTCGAGCACCCTGCGCTCGGTGCGACCAAAGGGCTCGGCTCGTTCGATCGTCACCACCGCGACCACCCGCCCTTTGACCTTCAACGGGAGCGCGATCTCGGCGCCAAAACCGCCGCCCTCGGGCGGAACGTAACCCTCAGCGCCCCGGACGTCGTCGTAGCACACCGTGCGACCGAGCCTGTAGGCTTCCCACACGACCCCCTTCGGCCCCAAAAACTCGACCGAGGCCGCGCCGGCGTAGGCCAGGCGCCGCATGCCCTGTCCGTCGGGCCGAGGTTGCCACACGCTGACGTGGACCCAGCCCTCGGCGTGCCGGGCCAGGACCTCGGGGAGCGCACCGAGCAACGCATCCGGGCTCGGCTGGCCCGATAATTCCGAGAGCCCCTCGATGAGGAACGAAAGGTACTCCCGCAGTCTCTTTTGACTCCGGTAGGCCTGCCGCAACACCGAGCCGCTGAGCCCGCCGGCGAGGCTGGCGACGAGGAGTGCCCCGCCAGTCCAGACTGAGAGATCCCGAAACAGGGCGGCCTCAAAAGCAAAGGCGACCAACGCGGCAAAAAGTCCCCAGCCAAGTCCATAGCCCACGGCCGCCGAGGCCACGGGCACCACAGCGAAGGCCAGGCCCACGGGGTTACCGAAGACCCAGGCAACGAGCGCCAGGAAGGCAGCACTTATGGAGAGGACCCAGGCCAGCAAGATGTACCTTCGCACCTTGGGCCAAGTTTACCCCGCCGTCCCAGGGCCAGGTGACCACCAGGTCACAAATTCTTAGAGTCACCGGTTGCAAAAACGCAGCCGACCGCGATTGGCCCCGACGAGCTCCGACGGGGTTTAACCAAACCGCCCGGTGATGTAGGCCTCGGTCCGGGGATCGGAGGGGTTGGTGAAGATCTTTTCCGTGGGGCCGAACTCGACCATCTCTCCGTTGAGGAAGAACGCGGTGTGGTCGGATACCCGGGCCGCCTGCTGCATGTTGTGGGTCACGATGACGATGGTGACCTGGTTTTTGAGCGTGCCGAGCAGATCTTCTATGGCCTGGGTCGAGATCGGATCGAGGGCGCTGGTCGGCTCGTCCATCAGCAGCACCTCGGGCTCAACCGCCAGCGCCCGGGCGATCGAAAGACGCTGCTGCTGCCCGCCGGAAAGCCCCACCGCCGGTTCGGAGAGCCGGTCTTTGACCTCGTCCCAAAGCGCCGCTGCCTTGAGGGCCCGCTCAGCCGCTACCCTAAGGCGCTCGCGATTTCGCTCGCCCACCAGGCGCAGCCCCGCCACCACGTTGTCGAAAATGCTCATCGTGGGGAAGGGCGTTGGCCGCTGGAAAACCATCCCCACCCGCCGGCGAACGACCACCGGGTCGACCTCCGGGGCGTAGATGTCCTGGCCATCAAGGCGCACCTCGCCCTCGACCCGCGCCCCTGGCGTGAGGTCGTGCATGCGGTTGAGGGCGCGCAAGAAGGTGGTCTTGCCGCAGCCCGAGGGGCCGATCAGGGCGGTGACCTGGTGGTCGTAAATCGGGAGGGAAACCTCTTTGACACCAGGTGTCTTACCGTAATAGACGCTGAGTTGCCTGGTCTCCATGCGAAGCTGCAATCCCATCAACCTCCTTGCCCGCGGGCACGAAGCGCCCGGCGCGCGAGATAGCTCGAAATCATGATCAAAAATGCCAGGAGAAGGGCAGCGCCCCAGGCCTGACGATGCCAGTCCTCATAAGGCGAGACCGCGTAGACGAAGATCTTCAGGGGTAGGGTGTCCATGGGCTTCAAGGGGTCAAAGACGAGGAAGGGATTGCCGAAAGCGGTGAACAAAAGCGGCGCCGCCTCCCCTGCGCCTCGAGCGAGCGCCAGCATCAGGCCGGTCAGGATTCCCCCCTTCGCCGCCGGGAGTACCAGATTCAGGATGACCCGCCACCTGGGGAGCCCGAGGGCCAGCCCCGCCTCGCGGAGTTCCCAGGGGATCAGCCGCAGTACCCCTTCCGTGGCTCGGGCGATGATCGGGATCATGAGCAAAGCCAGCGCCACCGCGCCCGAGAGCCCCGAAAAATGCCCCATCGGTCTGACCACCAGGGCAAAGGCCACGAGCCCCATAAGAATCGCGGGGAGCCCGGCCATGACGTCGGAGACCAGCCTGAGCAGGGGGTTCAAGCGGTGATCGGGATACTCGGCCAGAACGACCCCGGCCGCGAGCCCGAAGATCGCGGCAATGGCAAGCGCGATGAAGTCGATGATCAACGAGCCCACGATCGCCGGCAGCATGCCGCCGCCCGTTTCGCCGGGCGGCTTCGGTCGCTGGGTAAAGAAGTTCCAATCCAAAGCCCCGATTCCCTGAACAAAGACGTAGACGAGGATCATGACCAGTGGCAGCAACACCAAAAGCGTCCCCAGGAGCAAAAGGCTCACCATCAGCCCGTCGCGGAGGCGCCTCCGTCGTAGGTTCACCGCGTTACCTCCTTCGAGCGCAAGCGGGCCAGAACCAGGTTCGCGCCGAGGTTGGTTAGGAGTGCGATCAGGAGGAGCACGAACCCCAGCGCCAGGAGCGATGAGAGGTGGAGGTCTCCCGTCGCCTCGGTGAACTCGTTGGCGATGGCGCTGGCCATGGTGGCAGCGGGGCCGAAGAAGGTGAATGGCAGCTGCACGCTGTTGCCGATCAGCATGGTCACGGCCATGGTCTCGCCGAGGGCCCTGGCCAGGGCGAGGACCACGCCGGCGAAGATTCCGCCGCGGGCGTAGGGAACCATCACCAATCGCACCACCTCCCAGCGGGTGGCACCCAGGGCGTACATGGCCTCTTTCTGTTCTTTTGGAACCAAAGCGATAGCATCCCGGGCCAGCGAACTCGCATAGGGAACGATCATGAGGGCCAGCACCAGCACCGAGGAAAGAAGTCCGATACCGGTCGGTGGACCGAGGAGTGGCACCAGCCAAGGGGCCTCTGCCGCCGCCCAGGTAAAGAGCGGCAGTTCGAAGGCATTGCGAACCAGCGGAGCCAAAACGAAGATGCCCCAAAGACCGTAGACCACGCTGGGGAGCGCCGCGAGCAAGTCGACCATGAACGCAAGCGGCTCACGCAACCATCGCGGCGCGTACTCGACGGAAAAGATGGCCGCCGCCAGGGAAGGGAAAAAGGCCAGGACGAGCGCGGCGGCGCTGGTGAGGAGGGTGCCCAATAGCGGCGGCCAGGCACCGAAGCGCTCGCTCACCGCGTTCCACTCCCGCCCGGTCAAAAAGCTCCAAAAGCCAAAGGTGCGAAACGCCAGCCACCCCCCTCGCAAAAGCTCAAAAGCCACGAGAAGGGCCGCCAGAACGACGCCAAAAGCGAGCAAAAGGACGACCCAGGCAAAGACCCGATCGCCGAGTTTTCGGTAGAGCCAGTGCGGCATGCCACCTCCAGCGTCAGGGCGGGGGCGATCCGCCCCCGCCGCTTTCCGCTTACTGCAAGGGCTGGTTGCCGTACCTGAGCGATGCGATATTCTTTTCGCTCACCCGCACCACCACTTCCGGCAAACGCGCGTAGTGCAATTGCTCGTTGTACTGCTGTCCCTCGTGGATCACCCACCACAGAAGATCGCGCACGGCCTTGGCCACCCTCACATCCTTCACCGCGCGGTTCTTTGCCATGTCCTGGTAAACGAGCAGCCAGGTGAAGCTCGAGATCGGATAGCCGTTCTCGGCCGGAGTATCGGTGAGCGAGACCCGGGTGTCTTGGGGGATGCGATCGAGGTTCGCGGCTTCCCTCACCGACTCCAGGCTGGCCAGGATGAACCGGCCCGAACGGTTTTTGACCGCAGCGTAGGGGATTTTACTCTGGATCGCGTAGATGAGCTCGTTGTAACCGATGGCCCCGGGGACCTGGCGCACGAGCCCGGCCACGCCTTCGTTCCCCTTCCCACCGAGTCCGACCGGCCAGGCCACGCTCTTGCCAAACCCGATCCTGGTCTTCCACTCAGGCGAGACCTTTGCCAGGTACTCGGTCCAAATGTAGGTGGTGCCCGACCCGTCGGAGCGGTGAACCACGGTGATGGGCAACGGCGGGAGCGAAACGCCGGGGTTCAAGGCCGCGATCTTCGGATCGTTCCACGTGGTCACCTTGCCCAGGAAGATCTCGGCCAAAATCGGGCCGCTCAGCTTCAAGGGCTGGGTCAGACCGGGCAGGTTGTAGGTCGGCACCACGGCGCCGAGCGCGGTCGGGATGTGCAGAATTTTGGTTCCGTAAGCGTCTTCAAACTTCTTGAGCTCCGCGTCCGAGAGCGGGGCGTCCGAGGCGCCGAACTGAACCGTCTGCTCGAGGAGCTGGCGGATCCCCCCGCCGGAGCCGATCGACTGGTAGTTGACACGGACCCCCGTCTCCCGGCTGTAGACGTCGAAGTACTTGGCATAGAGGGGATAGGGAAAGGTGGCCCCGGCCCCGGTGAGGGCCACGCCCTGAGCCAGCGCCAGCCCTACCGCCAGGGTCAGGATTCCAAGCGCGCGTGCTGCGATCGTCTTCAACAACCTCACCTCCGCCGTCAAGGTAATGCCCCTATGTCATGGCCCTGTCAGCGGTTCGGCGTCTCTCCGGTGATCCAGAAGATGACCCGTTCGGCGATGTTTTCCAGGTGGTCGCCGAGGCGTTCGTAGCTCCGCGCCACCCTGAGGAGGACCAGCGCCTTGGAGATGGTGCGGGGATCCTCGAGCATGTAGGTGATCAGCTCCCGGGTAATCTGCTCGTAGGAGTCGTCCACCTCGTCATCGGCAAGGAGCACGCCGCGCGCCGCCTCGACGTCGTGCTCGGCCACCGCTTTGGCCACGCTTTCGATCATCATCGCCGTCCGCTCCGCCATCCGCGGCAACAGCACGTAGCGTTTGAGCGGCGGTTCTTTGGCCAGCACGATCGCGTCCTCGGCCACGTGGGCGGCGTAATCCCCCGCGCGTTCGAGGTCGGTCACCGCCTTGAGGATGCTCACCAAGAAGCGGAGGTCACCGGCCACAGGCTGGTGACGGGCGATGGTGGCGATCGCCTCGTCGTCGATCCTGGCCTCGAGGCCATCCACCTCCGCGTCCATGGCCATCGCCGCCCTCGCCTTCTCAATGTCCGCTTCAACCAGCGCCGCGTTCGCCAGCTTGACCATCTCCTTCACCATGCTGGCCATGGTGAGGAACTTCTCGCTGATCGAAGCGAGTTCCCGGTCCAAAACCTCTCGCATACCTTTCCCTCCTAAGGATTTCTCTCCGCCAGCACCGCCGCCGGCAGCACCACACCGAACGCGTTTTTCCCCTCAACCCGTCGCCCGTACGCGTCGCCCCCGAGCCCCCGGGCGATCCGGCGTACGATGGCAAGTCCCAGACCGCTCCCCCGCACGCTCGCGGCGTGGACCCCGCGCTGTCCGGGTTGAAACAAACGCTCGTAGTCCGAAAGCGGGGGCCCGGCATCCCGCACCTCGATCCGGAGCCCTTCTTCGGTCACCTCGCTGGTGACCGAAACCGGCGCCTTGCCGTACTTGAGCGCGTTTTCCACCAGGTTGAGGAGGATTTGAAACACCGCGTCTTCCTCGACCACGACCTCGTGTCGAAGCGAGAACTCGACCGAGGCCGCCTCGGGCACTAAGCGCAAGAGCCGCTCGCGGAGACTGGCGAGGGGCCACGGCGGAACACCGAAACCCAGCGCATCTCCCCGCACCAGCCGTTCGAGGCGCAGGACCTCCTTGCGCACCAGCTCGAGGATGGCGTCGCGCTCAGGGCGCTTTGGGTCCTGGTCCAGGGCCTCGAGCAGGGCTTTAATTCCAGCCACCGGCGTGCGCAGCTCGTGGGCCAGGAGCTCTCGGGCGAGCCGGGTTCGGGAAAGTTCGCGCTCGCTCTCGGTGACATCGAGCAAATAGAGCGCCCCCGGGACAGCGCGGACCAGGAGGATCCGCCCACCGAGCTCGACCCGCCCCTCTCCCCCGCTCGCGGCTATGGCAGCCAGCCGATGATCGCGCAGGGCAAAGAGGAGGGGCTTACCCGCGACGCGGTCGCGATCGACCGCCAAAAGGGCGCTGGCCGCCGGGTTGATGTAGACGACATGGCCCTTTTCATGGAGGACGAGCCCCTCAAAGGCTGACTCCCAGGCCGAAATCAAGGTTCGATCGCTCAAGATTCCTCTCCCCGGAAACGATAGCCCCGGCCGCGTACGGTTTCGATCCAGGAAGGCCCCAGCTTTTCCCTGAGCTGGGCCACGTGCTGATCCACGGTGCGCGGGGTGCCGAAGTACTCCACCCCCCACACCGCATCGAGCAGGGTCTCGCGATCGAAGACCCGTCCCGGATGGCGGGCCAAAAACACCAGCAAATCGAACTCGCGACGGGTAAGCCCCACTTTCTGCCCGCCCAAATGGACCTCGGCCGCCTCGAGGTCGAGGATCAGGGCCCCGAACACCAGCCGGTTTTTCCGCCCCGACCGCCGCAGCAAAGCCTTAAGCCGGGCCGCCAGCTCAGCCAGCGAAAAGGGTTTGGTGAGGTAGTCGTCGGCGCCGCGTTCAAGCCCCTCGACACGATCGACCTCCCTGGCCTTAGCGGTCAGGATCAGCACCGGGAGATCGGCATAGGCTTCGCTCTTGCGCAAACGCTCGAGGAAACGCACGCCCGGCTCATCGGGGAGCATCCAGTCGAGGACCACGACGTCGCACTCCGCCAAACGGGGCCAGGCCTGAGCGGCGTTTTCGGCCTCGATCACGTGAAAACCCCGGCCCTCGAGCCCGAGCCTGAGGCCCATGCGCACGCTCGCTTCGTCCTCAACCACCAGTACCCGCGCCACGTCCACGTTCAGTCTAGCGCGGGTGCGTCATGGCCTTGTCATCGGCACCGGCATAGACTGGTCCCATGGAACCAACGCTGACCGCCTATGGGGCGGCGAAAACCGTCACCGGAAGCTGCCACCTCCTCACCTACAAAGGGACGCGGATCCTCATCGACTGCGGTCTTTATCAGGGCGAGGCCGAGGCCCAAAACCACGCCCCGTTCGGCTTTGACCCGCGAGCGGTCGAGGCAGTGGTGGTGACCCATGCCCACCTCGACCACATCGGACGGCTCCCCCGGCTCATACGCGAGGGCTACCGGGGGCCGGTCTACGCCACCGAACCCACCCTTTTGCTCGCTCGCCCGATCCTCGAGGACGCCCTGAAGCTCATGCTCGAGGAAATCCACCGTGCCGAGCGGAAAGGCAAAAAAGCCCCCGAGCTGCTTTGGAACGAAGACGACCTGCACGCGCTCTACGAACGCTTTTCCCCCTGGCCCTACTACCAGCGACTCGCCGTGGGCCCGTTTGAGATCGAATTCCGAAATGCCGGTCACCTGCCGGGCTCGGCCATCGTCGTGGTTGAGGTCGGGGGGCGACGGGTGGTTTTCTCCGGCGATCTGGGGAACCGCCGTAAGGAAGTCCTGCCCGACCCCGACTACCCGCCCCAGGCCGATCTCGTGGTCTCGGAGGGGACCTACGGCGACCGAAACCACAAACCCTTGCAGGCCACCTTGGAAGAGTTCGCGCAGGTCATGGCCCGGGCGCTGGGACGCGGGGGCAAGGTGCTGATTCCAGCCTTCGCCATGGAACGCGCGCAGGAAGTTCTCTTCTATCTCCGCGAATTCGAATCCGCGGGTCGAATCCCGGTGCACCCGGTTTACGTCGACTCGCCGCTCACCACCCGGGTGACCGAGGTCTTCGAGCGCGTACGAGGGGCCTTCTCGTTTAAAGTCCAGCAGCTCTACGCCAGGGGCATCGACCCCTTCAGGCCCCAGCGCCTCCACCACACCACGAGCGTCGAGGAATCGAAAGCGATCAACGACCTCGAGGGCCCGGCCACCATCATCGCCGGCAGCGGGATGCTCAGCGGTGGGCGAATCCTCCACCACCTGCGGCACCATCTCCCCGACCCCCGGGCCAGCCTCATCCTGGTCGGTTATCAACCCCGCGGTGGGCTCGGGCGGCGTCTGATCGACGGGGAGACCCCCATCCGCATCCACGGGCACACCGTCCCGGTCAGGGCCGAGATCCACACCCTGGGTGGGTTTTCCGGCCACGCCGACCGGGACGAACTCCTCGACTGGCTCGAGGTGGCCTCGAACGTGGTGCTGGTGCACGGCGAGGCCGACAAACTCGAGCGCCTGGCGAGCGGTCTTTCGGAACGGAAAAAACGCGCCACGCTCGCCGAGTTCGGCCAGGCCATACCCATTGGGGCCTAAAGCCGCGCCGGGTTCACGGGAGATCGCTTGGTGTATTGACGTTGGCGAAGAGGTCGGGGTCGAAATCGCCAGCGAGCGCTTCCCAGGGAACGCGCACCGCCCGGGCGGCCTCGAGCACCGCCCCGACCCGCAGCTCTCCCTGCTGAAGATGGCGGGTCACGATCGGGAGCACCGCCTTGGAATACAGCGCCGCCAGAGGCTCGGGGTAGCCCGAAGGCCCCAGCGCGACCACGGCCAGTCCCTGGCCGCGGGCCTCGAGGAGACGCCGCCAAAAACGGGCGTCGAGCCGGGGCAGATCGCAGGCCGCCACCGCAACCCAGGGCGATCGCGCATAAAGCAGCGCCGCATGGAGCCCCGAAAGGGAGTCGCCTCCGGGGATGACGTCGGGATAAACGGGGAGGCCGAACTCGGGGTAAGGGCGGTTAGCGACGATGAAGCGCTCATCGGCCTCCTCCAGGCTCTCAAGGACATGTTGCATGAGCGGTTTCCCCCGCCAGATGAAGCGAGCCTTATCGGCCCCGAACCTGGCCGAACGCCCGCCCGCGAGGACTGCGCCGGAAAATGTCATCGTCTTACCCCGGAACCTCGGCCACCACGCGTGTCCCGGAGCCGGGCGCGCTCTCGACCGAAAAGCGCCCGCCCTGGGCGAGGATTCGCTCGTTCATCTGGGCGAGACCAAAATGCCCCTCCTTGGGCACCGCCTGCGGGTCAAACCCCACCCCGTCGTCCTCGACCACGAGCCTCGCACCCCCTTCGGGGAGGGGATCGAGCCTCACCCGCACCTGATGGGCACGAGCGTGCTTGGCAACGTTGTTGAGCGCTTCCTGGAGCACCCGAAAGAGCGCCAGCTCCGACGCCTGAGTCAGATCGACCTCGGCGGGAACATCGACCTGAATGCGAAATCCAGCCTGCTCAGCAAAGGCCTCGGCGTACCGGCGCAAGGACTCGAGAAAGCCGTAGCGCTCGAGGTCGATGGGCCGAAGGGCGAAGATCGACCGCCTGACCTCGCGGATCTGCTCCCTGAGCGTTTGCTGCACCCTTTGCATCTCCCGCTCGGCCCGGGACGGGTTCTTGGAAAGCAAACGCTGGGCTAAATCGAGCTTCAAGGCCATGAAGGCCAGCGCCTGGGCAAGCCCATCGTGGATCTCGCGGGCGATGCGCGTGCGCTCCTCGTGAATGGCGAGCTCCTCGGCCCGCAGGTAAGCCTGGGCGTTTCGCACCGCGAGGGTCACCTGCGAAGCGAGGAGTTTCAGGAACGGCAGCTCGCTCTTCAGCCGCTGGTGCTCGCCGAGCAAAAGCAACACCCCCACCGGATCCTTATCCCCAAGGGGCACGGCCAAACGCCCCGGACCGAGAAAGACCGGCCGCCTGAGGGCGTCGCGCCACGGCCCCTGAGGCAAGAACGCCCTGCGCCCGGGCGCGTAACCCACCGAGGCCCAGAGCTTGAGCACCCCGCCCTCATCCAGCAGGTACACGGCGCCCCCCTCGGCCCCCGCCCACTCCAAAATGCGTCCGAGGAGGCGATCGAGAAGCTTTTCCAAATTGGCTTCGGCGCGCAGCGCCTCGTCGACTTCAAAAAGGGTCAGGAGATCGCGGGTTCGGGCCTGGGCGGCCTCGATGACCGAGTCCACCTCGCCGGCGAGGATCTCCAGAAAGCTCGCCTCGGCCTCTCCAACGAAGCACAACCTTCCCCCACTCCGGGGAAGATCAACGTAGATCACCCCGGGCGCGTCGCACCCTCCCGGGGGAAAGCCGGCGGTGGTGTAGCGAAAGTCTTCCAGCTCGAGGGCAACCTCGCCGTGCAGGGCCTCGCGGATGGCCTCGGCGACCGCCCGCATGACCTCATCGAGGTTCTCGGCCTCAAGAGCCCGGTGCACCACGGTTCGCACCGCCGAGAGCCGGCGGTTGGCCTCGAGCAGCGCCTGCTCGGCCTGCTCTCTGGCCCTGAGCTCATCGGAGATCCAGTCAAGCGTCAGGTACACCACGAACGGCCCCATGAGGCCATAAAACCCAAGCATCAACCAAAAGGCGTGGGGGTCGGAAAGGCTACCGCGCAGGGTGAACTGAAAGACGAGCACGAAGAGCCCGATGATGGGAGGAAGGATCAAACGCGCCGCCCGTACCCGGCGGGCAAGGCCTTTTAAGCTCTCCTGGGGTACCATCACCCGCCTCCACGCCCAGCCGCCCACCTGGTCTGGCGCACCAGGCCCCGGAGCATGGCCAGCTCGTTCGGGGTCAGCAAGGCCTTGTGGAAGATGCGGCGAAAGGTGCGCATGACGTGGGGCATACGCTTTTCGTCGGCATAGCCGATCTCGAGCAGCATGGTCTCAAAATCGGAGAAGAAGGCCTCGAGGCCCTCGACCGGCGCCGGCCTGGGCGCGGTGAAGGGCTCGGATCGGGCCGAAAAAAGCTCATAGGCCACGACCAAAACCGCCTGGGCCAGGTTCAGGCTTTTGAAATCGGGGGCGGTGGGAATGCGCAGCACATGGTGGCAGCGGGCGAGTTCATCGTTGGTCAGGCCCGATCGCTCGCGCCCGAAAACGAGAGCCACCTCGAGCCCTTCCTCGGCCGCCCCCCGCAGGATGGGCGCGGCCTGCCTCGGGGTCATGAGCGTTCCCGGGTAGACCTCTCTCGCCCTCGCGGTGGCCCCGGCACAAAGCTCGACCCCGGCCAGGGCCTGGGACAGGTCGTCGACGACCGTGGCGCCCTCGAGGACGTCGCGGGCGCCGACCGCGAACTTCAAGGCCTCGTCGTTCACCCTGGCTTCCGGTGAAACCAGCACCAAACGGCGCAGGCCAAAATTTTTCATGGCCCGGGCCACCATGCCCAGATTGCCGGATTCCTGGGTGCCGACGAGAACCACGCGTACGTGCTCCACGGCAACCATCTTAAAGCCCTTCGGGCCCCTTGCCGGTTGCCCGGAAAGAGACCCGAAGGGCACGGCCGGCGAATCAGCTCAAAAGCCAGCGCACGAGCGTGCGCACGCCAAAACCCGTTCCTCCCGCCGGACCGAGCGCCCAGGCCTGCTTTTGGAACGCGGGACCGGCGATGTCGATGTGCACGAAGGGATCGCGGACGAACTCGGTGAGGAACAAAGCAGCCTGGATGGCGCCGCCTTCCCGGTTCCCTACGTTGGCGATATCGGCCACGTCGCTTTTTAAAAGCTGCTTGTAATCCTCCTCCAAAGGCATGGGCCAGAGCTTTTCGCCCTCAACCGCCCCGGCGCTCCGCAGCGCCTCGCCGAGCCGCTCGTCGGTGGCAAAAAGCCCGGCGATGTCCTTCCCGAGCGCCACCACCGCCGCTCCGGTGAGGGTGGAGAGCTCCACGATCGCATCCGGAGCCTCCCGGCCGGCGTAGACCAGAGCGTCCGCCAGCGTGAGGCGCCCCTCGGCGTCGGTGTTCTTGACCTCAATGGTCTTGCCGTTCATGGCCCGGATGACCTCGTCGACCACGTAGGCCGACCCGCTGATCTTGTTCTCGGCGGCGGCGACGTAGGCGTGGACCTCGACCGCGGGCTTGAGACGGGCGATGGCCTGCATGGCCCCGAGCACGGCAGCCGCGCCACCCATATCGCCCTTCATGTGCTTCATAAAGTCGGTCGGTTTCAGCGAATAGCCACCGGTATCGAAGCAAAGTCCCTTGCCCACCAGCGCCACCTTGCGCCTCGGCTTCACTTCCGGGCGGTAGGTGAGGTGGATCAGGCGGGGCGGGTTCGACGAGCCCCGGGCCACCGCGAGCAACGCCCCCATGCCCAGGGCCTCCATCTCTTCCGGTCCCAAAACCTCGATCTCCAACCCCGACGTTTCGGCCAGGCGCCGGGCCCGCTCGGCGAGCGCCTCGGGCGTCAGGACATTGGGGGGCTCGTTGACCAGGTCGCGGGCGAAGGCCGTGGCTTCGGCCATCACCAGGGCTTCGGCCACCGAGCGTCCCCGGCCACGGGCGATCCAGTAACGAACCCGCGGCGCGCGCTCGCCGGATTTGTATTTCACGAAGCGGTAGCTGCCGAGGTAGAGCCCTTCCGTCAGCGCATAGCTGGCCTCCGCCTTGCCCAAACGGTCGGCGAAGAAGTTTTCGACCGCCACCTCCCGCACCTTCAGGCGAAGCGCTTCCCGGGCCACCACTGCCCCGGCGCGGCGTACGCGGTCCGCCGACACCCCACGCTTGCCACCAAGCCCCACCAGGAGCACGAAGGTTTCTCCCTGGGCCAGGGTGAGGGTTTCCCCCACGTTGCCCTTGAACTTGCTGCGCCTCAGCGTCGCGCTCAGCTGTCCGCCAAGCGTCTCGTCGAGCGCCAGGCCTTCTTCGGTGAGCGCTCCAGCCACCACGCCGACGGCCCGCATGCGGGCAGGAAGCGCCTCGAGCGGACGCCGGGCCGAACGTATATCGATCTTCATCATGGTTTTGAGCATAGCATGCAAAAATTCCTCGACAAAAGGGGCGAAACATAGGAAAATACGGGCGTGAAGCAGATTGGTGGAAGTGCCGCCCTCGAGGGCGTGATGATGAAAGCCCCGGATGCATGGGCCCTCGCGGTCCGCCTCCCTTCCGGAGAAATCCACGTCGAGCGCCACGAGGAAGCCTCGCTCGCCTCCCGCTACGCCTGGGCGCGCTGGCCCCTCATTCGAGGGGTGATCGCGCTTTTTGACGCGCTTTCGGTTTCCTACACCGCACTGGCCAAAAGCGCCCAGCTCGCCGAAGGCGACGACGGGCCCGCGCTGAGCAAGGGTTCGCTCTACGCCACGATGGCCCTGAGTACGGCGGTCGGCATCCTGCTCTTCATCGTTTTGCCGGCGTTCGTCGCCGGGCTTTTTACCGACGCCAAGAACGCCCCCTGGCTCTACAACGGCGTCGCCGGCCTCATCAAAACCGGCCTCCTTGTCGGCTACCTCCTCTTTCTCCGCCGTTTCGAGGATACTCGGCGCTTCCTCATGT
Source organism: uncultured bacterium (assembly GCA_964642655.1). Lineage (GTDB taxonomy): Bacteria > Deinococcota > Deinococci > Deinococcales > Marinithermaceae > WFXV01. The sequence continues at coordinate 27,511 of CAZXOY010000021.1, forward strand.
ACCACGGCGCCGAACACAAGGCCATCCACGCCTACAGCCTCGGCCTGCCGCTGACGGTCGAAAATGTCCGGGCCCAGCCCCGCTTTCACCCCCGGTGCGGGACCACGTTCATCGCCTTCGTCATCGTGGCCTCGATCTTCGTCTACAGCTTTTTGCCCCACGCCGAAATTCTCTGGTGGCGGCTGGCGGGGCGGGTGGTGCTCTTGCCGCTGGTCGCGGCGGTCGCCTTCGAGATGCTCCGCTACTCCTCGTCCCACGACGACCCGTTCAGCCGGGCGCTGCGCTGGCTCGGGTTTCAATTCCAGGCGCTCACCGTGGACGAGCCCACCGACGACATGATCGAGGTGGCCATCGAGAGCACCAAGGCCGCGCTCGGCACCTCCGACCGCGAACGCCTGGTGGCCTGAGCACCGACGCCAGATTTTCGGTCTTTTAACCTTCCCTGGGGCCCCGCCGTGGCTTTTGCCACGGCGGTCTATTTAAGCGCCCCGGTTTCGCAAATATTCCGCCAGCGCCCGGGCGTGGTTACAGCGTTCGTTTTTAGCGGCGTAGATCAGGGTTACCGGGCCTTTCGCCAAAGCACTCAGAACCGGCCTCAGGGCCTCGGGATTTCGATCGAGCTCGGCGAAGTACTTGGCCTTAAAGGCTTCCCACCGCTCGCAGTCATGGGAAAACCAACGTCGCAAATCCTCCGACGGGGCGACCGACTTGAGCCAGAGATCAATCCGCAGGGCTGATCGCGAACACCCCCTTGGCCAGTAGCGGTCCACCAGGATGCGCACGCCGTCAGACGGATCCGGCGGTTCGTAGGCCCGCTTGACCTTGAGTTCCATCGCTTTCTCGAGGCTAAGGGGTTCCAGCGCGCTTTTTCAATGCGCCGTGCGCAAAAGCACCGGCCCAGGGAACCGCCGATCGAGCTCACCTTGTAGCCACCCGCCAGCAGGTAGACTGAGAGCTCGTGAGCGATCGGGTGGTCCTCGGCATGTCGGGTGGGGTGGATTCCTCCGTCGCGGCCCTGCTGCTCAAAGACGCGGGCTTCGACGTGGTCGGGGTCATGCTGAAGCTCGAGTCCGGCGAGGCGGAAAATTCCTGTTGCAACACCGCGGCCCAGGCCCGGGCCGCGCGGGTGGCCGGGCAGGTTGGCATCCCCTTCGTCGTCGTCGACGCCCAGGAAATCTTCCGGCGGCAGGTCATCGAGCCCTACCTGGAGGCGCACGCCCGGGGCCAGACCCCAAACCCCTGCGTCCGCTGCAACCCATTCGTCAAACTGAGCGGGCTTTTGCAGGTGGCCGATCGGATCGGCGCCGCGTACATCGCCACCGGCCACTACCTGGAACGCCGGGAGGCGCGCTTTTTCCGGGGGCGCGACCGCCGAAAGGACCAGAGCTACTTCCTCTGGGCCATCGAGCGCAGGGTGTTGGAGAGAACCCTCTTCCCCCTCGGATCAATGCTCAAGGCCGAAATCCGTGCCATCGCCGAAGCTCACGGCCTGGTGGTCGCCGGAACGCCCGAGAGTCAAAACCTCTGCTTCGTCCAACAAAGCCCCAAGAACTTCCTGCTCCAGCGGCTCGGGGGAACCCCCGGGCCGGTGGTGGACCTTTTGAGTGGGGAAGTGATCGGCCAACACCAGGGGGCCCACCTCTACACCGTGGGCCAGAAACGCGGCCTCGGCCTCTACCAAAGCCACCGCGTCCGCTACGTGGTCCGGGTGGACATCGAACACAACACGCTCTACGTAGGACCGCGTGAGGCGGCGATGTGGCTCGGCCTCGAGGGCGTGGCCCTGAACGCCATCCAACCCCTCGAGTCATGGCCGGAGGAAATCCTGGTGCAGATCCGGTACCAGGCCCGCCCGGTCGCCGCCCGGGTGGTAAACGTCAGCGAAGACGCCTTGACCCTGGCGTTCCGCGAGCCGGTCTTCGCCGTCACCCCAGGGCAATCGGCGGTGTTTTACAACGGGGATGAACTCCTCGGCGGGGCCATCATCAAAAAGGCGAGGGAAAACCTCCTCGCGTTGAAGCAAGATCGGCAAGACGCGCCGCGAACTGTGGGGGCCTAAAGGAAAGGGGCGCGAGCGCGCGGTAAATGCTGTAGCTGGCCATCACCTTGGCCAGGTATTCCCGGGGCTCGTCGCGGGCAAAGCGCAGGAAATCCTCAAAGCTGCCGTGGGCGCTGATCCCGCGGCGGACGTAGCCGGGACCACCGTTATACGCCACGATCGCTTCCGGCAAGCGGCCGCCAAAATACTGAAGCAGCCACGCCAGGTAGCGCGCGCCGTAGCGGATCGAGGTCTCGGGGTCAAAGGGGTCGCCCGGAGACTCCCCGAACCAGCCAGCGACCTCGCGCCAGGTGGGATCGATGAACTGCATCAGCCCCTTCGCCCCAGTGGGACTCACCGCCCGGGGATCGAACGCCGATTCGGTGCGCATCACCGCGTAGATCAGCCAGGGGTCGATCCCGTTCCGGTCGGCCTCCCGCCGCACCGCATCGAGGTAGGGCCGCGGATAGCGGAGCAAGATCGCCTCCCGCCCTTCAAGCCCAACCGCCAGCTGCATCGCACCGCGGACGTCGCCGAGCGCATACAAAGCCCAGGCCCAACCAAGCCGCGCCTCCCCTTCGGCCCTCTGCCCGCGCCAACGGACCTCGCCCGAAGCCCACGCCTTGTGGCGGGCGACAAGGAGCGACCGGACGGTGTCCAGGCCAGCCGGGGGGGGCAGCGTTCGAGGACGGACCGAGATGGGGGCCAAGGGTTTCCCCGCGAGCAGCCCGAGCCCGCCGCCCAGCCGGTCATAGGCCTGCTGACGGAGGTCGTCCCGCCCCAGCCGGCCAGCGAGCACCCAGGCCCGAAACGCCGCGTCGTCGGCGTATCGCGACCGCCCGCTTGCGAGCTCGAGGTAAAGGCCAATCGCCCGCAGCGGGTCTGTGGCCTCGAGCAACCCCGCGGCGGCGAATTGCCCCCTCGCACCGGCGTTCAGGTAGGCGGAAACGGCGGCTTGGACCTTGCCCTCGGCCTGGTAGATGCGGGCCTGGCCCCAAGCGCCGGCAGCGCCCCCGAGCCTTTGGTAAAGATCGAGGGCAGCCCGGCGCTCACCGAGGGCCCAAAGGGTGTCGGCCAGGGCCAGACCACCGGCCCGGGAGCCTTGAGCCCAATCCCGGAGGGGGGCAAGCGCCTCGCGCAACCGCCCGAGTCCCAACAACGCCCGGGCTCTCAGGTCAGGTCGATCGCGAGGCGCGAGCGCCAACACCTTGGAAAAGGCCCGTGCCTTGAGTAAACCCTCGAGGGCCACCAAGCTTCCCGAATCGGCAAGGCGCGAAAGCGCTTCCTTCGCTTTTGCCTCGGGCAAAAGGCGTGCCCAAAGCGCCGCAGCCCGGTCCAACTCGCCCAGGGCCTCGTAGCGGGCCGCCGCCCAGGCGTAAGCGTGCCTGCCCTCGAAATCGGTGACCACCTGGACGTACTTCAGGCGTTCACCAGGCGGAACAGAGGGCAACTCAGCCAACGCCCTGGCCGCCACCACGCGGGCGTAGGCATCGCTCTCAGCGAGCTTGCGAAGACCTTCGACGTCACGCGCCTGCAAGGCCACCACCAACGCGTCATACGGCTCGGGTAGGCCGGTGGCGCCCGGTTTCACCCGCCAAAGCATCAGAGCGAGGCCGGCGAGCACCAGGAGAAAAAGGGCGGCGGCTCGGCGCACACCTCCAAGGTACGGCATAGGCGCGAGCGGGGCTGGCGGCTTTTCCTTGGACGGGACGACGCTCGAAAGGCACCACCCTTCGCCGAAAAACAGACGGGCACTCCCCTAGCCAAGCTGGAGCCCCCGTGCTAAAATCCCCCTTGGCACGGGGGCCGT
>CAZXOY010000022.1:0-30906 GCA_964642655.1 uncultured bacterium
TCGGGGTTGCCCACCAGCGCCGCCACCAGGCTCGCCGCGAGCTCGGGGGCCGAGGTACCAAAGGCGACCACCGTCAGCCCGACAACGAGCGGCGAAAGTCCGAGCGAGCGGGCAAGGAGGGAAGCGTTCTTCACCAAAAGCTCGCCGCCGTAATAGAGCAGCCCCACTCCGAGCAATATGAGGATGACGCTCATCGCTTCTCCAACCCCACGCTGCGAAAAAGGGCGTCGACCTCGGCCTCATCAAGACGCCGCCACTGCCCCGCTTTGAGCCCCCCGAGCCGGACCGGCCCCATCTTGACCCGCAGCAACCGAACCACCGGATATCCGAGGGCCGCGAGCATGCGACGCACCTCGCGCTTTTTTCCTTCGGTCAGGGTCAATACCGCGCCCCCCGGGGCCGGGCGCGCCTTTTGGGCTTTCAGCCGCTCACCGTCCACCCGCACCCCGCGCACGAGCTGCCTGGCCACCGGGGGTGGGATCGCGCCTTTTTTGGTCCAAACCCGGTAGACCCTGGCCACCCGGTACCGGGGGTGGGTCAGCCGCTGGGTGAGTTCGCCGTGGTTGGTGAAGAGCAAGAGCCCCTCGGAATCGCGGTCGAGCCGGCCCACCGCGTGCAACCCTGGCAGCTCGGGCAGCAGTTCGTAGACGGTCCGCAAAGCGTGGGGATCAGAGCGGGTGGTGGTGTAGCCCTGGGGCTTATGGAGCAGAAGGACGATCACGGCCGCTGGCGGGGCCACGACGCGACCGTCGACGCGGACCTCCTGCCCCGGCCGCACGCGGGTGCCGAGGGTGGCCACGACGCCGTCCACCGTCACCCGGCCGGCCTCGATCAGCCGCTCGGCCTTGCGCCGGGAGGCCAGGCCCGAGCGCGCCAGGTACTTTTGCAGCCGCACGCCCTCCACGCCTCCCAGTCTACGGGTGTTAAAATCCGCGTGGCATGCCCCTCTTCGCCGTGAACAAGCCCCTTGGTCTCACGTCCCACGACGTCGTCGACCTGGCCCGGAAAAAACTGGGCGAGCGACGCATCGGTCATACCGGTACCCTGGACCCCCTGGCCACCGGACTGCTCATCCTGGCGAGCGGCCCCCACACCAAGCTGATCCCATTTCTTTCCGGCGAGGAAAAAGAGTACATCGCCTGGATTAGCTTCGGCGCCACCACGCCGACCCTCGATGCCGAAGGGCCGATCGAGGCGGTCGTTCCAGCGAACTTCTCCCAAAGCCGACTCCGCCACGCCCTGGCATCGTTTCTGACCCTCAAAACCCAGGTGCCCCCCGCCTATTCCGCGGTCAAGGTTAAGGGCATGCGGGCCTACGAAGCCGCCCGCAAAGGAAAGGCCTTGGAGCTCGCGCCGCGGCCGGTCCGTTACCTCGAGGTCGAGCTCCTCGCCTTCGACGCCGAGCCCAAAGCCAAGAAGATCGGGCGGGGAGCGAAGGGCTGGCGGCTCGATGAGCGGGGCCGACCGGCCGAGCTCCCGCCGCCGCTCGGCCGGTTCCCCACCGCCGTGGTGCGGCTGGTGGTCGGCGCCGGGACCTACGTGCGGGCCTTCGCCCGCGACCTGGGCAAGGCGCTCGGCACCGAGGCCTTCCTCTCCGGGCTGGTGCGGACCCGGGTGGGCAAGATCGACCTGGCGGCGGCCAGACCACCGGAAGAGCTCGAGGCGGCCCGGATCCCGGAGACGGCGGCGCTGCCCTTCCCAACCGTCGAACTCTCGCACACCGAGGTGCGCCGGGTCCTGGAGGGCGTTCCCCTACCCATCCCGGTCACCGGCCTCGTGGGCCTGACCGACAAGCGGGGGAAGCTGGTGGCCGTGGCCGAGGGCGACGGGTTCAAGCTACGTATCCGTCGGGTCTTCAAGTAGGAAGACGTCTTTAATCAGCGGTCGGGAGAGCACGACCGAGGTCCGGGTGGCCCCGAACTGGCCAAGGCCCTGCACCAGCTCGTGCAAATGGGCGATCGAACGGGCCACCACCCGGGCGACGAAGCTGCTCTCGCCGGTCACGAAGTAGCACTCGCGCACCTCCGGCTGGGCCTCGGCGTAGGCCAGCACCTGGGGGTAGCGCCCGGGTGGCGCCGCCACCTCGATGAGCGCGGTGACCGAATACCCCAGGGCCTCGAGGTCGAGCCGCGCCCCGTAGCCGCGGATGATCCCCGCCTCTTCCAGGCGGCGCACCCGCTCGGCGACCGCCGGGGCCGAAAGCCCCACCTGGCGCCCCAGCTCGGCGAACGTCACGCGGGCATCGCGCTGCAAAGCGTTCAGAATCGCCACCGACTTCGGATCCAAAAGAACTTTTGCTTCGCTTGCCATAGACCAATATTACCTTTGATTCGAAAGGTATTTCGCCCGAAAGCCTTTTTAATCCTCTTCCGAGGGCCGGCGACCACGGCCTAAGCTAGGGGGCGAGGTGAAACCATGATCGTCGGCGTACCCAAGGAGATCAAAACGCTGGAGAATCGCGTGGCCCTGACCCCCGGCGGGGCGGAGAGCCTGACCCGGCGCGGCCACACGGTGCTGGTGGAGCAAGGCGCCGGCCTCGGCAGCGGCATCAGCGACGACGAGTACCGCGCCGCCGGCGCTGAGATCGTCAGCGCCAAGGAGGCCTGGTCGGCCGAGCTGGTGGTCAAGGTCAAGGAACCGCTGCCGGAGGAGTACGGCTACCTGCGCAGCGACCTCGTGCTCTTCACCTACCTCCACCTGGCGGCCAGCGAAAGCCTCACCCAGGCCATGATCCGCTCGGGGGTGACTGGAATCGCCTACGAAACCGTCCAGCTCGAGGACGGCTCGCTCCCCCTCCTCACGCCGATGAGCGAGGTGGCGGGCCGGATGGCCACCCAGGTCGGGGCTTACCACCTCGAGCGTCCCCAGGGCGGCCGGGGCATCCTGCTCGGCGGCGTGCCCGGGGTGGCGCCGGGGGCGGTGGTGATCCTGGGCGGCGGCACGGTGGGGACCAACGCCGCCAAGATTGCCCTCGGCCTCGGGGCCCAGGTCTACGTTTTGGACATCAACCACCGGCGGCTCCAGTACCTCGACGACGTCTTCGGCGGGCGGCTCATCACCCTGACCTCGACCGAGGCCAATATCAAAAAGGCGATCCGTTTCGCCGATTTGGTGATCGGCGCCGTGCTGATCCCGGGCGCGAAAGCCCCCAAGCTCGTGACCCGGGAGATGCTGGCCGAGATGAAGGAAGGGGCGGTCATCGTCGACGTGGCCGTCGACCAGGGGGGCTGCGTTGAGACCATCCGCCCCACGACCCACGACGACCCCACCTACGTGGTGGACGGGGTGGTGCACTACGGCGTCGCCAACATGCCGGGCGCGGTGCCCCGCACCAGTACCTTCGCGCTCACCAACCAGACCCTCCCCTACCTGCTGCGGCTGGCCGAGCGCGGGCTCGAGGCCCTGAAGGACGACCCCGCCCTCCTGAAAGGGCTCAACACCTACGGCGGCAAGGTCACCCACCCCGCGGTGGCAGAAGCCTTCGGCCTCCCCTATACTCCTCCTGAGGAGGCGTTGGGATAACTCGGTGGTTCACAGCGTTTGCCCTGGTCCTGACCCTGGGCATGGGGCTGGCGGCCGTGCCCTGGCCGCCGGGTGAGCACCTGGTGTACACCCTGCGCTACCGTGGCCTGGCCGTGGGCACCTACGCGGTGACCGCGACCCAAGCCGGGGCCGACGCCTGGAACTACGTCGGCACCCTCAACCCCACCAGCCTGGCCCGGCTGGTGGGGTTTGACTTCTCGATGGAGAGCCTCACCGGCTCCGAGCTCACCACCCGACGCTTCGTCAAGGAGATCCGCTCGCCCTTTTCCGGCCAGATCCGCCTGGTGGCCGAAGTCGGAAAGGCCCTGGTCGGCAAACGGTTCCGGAACGGGCGGTTGGAGGGAACTTACCGCGTCGCGCGAAGGCAGGTTTGGGACGACCTATCGCTGTTGTACTATATCCGGGCGAATCCGAAGGCCACCGAGGTGGCCTTCGTGGGGCTTTATGGTGTGGTCAAAGGCCGTCTGCAATCCCTCGGCACCCAGCTCGTCCGGGTGCCGGCGGGGCGTTTTCGCGCCCAGGGATACCGTTTCAACACGCCCCAGGCCTACTTCGAGCTCTGGATCGCGGGGCCAGGTCGGTTGCCGGTGCGCGTCGTCTTCGGCTACCGCGACGAGCGCGTGGAAGCGCGCTTGCTGAGGAGGTAACCGTGAAGGGAAACATCACCGTCACCGAACAGGCGCTCGCCTCCATCGTGGGGCTGGCGGCCCACGAGGTCCCGGGCGTCGTGGGCATGAGCCCGGTCGGCCTTCGCGAAGGGCTCTCCCGAATTCTTGGCAAGCAGGAAGCCCGGGAAGGCGTGATCCTCAAGCCCGATCCCGACCAAGGGGGGGCCTACCTCGCCGACCTCTACATTGTGGTGGTCTACGGCGTCAACATCCCGGCGGTGGTGGAGTCGGTCGGCGAGCGGGTCAGCTGGGCGGCCTCGGAGCTCGCCGGAGTCAAGCTCTCGAGGATCACCGTCCACGTCACCGGGATCAGCCGGGGGGAAGCATGAAGCGACTCTCGCCCAGCGAGCTCGCCGAAGCGCTGCGCTACGCCACCGACTGGTTCGCCGTCTACGTTGAGGAGACCAACGCCCTCAATGTCTACCCCGTTCCCGACGGCGACACCGGCACCAACATGCACCTCACCCTACGGTCGGCCCGGCGCGAACTCGACCTGACCGACACCTCGACCATGGCCAGCCTGGCCCGGGCCCTGGCCTACGGCAGCCTGCTCGGCGCCCGGGGCAACTCGGGGGTGATCCTCTCCCAGATCCTGAAGGGCTACGCCGAGGTCCTCAAGAAATACGCCACCCTCACCCACGAAGGGCTGGTGGCGGTCCTCGAGCACGGAGCGAGCACCGCTTACCGGGCGGTGATGAAGCCGGTCGAAGGCACCATCCTCACCGTGGCCCGGGCCGCCGCCGAGGGAGCTCGCCAGGCCTTTGAAGCCGGCATCGATACCGTGGAGGGCGTTTTGGAGGCGGCCCTCAAGCAGGCCCGCGAGGCGCTGGAAAAGACCCCCGAGCTCCTGCCCGTGCTCAAGACCGCCGGCGTGGTCGACGCCGGGGGGATGGGGTACGTGCGGTTCCTCGAGGGGCTCCTCGGCTACGTGGAGAAAAAGCCGCTGCCCGAACCCCCCAAGATCGAGCGCTACGCCCAGGAAGCGTTCGAAGAAGAAGCCTTTGGCTACTGCACCGAGTTCCTGATGGAGGACGTGCAGGTGCCGATCGAGAAGATCCGCGAAGCGGTGTCCCGCTTTGGCGACTCGCTCCTGGTGGTCGGCGCCGAAGGTTTCGTCAAGGGCCACATCCACACCAACGACCCCGACGCCCTCCTCGCCGCGGTGGCCCGGTTCGGCCGCATGCGCCGTACCAAGGTCGAGGACATGAGCGAGCAGCATTCGGAAATCCTGGCCATGGTCGGCGCCGCCGAAGAACCTCCGCCTCCCGTGGGGCTGGTCGCCGTGGCCCCGGGGTGGGGGCTGGCCAAGGCCTTTCGCGCCCTAGGCGCCCGGGTGGTGGCTGGCGGGCAGACGCAAAACCCCAGCGTCGAGGACATTCTGGATGCCATTCGCAGCCAGCCCAACGAGAACATCGTCGTCCTGCCCAACAACAAAAACGTCATCATGGCCGCCCAGCGAGCGGCCGAGATCGCCGAGGATTCGTTCGGGAAAAAAGTCCAGGTGCTCCCCACCAAGACCCTGGGCTCGGGCCTGGCGGCAGCGGTGGTCTTCGACGAAAACGCCGACCTCGAGACGCTGGTGGCCGACATGCAAGCGGCCGCCGAGCGGGCGCGGACGCTCGAGGTCACCCGCGCCAGCAAGGACGCGAGCGTCGAGGGCGTGGGCGAGATCCTCGAGGGCCAGGTCATCGGGCTGCTCGACGGCCAGCTCAAACTCGTCGCCGAAACCCCGGAAGACGCCCTGGTCCAGCTCCTCAAGCTGGTCTTGGTCGGCGAGCACGACTACGAGATCCTGACCCTTTTCAGCAAGAGCACGGCGGACAAAACGGAACTCGAGGGCATCCTCGAGCGCCTCGAAGCCTACTTCCCCGAGCTCGAGATCGAACACCACGGCGGGGGACCCGAGCTCTACGACTTCGTCGCCGTGGTTGAATGAAGGCCGCTTCAGCATTTCCTCGCCATGGTTTGACCCCGGCCAGGCTAAGATGGGGGCGAAGGAGGTGGGGCAGTTGAAACGCACGCGCCTGCTCCTTGGGCTTTTTTCCCTGGTCGTGCTCGCGGGATGCGGCCTCATTCCCACCACCGAGGCCACGCTGAGCCCCGGCGGCACCGCCAGCGCCAGCAACCTGGCCCCGAATGAATCGATCTATTTTCTGCTCGAGAACGCGAGCGGGCCGGTGACCATCTGGGCCCAGGCCACGAACCCCGCCGGTGCCCAGCTTGAGCTCACGGTACTCAACCGAGACCAGGTGCCGCTGGTGAAATCGGTGGCGCATACCTGGTTCGGCCTCCCCGACCTGGTTTACGCCAGCCAGGGCACCAAGCCGCTGATTGTTGTCACGCCCACCACCGGGCCCCGCCTCAACCTCGACGCCTTCCCCGGCGCGACCTACTACCTGCAGGTCACGAACCTGAGCGGCGTCCCCGTCGATATCCAGGTGGGCGCCACGACGCTGACCCCGAACCCCAGCGGGAGCAACAATGACACCATCGCCCCGGGCGCCAGCGTCAGCGGGGCCATCGAGCTCCTCGGCGAGCAGGACAGCTACCTCGTCGGCACCGGCTACCTCTACCTGCAGGCGAGCGGCGCCGGCGCGGCCTTCCTGGTGGCCGACGTCTACAGCGCCCAGACCGCCGGCGCACCCAAGCAGCAAACCCTCTCGGTTGGAGACACCAACTGCGTCCCGGTCACAAACGGCCAGTTCGTCCTCGTCCACACCCGAGGCAATCCCCCCGCCTACGCCGGGTTCGACGAGGACGGCAGCCTTCGCTACACGTTGACGCTCTACCAGGATCAAACGAGCTGCCCTTAAGCCGCCTGGAGCACCTCCACCAGCGCATCGAGGTAGGCCTGGGCCCGGTCCCCGAGGAGGCGCGAAAGTTCCTCGGGATCGGGCCGGTCTTCGGCCAGGGCCACCACCAGGGCGTCGGGAAGGACTTCGGTCACGATCCGACCTTCGGCCCGGGCTTGCTCGATCCGCCAGCGGAGCAACGCCCGGTAGCGGGCCTCGAAGTCGCGGGCGCGGGCCGGACCCTCTTCTGGCGAACGCGCCAGTAAAAGCCAGCCCCCCAAAAAGAGCAGCACCAGCGCCACCCAGGGGGCCACCCCGGCCTCAAAAAGCCCCACCACCCCGCCGACGAGGAGCAAAGCCGCACCCACATAGGCCGCCTCGCTCACGGCGAAGATGCGGGCCACCGCCCAGAGCCCCGCACCGACGCCCCAGAGTTTGAAGGCCTCCATACCAAAGATATCGGCGAAAGCGGCCCCGATGCCCCATCCCAAAAGCGGGGCGCCGCCCCAGAGCAGCGCCGGCCGTCCGGTACGCAAAAACGCCCACACGAGCACCGAACCAAGGACCAGCCCCCAGCCCCAGCCCGGCCAGAGGGGGTGGGCCAGGATCAAGTATTCCGTCCCCAGAAGGTAGAGGAAGAGCCCGAGATAGGTTTGCATCAAAAACATGCTCGCCCAAAGCCTCCGCCAAGGCAAGCCCCGACGCCGCAACCCTGGCTTCGGGTATAATGAAAACCGGTGCGAAGGACTTGGCTTACAGTCACACTCCTCGTCGGACTCTTGGCCATGGCCCTCGCCGAGACCCCGCGGGTCCTCATCCTCAAAGCCACCGCGTACACCTCGAGCGTCTGGGAAACCGACCGGACGCCGTGGATTACCGCCACCGGGGCCCGAACCCGGCTTGGCATCATCGCGGTGAGCCGCGACCTCCTGAAGGACACCCTGCCGTATGGCTCCCTGGTCAAGATCGAGGATCTGGGGCGCTGGAAAGACGGGAGCGACGCCGGGCGTTTTGACCCCCTCTTCCAAAACATCCTCTTCGTCGTCGAAGACACCATGAACAAGCGAAAGCGCCAGCAAATCGACATCTGGTTCCCCGACCGGAGCCTGGCGCTCAAGTTCGGCGTGCGGCGGGTCCGCCTCACCGTGGTCCGCTACGGCCGCCCAGGGGCGCAGTGAGCGGGTTTTCGCGTGGGATTTTCCTGGTTCCTGGCACTACGGCACATCTTTTACCGCCGCTGGCAAAGCACCGCCACCGTGCTCGGCGTGGCCGGGGGTGTGGCCGCCATCACCATCGCCCTCTCCCTCACCAACGGCTTCACCGACCAGCTGATCCGGGCAACGCTCAAGGCCACCCCCCACATCGTCCTCGTGGCCTATGACGGCCGCGAGGCGCCTCCCCCAAACGATCCCGAGATCACCGCCAAAACCCCATTTCTCCCGGTAAAGGTCCTGCTCACCCGCAGGGCCGGCGCCGGCAGGAAGGCGGGGACCGATTTCGCCACCTTGATCGGCGTGGGCCAGGGCGCGCCCGCGGTCTACCCCGGGCTCAACCTCGAGGCCCTGGCACCGGGGAAGGTGATCCTGGGGTCAGCCCTCGCCGCCGCCCTCGGCGCCGTCCCCGGCGACACCCTCTACGCGCTGACCGTGGGCCAGAAGCGACGGTCGTTTTCCCTCGCCGCCCAGTTCGAGACCGGAAACTACGTCATCGACGCCGGCTACGCCTTCATCACCCTCGACGACGCCCAGGCGCTCCTCGGGGCCGAAGGCACCGTCGCCGGCTGGCACCTCCGGATCAAGGATCCAGCCCGGGCCCGCGAGGTCGCCCGGCGCCTGGTAGAAAAAGGCCCCTACTGGGCGCAAACCTGGCAGGATCTGAACCGCACGCTGCTCGAGCAGCTGGCCCTGCAAAAGCGGGTCATCGGCTTGGTGCTCTCGCTCATCCTGGGCGTCGCCGCCCTTGGCATCGCCAACGTTCTGGCGCTGGTGGTGCGGGAAAAGCGCGCCGACATCGCCCTTTTGCGGGTGCTCGGCGCGAGCAGCCCGCAGGTGTATGCCGCGTTTGCCCTCGAGGGCCTGATCCTGGGCGCGGTGGGGATCATCCTCGGCAACCTGCTCGGCCTTTTGGCCGCCCTCTACCTGCAAAGCCACCCCATCGCCATCCCCGGCGAGCTCTACTTCATCACCGAGCTGCCGGTGGCGCTGGAAGGCCGGGATTTCCTGAACGCGTCCGGCGTGGCCCTGGTCGCCGTACTCCTCGCTTCCGTCTTCCCCCTGCTCAGGCCGCTCCGGCTCAAACCGGCCGAGGCGCTCCGCGACTAACTGCTCCGCCGTGGCTTTCGCCGCGGCGGGGGCCACGGTAAAGCGAGGCGAAGCGCTCTGAGCGTGTCGGCGGGCTCAAGACCCGGGGACCCGTCACTTGGCCCCTACAATGGGGGTATGAAAGGTTTGATCCTCGCCGCGGGGCACGGCACGCGGCTGCGACCCCTCACCTACACCCGACCCAAACCGGTCATCCGGGTCGCCGGAAAGCCGATCATCGCCTACGCCGTCGAAAACCTCCTCGAGGCCGGCATCCACGAGATCGGGATCGTGGTCTCCGCCAAAACCGAGGCCCCGGTGAAGGCCGCGCTCAACGGCGAAGACCGGGCCCACTTCAGCTTCATCCGCCAGGATGACCCCCAGGGGCTCGCCCACGCGGTGAAGGTCGCCCGCGAATGGCTCGGCGACGACCCCTTCGTGATGTACCTCGGCGATAACCTCTTCGAAGAAGGAATCCTGGAACCGGTGCGGCAGTTCCAAAAAACGCGACCGGCGGCAGCCATCGCCCTGGTCGAGGTCGAGGACCCGCGGCAGTTCGGGGTGGCCGTGGTCGAGGGGGGGCGGATCGTTCGCCTGGTGGAAAAACCCAAGGACCCGCCCTCCAAACTGGCGGTGGCCGGGGTCTACGTCTTCGGCCCCGAAATCCACGCGGTCATCGCCGGGCTCAGGCCCAGCGCCCGGGGCGAATACGAGATCACCGACGCCATTCAGGGCCTGCTCGATGGGGGACAGACCGTCCTCGGCATCAGCGTCAAGGGCTGGTGGAAGGACACCGGGCGACCGAACGATCTCCTCGAGGCCAACCGCCTCCTCCTCGCCGGGCTCGAAAGCGGCCTTTTCGGGGAGGTCATCCACAGCGAAATCGGCAACGGCGTGCGCATCGAAGCCGGGGCCACGGTCCGCAACGCCCGGGTGCTGGGGCCGGCCCTCATCGCCGCCGGCGCGGTGGTGGAAGACGCCTACGTCGGGCCCTACACCTCGGTCGGCCCCGGGGCCGTGGTCCGCGACGCCGAGGTCGAGGATTCGATCCTCGAGGACGAGGCCCTGGTCGAAGGGGTCCGCCTGCACGGCTCCATCCTGGGCATCGGGGCCAGGGCCATCCGCCATACCGCAAGACCCCAAACCCCAAAGCTCATCCTTGGTGACCTCTCAACCGTCGAACTCCCCTAGTCAACCTAAGCCCGCGGCCGCCCTGTGGCGGCCGCGGGCAACATTCGGTCGCGATCAAAGCTTTTTGAGGTAGGCCATCAGGGCCTCGAAATCCTTGTCGTTCATGAGGATCGGGGGCATCGTCCCCCGGCCGTTCAGCACGATCTCCTTCACCGCCTCGGGCGCGTTCAGGATTGGGTTCTTCGCAAGCGCAGGCCCGCTCCCACCCTCACCCAAGGCCCCGTGGCAGGCAGCGCAGGACTGGGCGTAGATCACCGCGCCCAGGTCCTTGGCTGTCGCCCGCTCCTGGGCCATCTGCATGAGCGAGAGCACCTGATCGCGCGCCGTCCCGCCCCGCTTCAGGTACTCGCGCCAGGCCTCGATGGCCCGGTTATAGTCGCCGGTCTTGAAGTAGGCGTTTCCAAGGAAGAGAAGGCCCTCAGGGTCGCTATCCCGCTCGACCACCGCGCTCAGGATCTGGATCGCCTCCTTGGTCTTCCCCGAAACCGAGAGCAAAATCCCGAAACGGCGGTAGGCCTTAACGTTTTTGGGATCGAGCTTGATCACCTTGGAATACCCCTCGGCCGCGCGGTTGAGGTCGCCGCTTTCAAAGGCGAAGTCGGCATACGCCAGCCAGTCCTCGGCGCTCCCGCTTTTTTCCGCCTTGGCGAGCAGCTCCTTGAGCTTTGACGCCTGCTCAAGCGCAAGGCTCTCGGTGACGGTGCTTCCGGGCAAGCGGGGCAAGGTGTAGCGGATCAGCACCGCGCTCACGCCGACGAACGCGACCAATGAGGCCAGGAGAACCCACCTGGGAAACCGCTTGGGCGCCGGCGCCTCGACGTCGGCAACCTGACCCAGCTCGCGCTCGATCCAGGCCATCCGCTTGAGTACCCGGGTTCGCTCAGGGCCCTGGAGCGACTTCGCCTCCTCCTTGAGGGCCGAAAGCTCGGCGCGCAGCTCGTCCGGGCGTGGGTTTTTGGGAAAGGGCATGGCCTCGCCCCTTAAGGGGCGGAAGACGAAATAAAGGCCGAGCACGAAGGCCAGCCCCACGATGAGGCCTGCAAGAATCATTCTTCCTCCAAGCGACGCTCGATTTCCTCGAGCGTTTTGTCGTCTATGCCCAGCAACGCCTCCCGCCGGCGGGCCTCAACGAGGTAGCGCCAAAGCGCCAGGGCGATGATCAACACCCCGAGCGCGGGCGCAAACCAGAGCAACCAGTTCACCCCCTTCTTCGGCGGGGCATACAGGATCCACTCGCCATAGCGGGCCACGAAGTAATCGAGAATTTCCTGTTCGCTCTTCCCCGCCGCCAGCATCTCGGCGATCTGGCGCCGGGACTCCTGGCTGATGGCGGCGTTCGACTCGGCGATGCTCTCCCCCTGACACACCGGGCAGCGGAGCTTGCCCGCGATCTCGAACACCCGTGGCGAGAGGTCCGGCGGCGGTTCGTTTCCTGGCAGCGGCTGCGCCAGCGCCAGCGCGCTGAAGAGGAGGAGCACCAACCACCTCATCGCATCACCTCCAAGAGGCGCTTTTCCAGCTCTTCCGCGCTGATCGCTCCGGCGAAGCGGGAGCGGATGATGCCCTTGGCGTCGATGAAGAAGGACTCGGGGACGCCGTAGGTCCCGTAATCGATGCCCACCTGGCCGCGGGGGTCGAAGACCTGCGGGTAGGTGATGCCGAAGAGGTTGATGAACTCAAGGGCCTTGTCCTCCTGGTCCTGGGTGTCAACGCCGATGAAGAGCACCTTCCCCTGGAACTTCTCCCAGGCGGCCTGGAGAATCGGGGCTTCCTCGTAACACGCCGGGTAGCACCAGCTGGCCCAGAAGTTCACCAGGATCGGTTGGCCGATATGGTCGGAAAAGCGGAAGCGCTCGCCCCACTGCTCGCGGTAAGGGGGCAACACCGGCAGTTCGAAGTCCGGGGCAGGCTTATTGATCAACACCGACTTGAGCTCGCCAGGGTCGCGTTGCAAGCCCCACCAAAAGAGCACCCCCAGCACGGCAACGATCCCAAAGTAGAGCCATCGCCTCACGTCACCACCCCCACTTCGGCTTCTTTCGGTTTCGGAAGCCCACCGGGAAGAACGATCATCAGCACCCCGACCAAGGTGATCACCCCCGCCACCCAGAGCCAGAAGACCATCGGGGTTATGACCAGGCGGATCGTCGCCCACTCCCCGTTTTGCCGGTCGAAGGCCTGGAGGATGAGGTAGTAATCCTTAAAGAGGGTGTAGCGAACCGAGGGCCCGGCGAGTGGCGTGCGTGAGGTGGGGTAGTAGCGCAGCTGTGGCCGGGCCACGCCGACGCCATCGACCTCGACCGGGGCTTCCACGGCGAAGCGGTAGCGCTGGTCATAGGCCTTGAGGTCCAAAAGCTTCACCGGCACCCCGGCGATCGTGGCCTGCTCGCCTACCCGCAGCGTCTTTTGCGCATCCACCCGGTAGGCCTGCGAAAAGGCGATGGACAGCGCCGCGAGCACCACCCCCAAATGCACCATCAACCCGCCGGCACTGCGACGGGAATGCTGTAGGTAAGCGGCAAAAGCGCTGCCCCAGCCCTCGCTCTTTTTTCGCCACACCGCCACCCGGCGGGCGACCTGGTAATACAGGGCGACAACGTTGTAGGCAAAAAGCCCAACCGTCAGCGACACACCGAAGGTCCAGCCGATCACGAGGCCGGCGAGCGTCCCCGCCGCGAGGACGGCGAGCATCACCACCAGCGCCCGGCGGCTGTAATCGTCGAGGCGGCCCCAAGGGAGCAAGGGTCCAGCCCCCATCAACAGCAACATCACCACCGCAAGCGGCGCAAACGAGAAGTTAAAGAAGGGGGCGCCAACCGAGACCTGGTCGCCGCTCACCGCCTCGACCACCAGCGGGAAGAGGGTCCCGAGCACGACGACGAAGGCCATGGTGGCAAACACCACCGACGAGCCGAGGAGCAGCCCCTCGCGCGAGACCAGGCCCATCGAACCCACATCCCGGATCTCGCTGCCCACCCGGGCCAAGAGTCCAAAGCCCACAGCGAGCACGAGGAGCAAGAATCCGAGGAAGGTCGGCCCCACCGCGCCTTCCGAGAACGCGTGCACCGACTGGATGACCCCCGAGCGGGTCAGGAAGGTGCCGAGAATGGTGGCAGCGAAGGCCAGGGTGATGTAGGCGAAGTTCCAGGTCTTGAGAAATCCGCGCCGTTCCTGGACCAGCGCGGTGTGGACGAAGGCGGTGGCCAAAAGCCAGGGGATGAACGAGGCGTTCTCAACCGGGTCCCAGGCCCAGTACCCGCCCCAGCCGAGCACCTCGTAACTCCACCAGCCACCGGCCAGAATAGCCGCGGTCAGGAACCCCCACGCGGTCAGCGTCCACCAGCGGGTCGTCGCCACCCAAGTCTGGTAGCGGCGCGAGATCATGGCCGCAACCGCGTAGGCAAAGGGCACGCTCATCCCCACAAAGCCGAGGTACATCAGGACCGGGTGCACGGCCATCATCCAGTGGTTCTGCAAGAGGGGGTTGGGGCCGGGGCCGTCGGCCGGCGGGTTCGGCACCGGCAGGAAGGGGTTGGTGATGAAAAGGAGCACCACGAAGAAGAAGGTCTGGATCAGAAAGAGGGTGCCGAGCACCGCAGGCGACATCCAGTAGTCGCGGAGTTTCCGGGAGGCCAGGTAGGTAAAGAGCGACTGGAACAAGGCCCAAAGCAGGATCGAGCCTTGCAAGGCAGCCCAGAGGGTGGCGAACTTGACCCAGGTCGGGCTCTTGGTCGAGTGGTTCATCGCGGTGTAGATGATGGAGAAGTCGTCGGTCAAAAGCGCCCACTCCAGCGCCCCGAAGGCGACCAGGGTCGCGACGAAGGCCAGCGCTGCCGCCCGCCGCCCGGCAACGATGTAACGCGCGTCCTTGGCCCACCAAGCCCCGATGGCGAGCCCGAGGCCAATGACGGTGAAAAGGAAGGCGAAAACGAGCGACCAGTTGCCCAGAAATCCCGGTGTCATTTGGCCTCCTCGATCAGGCGGCGAACGTCCTCAGGGGTATAGCCCTCTTTTGGCGCCTGGTAGGTTTCCGAGTGCTTCACCAGGAGGTTATCGCCGTAAAAGGTCTCTCCCTGGAACTTGCCCTCGACCACCACGCCCTGATTCTCCTTAAACAACGCCGGCGGCGTACCGCGGTGGAACACCGGAACCTCGGCGAGCCCATCGGTGATCACGAAACGCAACTCGAGGGTGTTCGGGTCGTAGCGGACCGACCCCGGCTTGACCAGCCCGCCGAGCCGGATACGCTTGCCCGCGTACTTGCCTTCGTTGGCTTTGTACTCGCTGGGGGTGATGAAGTAGACGAGGTTCTTCCCGAGCCCGCCCCAAACGAGGTAGCCGATGGCGCCGAGGATGATCAGAAACCCGACGAAGTATTTCCACCTCATTGCTGCCTCCGATAGCGGCCCAGCAGAAAGATCAAATAGCCGAAGAGAAACGCGTAGGTGGCCAGATAGACCACCCAGACGAAGATGGCGTTACCCACTTTGCTCCTCCTCCCTGGCCCCCATTTCGGCCAGCATGCCCTTCAGGCGCAAAAACCCGAGGTAGATCAGGGTAAATGCGAGCAAATTCACAAGAAGCGCCGTTACCATCTCCGGGGCCATGTTGACGCGACGGTTGATGATGTCGATACTCGCCGTCTGGTGTATTGAGCGCCACCAGTAGACCGACATGTAGGTGATGGGGATGTTGATCACACCCAGGATGGCCACGCCCGCCGCCGCCTTGGCACGCATCTCGGGGTCCTCGATCGCCTGGCGGAGGAGAAAGTAGGCGGCGTAGATCGCCACCATGACCGCGACCGAGGTGAGCCGCGGCTCCCAGACCCAGTAGACCCCCCAGGTCGGGCGCGCCCACATCATGCCCCCGAGCACCATGAGCAGCGAGAGCCAGAGTCCGATTTCGGCGCTGGCGGCGCTGAGTCGGTCAAAGCGCGGATCCTCGCGCACCAGGTAGAGCAGGGCGTAAACACCGGCGACGATGAACGCCAAATACCCGGTCCAGGCAGCGGCAACATGGAGGTAGAGGATACGGACGAGGTAGCCCTGCTGCACGTCGGGCGGCGCCTTGAGGGCAAAGAAGAGCCCCGCGGCGAGTGTCAAAAAGCCTACCCATAACAACCCCTGTGTGAAGGGGTCCAGGCGTTGCTTTGCTCGCTGAGGTTCCATGTGGTTTCAGCCTAGCATGGCGCCATGAAAAGAGTATTTAGCCCTCGATCACAAACGGGAACAGGAGGCTGCAGGCGGTGAGGTAGATGAGGTCGAAAGCGGCCAGAAACTTCCACCAACTCGCGACCTCGGCCATGGCCGCCCCCTCGGCCAGCCCCACCGTCGCTCGCACCGCGGCCAGAATGACCGGCACCACCACGGTGAAGACCAGGATCGGCAGCACGAGCTGGGCGGTCGAGAGCCGCACCACGATCCCGGCGTAGAAGGTGGCCACCGCAGCGTAGCCAGTGGCCCCCAGGACCAGGGTGAGGAAAAGACCGGGGGCCCGATCGAGGGGGAGGTAGAACATCCCCGCGACCATGAAGAGCAGTACCAGCGCCACCAGGAGAAGGAGAACCCAGAGGAAGAGAAACTTGCCCCAATAAATCCATTCCCGGCTCCCCGGCGTGAGGAGCAGATCGTCCAGGGTGCCGTTTTCAACCTCGACCGCCCACACCCGGCCGGCGAGCAAGCTGCCCGCGAAGGCCAGGGCCACCCAGAGCACCCCGGGTGCGGCGCGTCGCAGGTCGTTCTCGTCGGGGCCGAGGGCAAAACCGAGGATGAGGAGCACCACGCCGAGAAAAAAGAGCGCCGAGAGCAACCCCGAACGCCCCCGGAACTCGATCCTCAGATCGCGCAACGCCAGCACCAGGATCCGCTTCACGGTCGCATCACCACCTCGCGATCCGCGACCGCACGGGCAAACTCACGGTCGTGGGTCGCCAGCAACACCGCCCCGCCCCGCTTGACCTCGTCGATGAGGGCAAGGAGCATCTCCCGCCCCTCGGCATCGAGCGCGGTCTCCGGCTCGTCGAGCAAGAGGACCTTTGGTTTCAGGAGGCGAACCCGGGCCATGGCCAACCGCTTCTTCATGCCGCTGGAATAGGCCGACACCGGCTTACCCGGCGTCAACCCCACCGCGCGCATCGCTGCCTCGATCTCACCGTCCAGAACCGGCTTGCCCATGAGCAAAAGGCTGCTCTCGAGGTTTTCCTCGCCGCTCAAATGGCGGTAAAAAGCCGGCGGGTTGGCGAGGTACAAAAGCTCGCCCCGCTCGGCATCGATCCGGCGGGCGGGTTTTCCAAAAAGCCGCACCGTCCCCTTTTGCGGCCGGGTCAGCGTGGCCGCCACCCGCAAGAGGGTCGTCTTCCCCACCCCGTTGGGCCCGAGCAGCGCCACGACCTCGCCGGCCTCCACCATAAGCGAAATATCCCTCAGGACCCACTCCCTGCCGTAGCGCTTCCAAACGTTCTCGAGCTCGATCAAGGCCATCCTCTCATCAGTAGGCGAACTGGAGGCTCCAGATGGCCAGGCGTTCGCTGAGCCAGCTCCAGGTCCCGCTCACCATCAAGATCCCCACCACAATCATAAAGACGCCCGAGGCGTACTCCACGTACTTGGTGAGCCGCGCGTTCTTTCGGATAAAGGCAACCGCGCGATCGGCAAAGAGTGCGATGACCAAAAAGGGCACGGCCATCCCCGCGGTGTAGGCGACCATGTATTTGAGGCCCGCCGTCCCCCCTTCGTTGAAGACCATGGTCAGGATCACGCTCAAGACCGGCCCGATGCACGGAGTCCAGCCGAGCGCCAACACGAACCCCAGCCCGAAGGCCCCGAGCGGCCTCGAGGGATCCCCCTGGTAACTGGCGACGGCATTGCTGCCCATCCCGTGCAGGGAAAAGGGCATCTTCACCCCCAGCATGTACAGCCCAAAGACAATGAAGAGGGCGCCGCCCACCTGGACCAGCGGTCCTTTGTAGGCATAGAGCAACGAGCCGAGCAAGGTCGCCGGCAGGCCGAAGACCAGCACGAAGACCACTGAAAACCCCAGCACGAAGAAGATGGCGTTCAAAAACGGCCGCCCCTTGTCGCCGGAGAGGTAGAGCAGGTAGGTGGGCACCAGGGGAAGGACACAGGGGAGCAAGAACGAGGCCATGCCGCCTACGAAGGCCGCCAGAAGGGTGAGGTCGGAGGCGCTCATAAGGCGATTCTAAGCGGCCATACCCCTTGCCGTTTTGAGGAAACAATTAGAAAAGTGCCCCACGCCCGACCATCGAGCACGCCGCCTGACCACGGCCCAGACATGTGTTTCAGTCGGCTTCTCCCAAAAAGGCGTAGATCTCGTCGAGCGCCTCATACAGCCGCTTCACAAAGGCCTCCCCCTGATCCACCCAGGGGTGATGGCCGGCCCCGTCAAGAACCACCAGCTCGCCGCCGGTGAGGTCAGCCACCACCTCGGCCTGCTCGGGATAGCTGGTGCCGTCTTCCCGGCCGACGATCACCCAGGGCCGGACCGGGTGCTCGAGCAGGTAGGGGCTGTAATCAAAGGCCCAGAGACCATTGAACGAAAGCATGCGCATCATCGTCTCGTCGGCGACGAGCAAGGCCCCGTCCTGAACCCACTCGTGTTCCATCCGGCCGTGCGAGGTCGGGAACATCAAGCGATCGAAGATCTGCTTGCTGGGGACGGTCTCAAAAAGGCTTCGCGCCGCCTCGGCCGGGTCTTCCGGGGGATCGCCGGGCATGGCGGCACGCCAGAGCCTGGTCACCAGCCAGGGGAAGTGCACCCAGGGCCCGATCAAGACCAGCCCGGCGGTAAACGCCGGGAAGCGCCGGGCGTATTCCAGGGCCAACAGCGCCCCGAATCCCTGGGCAATGGGGGTCCAGCGTTCGATGCAAAGCGCCTGGCGCAGGTGCTCCATGTCGTCGACTAAAGCGTCGATGGTAAAGAGACGGGGATCCTCGGGGAGCCGGGGGCTACGCCCGGAACCGCGCTGGTCAAAGTAAATGGTGCGATAGTCCCCGAGCTCCTCACCCAAGAAGGCGCGGAAGGCGTGGCTCGAACCGCCCGGACCCCCGTGGACGGTGACCAGGACCGGCGCGTCCTTTGGACCGACGTCCTCAACGTACAGCTCGGCTTCACCGACGCCTACGAGATGGATCTCCTCCCGCATCCTTCCTCCTCCAACAGGTAGACCCGGGCGCCCAAGGGACGCACTCTTTCCAGGAAGTCCTCGTCAACGGCCACCACGAAAAGGGCATGCCCCTCGTCGCTCGAAAGGAGCTGGTAGGGGTGCGGACAGGCCCTGGCCAGTTCGCGCAAGCGCTCCGCCTCGCCTTCCAACCACACGGCCTTCAAGGTTCGCTCCTGTCTCCGTACAGCTTAGCAGATAGCAAGATTTGCGTGGACTCCTCGAGGACGGTCAAGCGCGCGTAGGCCTGGAACAGGTCATCCCCCCGGGCAAACGCCCCGTGCCCGCGCAGGATCACCACCGGTGCCTGGAGAAGGCCTTCAGCCAAGGCCTCGGCCGCCTCGGGGCTTGCGGAAACGGATTTGGGCGCGAGCACCGGCACTTCCCCCAGGAAGGTTCGGCCCTCAAGATCCATTGGCCGAATCACGCGTTCGAAAAAGGAAAGTGCCACTGCGGTGCGGGGATGGGCGTGGACCAAAGCCCGGGCGTCGGTCCGGGCATAGACCGCGCGGTGGAGTATCAGCTCGATCGAGGCCCCCCGGTCGAGTTCGGCATCCGGCGCCATCGGCACCCAGATCACATCCTCGGCGCGCAAACGGTTCTTGCGCACCCCGCTGCGGGTGATCCAAAGACCGTCGCCATCGCGAACAGAGAAGTTGCCCGCCGTGGCGCTGATCAGTTGCTGGGCGAAAAGGTCGGCCCCAACCTCGGCAAAACTCTTCAGCAGCGTTGCATCCGGGCGTTTTCGGTCCACGACCCCTCCCGGGGGTCCGGCCACCGCCTGGGGCGGGGCCGGACGGTTCAGGCATTAAAGGCTCGGACGGTCCTCGGGCCGGATGCCGGGCTCGATCGCGGCCTCCGTCTGCCGACGCGCTTCCTGCAAACGGGCCAGCGTGCGGTTGTCGACGATCTGGGTAAAGCGCACGTGGTCGTTGCCGGTGCCGGCCGGGATCAGCTTGCCGAGGATCACGTTCTCCTTGAGGCCGATGAGCTCGTCGACCTTGCCCTGAATGCTGGCCTCGGTCAGCACGTGGGTGGTGTGCTGGAAGCTGGCGGCGCTGAGCCAGGAGCGGGTGGAGAGCGCGCTCTTGGTCACGCCCATGAGCACGTGGCGCCACGAAGCCGGCATCTTGCCCTCGGCCACGAGCTGGTCGTTGATCTTCTCGACGTCCCAGCGCTCCAGCACCTGGCCCTCGAGCAGGCGGGAATCGCCGGGATCGGTGATCTCGACGTACTTCAGCATCTGGCGCACCACGATCTCGATGTGCTTGTCGTTGAGTTTCACGCCCTGGGAACGGTACACGCGCTGGATCTCGTTCACCAGGTAGCGTTGCACCGCCTCCGGCCCCTGGGCCTCGAGGAGCTGGTGGGGGTCGACGGCGCCGCGGGTCAGCGGGGTGCCGGCCTCGACGTACTGGCCGTCGCGGACCGCCAGGCGGGTGGCCTTGTCCACCTTGTATTCCTTGCGGAAACCGTCGCCCTCGACCACAATGACCAGCTTGTCCTCGCCTTCCTCGAGGCTCACCGTCCCGTCGATCTCGGAGATGACCGCCTTTTGCTTCGGCTTCCTGGCCTCGAATAGCTCGATCACCCGGGGCAAGCCGAGGGTGATGTCCACCCCGGCCACGCCACCGGTGTGGAAGGTCCGCATGGTGAGCTGGGTACCGGGCTCGCCGATCGACTCCGCCGCCACCACGCCCACCGACTCGCCAATGGAGACCGGGCGCACCATCGAGAGGTCCATGCCGTAGCACTTCTGGCACACGCCGTAGTGGGTGCGGCAGGTGAGCGGCGAGTACACCGGGACCCCCTCGATCTCACCCTTTTTCGCCGCGGCCACGATGCGGCGGACGTCGTCGTGGTAGAGCAGGTGTCCTTCCTCGAAGACCTTGCCGTCGGCTTCGAAGGTCCGGGCCACGGTGCGGCCGTAGAGAGCCTGCTCGATGTCGCCCACGTTGCGCAGCTTGGGCTCGCCGCTGACCTCGTCGCGGATGAAGAGGGGAATGTCGATGTAGTCGGTGGTGCCGCAGTCGGGCTCGCGGACGATCACCTCGTGGGCCACGTCGACGAGCTTGCGGGTCAGGTAACCCGAGTCCGCGGTCCGGAGGGCGGTGTCGGCCCCGCCCTTTCGGGCGCCGTGGGTGGAGATGAAGTACTCCAAGACCGTGAGCCCCTCGCGGAAGTTCGCCCGTACCGGGACCTCGATGGCCTCACCGGAGGGCTTGGCCATCAGCCCCCGCATCCCGGCGAGCTGGCGGATCTGGGTCGGGTTACCGCGAGCACCGGACTGGGCCATGATGTAGAGCGGGTTGAAGGGGTAGTTCTCCTCAAAGTTCTTAAAGAGGGCCTCGGTCACCTTGTCGACGGTCTCGGTCCACACGTCGATGATCTGTTTGCGCCGCTCATCAAAGGTGACGAAGCCTTTCTTGTAGGCCCACTCGATGCGGTCCACCGCTTCGTCGGCGCGGTCGAGGAGCGCCTGCTTCTCCTCGGGGATGATCGCGTCGTCGATGCCGATGGTGATCCCGGAAACGGTGGAGAAGTAAAACCCGACCTGCATCAGGGTATCGAGCAGCCGCGCGGTCTTCTCGATCCCGAGCTGGACGTAGGCGTTGTAGACGAGCTCTTTCAGCGAGTTCTTCTCCTGCGGGCGATCGAAATCCAAAAGCCCCTCGGGCAGCTCGCCCCCGGCCTCGGCCACCGCCTCCTTGACGATGCGGTAAAAGAGCGCCCGGCCCGGGCTGGTGCCCCGGAGCTTGCCGTCGATACGGATCTGCACCAGATCCTGGAGGTCGATGAGGCGCTGTTCCACCGCGAGCAAGGCCTCGTCGAGGTTGGCGAAGCGGTACTTCAGCTGCCCGACCGTGGTCTCCTCGCCGGCGACCTTGATCGGCGCGTTGAGGGCCACCTCGCCGCGTTCATAGGCCTCGATGGCCGCCTGGCGGGTTTCGAACTCGCGTCCCGCGCCCTTCTTTTCGCGCCGGATCTGGGTGATGTAGAAGAGCCCCAGGATGATGTCCCGGCTGGGCTTGGCCACCGGCTCCCCGGAGGCCGGCGAGAGC
Source organism: uncultured bacterium (assembly GCA_964642655.1). Taxonomy (GTDB): domain Bacteria; phylum Deinococcota; class Deinococci; order Deinococcales; family Marinithermaceae; genus WFXV01. The sequence goes on from CAZXOY010000022.1 coordinate 21,739, forward strand.
AGGTTGTGAGAGGAGAGCATCTGGATGCGGCTCTCCGACTGGGCCGCCAGCGAGAGCGGGACGTGCACCGCCATCTGGTCGCCGTCGAAGTCGGCGTTGAAGGCCTCGCACACCAGGGGGTGGAGCTGGATCGAGTTCCCCTCGACCAAGACCGGGTGGAAGGCCTGGATGCCCAACCGGTGCAGGGTGGGGGCGCGGTTGAGGAGCACGACCTTACCGTGGATGACCTCCTCGAGGGCGTCCCACACCTCGTCCTTGATGTCGCGGGAGCGCTCGAGCATGCGCCGGGCGGCCTTGATGTTGGCGGCGATGCCCTTTTCCTCCATGCGCTTTAAGAGGTAGGGCTTAAAAAGCTCGAGCGCCATCTGCTTGGGCAGCCCGGCCTGGTGGAGCTTGAGCTGGGGCCCGACCACGATCACCGAGCGCCCCGAGTAATCGACGCGCTTGCCCAAGAGGTTTTGCCGGAACCGCCCCTGCTTCCCGGAAAGAATGTCGGTGAGCGAGCGGAGGGCGCGGTCGGAACCCGGGTTGGTGACCGGGCTGCCCCGCCGGCCGTTATCCAACAGGGCGTCCACCGCCTCCTGCAGCATCCGCTTTTCGTTGCGGATGATCATCTCCGGCGCCCCTTGCGCGAGCAGCTTTTTGAGACGGTTGTTGCGGTTAATTAAGCGACGGTAGAGGTCGTTGAGGTCGCTGGTGGCAAAGCGACCGCCGTCCACCTGCACCATGGGCCGGAGGTCAGGGGGCAAGACCGGGACCACCTCGAGGACCATCCACTCCGGCTTGTTGCCCGAGTCCTTAAAGGCGCGGATGACTTCAAGGCGCTTCCTGGCTTTGGCCCTTTTCGCCCGCGAGGGGCTTTTCATCTCGGCCTCGAGCTCGGCCTCCAAAGCGTCGAGGTCGAGCTCGGAAAGGAGCACCTTGATCGCCTCGGCGCCCATGCGGGCGTCGATGTCGTAGGACTCGATGACCCGGATCACCTGCCGCACCAGGTCGACCTCGACCCGGCCGTAGATCTCGCTCTTGACCGCCCCGCCATCGGCCAGCGCGTCGCCCGGGGCGACCCGGTCACCGGTGGTCACCAGGACGTCGTCCTCAAACGGGTAGACCCGGGCCTTCATCACCACGATCGAGGCCGGCTGGCGGAGGTGGACGATGCCCTCGGCCTCGGCGTGGATCTCCTCTTCGGGCTCGATGGCGCCGACGATCTTCTCGCCCTTTTCGACCCGGGCCCCCTCGGAGACCATCACGTGCATGTGGGGGTCGACGTCGTAGGCCACCTCGCGGCGCCACTCCACGGTCATCGAGAGGTAGATTGCCTCCCCCTCTTCGTCGGCCTCGAGCTCCTTGACCTCGACCCGGCGCGGCAATCTGAGCTCGCCCTCGGCCCGGGCCAGGGTCTGGCCAGCCTCGACGAGCTCGCCCTCGCCGACCTCCAAAGTGGCCCCCTCGGGGATCAGGTAGACCGCGGCCACTTCGTCGGACTCGGGGTCCTTGATCCGGACCAGGGCGCCGCCCTCGAGGTCGACCACCTCAACCACGCCGCCCTCTTCGGCCTTCACTTCCAGCTGGCCCTCGAGCTCGGCCAGAACCTCGCCGCCCCGGTAGGCCTCGGCCTCGACCCAGCTCTCTCGGGGCAGGACCAGGTGCGCCCGGTCGCGTTCGAGGTACTCGACCAACACCTGCCGGGGAAAGCGGTAAAAGGCCACGCCGTCGATGCGCGACTTGATGCCGGGCGCGAGCTCCTGACCCTTGGTGACGTAGGCCCCGTCCTTGATCAGGGCGTCGCTGCCTTTGGGCAGGGCATACGTCTCCTGGCGCCCGAACTTGAGCTCGCGGTATTCCTCGTCGGAAAGGAGCTGGCCGCGTTTCACAGGCTCACCGTCGAGCATCGCCCCCCGAGGGGAGATCACGATGTATTTCGCGAAATAGAGCACCTGCTCGAGCTCGCTGGCGCTCAAATCCAAAAGCGTACCCACCTTGCTGGGAACGTCCTTGACGTACCAGATGTGGGTCGCCGGGGTGGCGAGCTCGATGTGGCCCATGCGGTAGCGACGCACCACCGACCGGGTCACCTCGACCCCGCAGCGCTCGCAGACCTTGCCCTCGAAGCGCTGGCGCTTATACTTGCCACAAGCGCACTCGTAGTCCTTGACGGGGCCAAAGATGCGTTCGTCGAAGAGACCGTCGCGCTCGGGCTTGAGCGTCCGGTAGTTGATGGTCTCGGGCTTTTCGACCTCGCCGTAAGACCAGCTCCGGATCTTCTCCGGGCTGGCCAGCGCTATCCTGACCTTTTTGACTTCTCTCTTCATGCTTTCCCCTTACGAACGCTTCGAAGCAAGCCCCTCGAAGATGTCGATCGGCTTGTCGTTCTCGTCCAGGGTTTCGATGTCGAGCCCGAGGGCCTCGAGCTCTTTGACCAGCACCCGGAAGGACTCGGGAACGCTCGGGGTGGGGATGTCGACCCCCTTGACGATGGCCTCGTAGGCGGCGTTGCGCCCCTCGATATCGTCCGACTTGACGGTGAGCATCTCCTGGAGCGTGTGGGCGGCGCCGTAGGCCTCCAGCGCCCAGACCTCCATCTCACCGAGTCGCTGCCCGCCGAACTGGGCCTTACCGCCGAGCGGCTGCTGGGTGATGAGCGAGTAGGGGCCGGTGGAACGCGCGTGCATCTTGTCCTCGACCATGTGGTAGAGCTTCATGATATACATCAACCCCACCACGATCGGCCCCTCGATCGGCTCGCCGGTGCGCCCGTCGTAGAGCACCATCTTCCCCTGGCGGAAGAGTTCTTTGAGCTGCTCGCGGGGCTCGGCGTTCGCATCGACGATTCGCAGCTTGGCGACGCGCTCCAAAACCTCTCGTTCACGCTTGTCGATCCCCTGCCCGAGGCGCTCGCGCTCGGCCCAGCGGACCTCGAAGGCCTGGTCGAGCAGGTCCTTGATCTCCTCCTCCTTGGCGCCATCGAAGATCGGGGTCACGAAGCGGATCTTCAGCTCCCGGGCGGCAAGCCCGAGGTGGGTCTCCAGGATCTGCCCCAGGTTCATTCGGCTGGGCACGCCGAGGGGGTTGAGCACCACGTCAACCGGGGTGCCGTCGGGCAGGTGGGGCATGTCCTCGGGGGGCAGAATCTTGCTCACCACACCCTTGTTCCCGTGTCGGTTTGCAAACTTGTCGCCCACCTGGATCTTGCGCTTTTGCACCACGTAGACCCGGACCATCTCGATGACGCCGGGCTTCAGCTCCACGCCCCGGTCGCCCCGGCGGAGGCGGACCGTACGCAGCACGATCCCGCCTTCACCGGGCGGCACGCGCAGACTGGTGTCCTTCACGTCCCGGGCTTTTTCCCCGAAAATCGAGCGCAAGAGCCGCTCTTCAGGGCTCGGCTCGGTCTCACCCTTGAAGCTGGTGCGGCCCACCAGGATGTCGCCCGGCTTGACCTCAGCACCCACGCGCACGATGCCGTCTTCGTCGAGGTCTCGGAGCGCGGCCTCGGAGAGGTTGGGGATGTCGCGGGTGATCTTTTCCGGACCGAGCTTGGTCTGGCGGGCCTCGATCTCGTAGCGCTCGATGTGGATCGAGGTGAAGTAGTCTCGGCGCACCAAATCTTCGCTGATAATGATCGCGTCCTCGAAGTTGTAGCCGTCAAAGGGCATGATGGCCACGAGCACGTTCTGCCCGAGCGCCAACCGCCCCTGGTCGGAAGCCGGTCCGTCGGCGAGGAGGTCGCCCTTCTTGACCTTTTGACCCACGCGTACCCGCGGACGCTGATCGAGGGTGGTGCCCTGGTTTGAGCGAACGAAACGGCGGAGCTCGTAGATCTTGACGTTGCCGTTTTCGGCCTCGACCTCGATCCGCTCGCCGTCGACATAGCGCACCACGCCATCGATCTCTGAATAGACGCCGGTGAGCGAGTCACGGACCACCCGGTCCTCGATACCGGTGCCAACCACCGGGGCCTTGGCGCCAATCAGCGGCACCGCCTGGGCCTGCATGTTCGAACCCATAAGGGCCCGGTTGGCGTCGTCGTGCTCGAGGAAGGGGATGAGGTTGGTGTTGACGGAGAAGACCTGCTTGGGGCTGACGTCCATGAACTCGACGTCCTCGGGTCGAACGATGACCGGATCGCCGCGGCGGCGGGCCACCACGCGCTCGGTGCTGATGCGACCGTCGTCGGCCACCGGGGTGTTGGCCTGGGCGATGGTGTACTTATCCTCCTCGTCGGCGGTCATGTAAACGACGTCCTTGGGGTCGGAGCTCACCACGCCGTTTCTGACCCGCCGGTACGGGGTCATGATGAACCCGAGCTCGTTGACCCGTCCATACGCCGCGAGCGAGTTGATGAGGCCGATGTTGGCGCCTTCCGGCGTCTCGATGGGGCAGATACGGCCGTAGTGGGTCCGGTGGACGTCGCGGACGTCGAAGCCCGCCCGCTCGCGGGTCAACCCGCCCGGGCCCAGGGCCGAAATCCGCCGCTTGTGGCGGAGCTCGGAAAGGGGGTTGGTCTGGTCTTTGAATTGCGACAGCTGGCTCCGGCCGAAAAACTCCCGGATGGCGGCGGCCAGGGGCCGGTTGTTGACCAGTTTGGAAGGGGTCGCGGTCTCGGGGCTGCCCAGGATCATCCGCTCGCGCACGCCCCGGGCCATGCGCCCGAGTCCAACCCGGAACTGATCGGAGAGCAGCTCGCCCACGGTCCGCACCCGCCGGTTGCCCAGGTGGTCGATGTCGTCGGGCTCATAGTCGGGAAGCCCCGCCGCCAGCCCCAGCAGATACTCTAGCGTAGGCAGGAGCGCCTGGTCTTTAAACGCCCCGTCCTCGAACACCAAAAGGGTGCGCGTGGCCATCTTGACGCCGAGCTTTTTCTCCACCTTGTGCCGGCCCGGCTCGCCGAGGTCGTAGCGCCGGGGGTCGGCAAGGAGCGAGTGGAGATAACCGATGGCCTTGTCGCGCTTGGGGGGATCGCCGGGACGGAGGATGGTAAAGAGTTTTAAAAGCGCCTTCTCTTGCGGCAGGGAAAGGATCTCTTCGTCGAAAAGCCCCTTGGCCACATCACCAAACGGTCGCATGGCCCGCTTGAGGCTCTTTTCGTCGTGACCCAGGACCCGGAGCAGCAACACCACGGGAAACTTGCGCTTGTTGACCCGCATGATCACGGCGCCGGCGTTATCGAACTCGAGGTCAATCCAGGGCCCGCGTTTGGGCAGGGGGATGATCGAGGCCACGAAACGACCGGGCCGGGTCTCATCCGGGGTAAAATACGCGCCCGGGGAGCGGTGAATCTGGCTCACCACCACCCGCTCGGCGCCGTTGATGATGAAGGACCCGTCGGCGATCATCAGGGGGATGTCCCCCAGGAAGACCTCGTCCTCCTTGATCAGCCCGGTGTCCTTGTGGATAAGCTGGAGCTTGGCATAGAGCGGCGCCTGGTAGGTCAAGTCCTTCTCGCGGCACTCCTCGGGCTGGAACGGCGGGTCGGCCAGACGGTATTCAAGGAAGTCGAGGACCATTCCCCCCTCTTCGATGGGGAAGACTTCCTTAAAGGCCGCCTGAATCCCGACGTCCTCGCGCTCCGAAGGCGGCACGTCTTTTTGCAAGGCCTTTTGAAAAGAATCGACTTGAATCTGGACCAGCGGTGGAAGGGGGATAACCTCGCGAATCCTTCCAAACCGTTTCTCTTTTTCCATGGTCACCTCTAGGGAAGGGCGGGGGCCGGGCCTTGGGCCCGGTGACCCCCTTCAAACGCACACCCGGTGGGACGGCAGTGGCATCGCCTGCCGAAGCGCTACTTCAGCTCGACCTCGGCCCCCAGGGACTCGAGCTTCTTCTTGATTTCCTCGGCCTCGTCCTTGCTCACGCCCTCTTTCACCACGCCGCCCTTTTCGACGAGCTCCTTGGCCTCCTTCAGGCCCAGGCCGGTGAGGGCGCGCACCTCCTTGATGACCTGGAGCTTCTGGCCGCCCGGCGACTTCAGCACCACGTCGAACTCGGTCTTCTCCTCGGCGGCGGCCTCGGCGGCGCCAGCGCCGGGCACAGCGGCCACCGCGACCGGGGCCGCGGCCTCGACGCCCCACTCCTCCTTGATGCGGTCGATCAGCGCTTTGAGCTCCAAAACCGTCGCCTGGTTCAGCTGTTCCATGATCGCGTCAACATCCAGAGCCATCCTCAAACCTCCTTTAGGCGGCTTCCTCGAGCTTCTTCACCTGCGCCTCGAAAAGCCCCACGAGCTCACGCTGCGCGCCGCCAAGTACGCCCGCGAGCTCCGTCAAGGGCGCGCTCAACACGCCGACGAGTTCGGCGCGGAGTTCCTGCATGCCGGGCAGCTTGCTGAGGGCTTCGACCTCCTCGGCGCTCAGCAAGCGACCGTTCAACAGCCCGGCCTTGACCTGGGGCACCTCTTTGCCCACTTCCTCGGCGAACTTGATCAGGATCTTGGCCGCGGCCACGGGATCCTCGAAGAAGACCAGCGCCGACGGCCCTTTGAGATAGGGCTCGATGCTGGCCTGACCGAGCTCGGCCATGGCAATGCGGATCAGGGTGTTCTTGGCCACGAAAAGCCGTGCGCCGCTCTCCCTGAGCCGGCGCCGGAGCTCGTGATCCTCGCCGGCCGAAAGCCCCTGATAGTTCACGAGGAAGAACGAACCCTGGCTGGCCTCGAGGGCCCCTTTGATCTCGCCAAGAAGACGTACGTTCCTTGGATTGGGCACGCCTTCCTTCCTCTCTGGGGTGGGGGCACCCCCAAGGCTGGTCACCTTCGAAACGCTTCCCCCCTCAAAGCGCCTCGGCGGGATCTTTAAGGCTCACGCCCCCCGCTGTCTTCAGCGGCTTGGCGCGGAACACGTCCGCACCGGGGTGCCAAATACGGAGTGTATCGGGGCATGGGGGGTAAGGACTGTGATGCAAATCACCTTACCCCCCGCGGATTTCAAGGATAGCGGACCCGGAGCGAGGGCCCCATGGTGGTGGTGAGGTGGACGCTCCGAATGTAGGTGCCCTTGGCCCCTTCGGGCTTGGCGGCCTCGACCGCCTTGATGAAGGCCTTCAGGTTCTCGGCGATCTTCTCGGGCTCGAAGCTCGCCTTGCCAATGGGCGCGTGGACCACGCCGGTCTTATCGTTTCGGAACTCGATGCGGCCGGCCTTGATCTCCTTGATGATCTCGCCGATGTTCATGCCCACCGTGCCCGCCTTGGGGTTCGGCAAAAGGCCGCGGGGGCCGAGCACGCGACCGAGCTCCTTACCCACGAGGCCCATCACGTCCGGCGTCGCCACCACCGCGTCGAAATCGAGCCAGCCTTCCTTGATCTTCTTGACCAGCTCCTCCGAGCCAACGTAGTCCGCCCCCGCCTCCTCGGCTTCCTTGAGCTTCTCGCCCCGGGCGATGGCCACCACCCGCACCTGACGCCCGGTGCCGTGGGGAAGCGACACCGTGGAGCGGACGGTCTGATCCGACTTGCGCGGGTCGATGCCCAGCTTCACATGGACCTCGACCGTCTCGTCGAACTTCGCGCTCGCCAGGAGCTTGACCAGCTGGGCGGCCTCCTCCAGGTCATAGACCTTTTTGGTATCGACCTTCTCCAGGAGGCTCTTGTAGCGCTTGCCACGCTTAGGCATCGGGGATCCCCTCCACTTCCACGCCCATGGAGCGGGCCGAACCGGCGATCATCCTGGCGGCGGCCTCCAGAGAGGAGGCGTTCAAGTCTTTCATCTTCATTTCCGCGATCTTGAGGCAGTCCTCCCAGGTGATCTTGCCCACCTTCTGGCGCCCGGCCTCGCCCGAGCCCTTCTCAATCCCCGCCGCCTTGCGGATGAGGTACGAGGCAGGGGGCGTCTTGGTGACGAAGGTGAACGAGCGGTCGGCGTAAATGGTGATCTCCACCGGGACGATGGCGTCGCCCATGTTCGCCGTCGCCGCGTTGAACGCCTTGACGAACTCCATGATGTTGGCGCCGTGCTGACCCAGCGCCGGACCGACCGGCGGGGCCGGGGTGGCCTTGCCCGCCGGGAGCTGCAGCTTCACAAAACCTACGACCTTCTTCGCCATTTTTCTCCTCCCAGCTCCCCCGAACTTCGGGGTTCAAACGCTGCGGGCCGTCGCTCCCACCACCGGGGCAGGTGCGCGCCCTTAAGACCTCACAACCTGAGAAAAATCGAGCTCGACCGGGGTCTCGCGACCGAAGATCGAGACCAAAACCTTGACTTTGTTGCGCTCGGGGTGGATCTCGCTGACCACACCGGTGAAGTCGGCGAAGGGGCCGCTCACCACCCGAACCACGTCGCCTTCCTTGAAGGTGACCTCGGGCTTGGGCCCTTTCTTCTCGCCAGCCACACCGCTGACCTCGAGGATTCGCCGGACCTCCTCGAGGGTCAGGGGAACCGGCCGGTACTTCCCGCGCTCGTCGGTGGTTCCCACCACGCCGGTCACGCCAGGCGTGTTGCGCACCACCTCCCACGCCTCACCCGGCTCCTCCGGGTTCTCGCCGAGATCCATCTGGACGAACACGTATCCGGGGAAGAGCTTGCGCCGAACGATCTCTTTCTTGCCGCCCTCCCGGTGCTCGACGATCTCTTCGGTCGGAATGAGCACCTGGAAGATGCGATCTTCCATCCCCAAGGCCTTGGCCCGCTTTTCGATGTTGGCCTTGACCTTATCCTCGTATCCGACGTAGGTATGAACCGCGTACCACTCGATGCTCATCGCAACCAGCCGATGATCAGGCCGATCAGCCATCCAAAGACGAGGTCGTAGAGCCAGAGGATGATCATCATAAAGAGCGTGAAGAGCAGGACAGCTTCGGTGGCCTGAATGGTTTCATCTCTGCTCGGCCAGGTGGCCCTGGCGAGCTCGGCGCGCGCTTCCCGGAAGTACGCCACGATCCGCGCCAGCATCTCAAACCTTCACTTCGCGGTGCACGGTGTGCTTCCGGCACCAGGGGCAGTACTTCTTCAGCTCGAGCTTGGTGGGCGTGTTGCGCCGATTCTTCTCCGTGGTGTAGTTCCGACGCTTGCACTCGGTGCACTCAAGCTGGATCTTGATCCGGACGTCGCTGGCCATCGCCTCCCCTTTTTACCGAAAACAAAGAAGGGGGCTGGGGCGAGCCCAGCCCCACCCACGCTTACTCCAAGATCTTGGTGACGACGCCAGCCCCAACGGTGCGGCCGCCCTCGCGAAT
>CAZXOY010000023.1:0-30576 GCA_964642655.1 uncultured bacterium
CCCCGGCCGAAATCGCTGCCGACCCCCTGTTCGCGGCCCGGGCCCTGGCCGGGCGGTATCCGCATGTCTTCGTCCTCAAGGGCGGGCCGACCGTGATCGCCTACGGCGACCAGATCGCGGTCAACACCACCGGCAACCCGGCCATGGCCAGCGGGGGGATGGGGGATGTGCTCTCGGGTGTGATCGCCGCCTTTTTGGCCGCGGGGCTCGGTCCCTTCGAGGCCGCGAAGCTCGGGGTGTTCCTGCACGGGCTCGCGGGGGACCTGGTGGGAACGATCGGCCTATTGGCCTCCGAGGTGGCCGACGCGCTCCCCCGGGCCCGGCACCGGCTCGAGGCCGGTCAGGTCGATCCGTTTTGGCGTTTGGTCCCTGGTTAGGCGCCGACGGGGCGTTCAGATGAAGCCCCAGGGCGCGTCCTCGGCGCCGAAGCGCAGACGGTCGAAGCTTTGCTTCACCTTCGCCGGGGTTTTGGGGCCGATCCGGGCCATGAGCAGGTTTTCAGCGTGGGCGAAGATGTCCGGATCGTCGGTGGAGAAGGTTTCGAACCCCACAGAACTGTAGAGCGATTTGAGCAGGTCGCGGTAGGCGAACGCGGTCATGCCGCTTCGCTCCAGATCGTAGTGCCAGTAGTAGAGGGTGGCGATGACGATTTTGTCGTCGAAGCGGCCGGTTTTGAAGCTGGCCTCGAGCAGTCGCTTGGCAATACCCCGGCCCCGCCACGAAGGGGCCACCTCCACCGCGCCGAGCTCGTAGATGCCACCGGTTTTGTCCTTCCCCCAGCGCTCAAAAGCGTCGGGGCGGTGGAAGGCGGCGTATCCGACGATGGTGTCGTCGACGTAGGCGATGCTGACGCACCCGTCGGGGCTCTTGGCGATGCCGGTGAGCGCCTCGTGCTGGCGGTCCGGCGGGCGGAAGACGTTGATCTCGGGGTGGAGCTTCTTTTCGGCGATGAGCGACTCGGACGCGCAGGGGACGATCGTGACTTCGCCGGCGTCTTCCTCCGTGCCCACGGCTAACCTCCACCGCGCATGCAGGCCAGAGTGATCTTCTTCCACCAGCGCTCGGCTTCATCCCCTTCGACCTCGACCCCGAGCTTGGCCACCAGCCAGGAACCGACCTGGGTCGGCGGTTCTTCCCAGTAGCGAACCCGAGCGCCGGAGAGCGTCCACCAGCCGTCTTCGCCGGGGGTCGCGCCCCACTTTTTCAGGTAGCCCTGGAATTGCTGGGGGCTGACGCCCCCGAAGACGGTGCTGAACCTGCCGCCGCCGGCGACGGGGGGGAAGATGTCGATGACGTCGTCCTCGGCGACTGGGCTTTGAAGGCCCTCGAGGTAACGCACGTCGCGGCCGTTGATGAACACCGAGTAACCGTCGGCCACCTCGTCGCCCTCGAGCAGTTCGGCTTTGATCGCGGGCCAGCGCGCGGCGAGTGCTTCGATGACCTCCTTCACCGTGCCCCCGCTGACGTTGAGGCTCTTTTCTCCCGTGAGATCGCGGAGCGTGGCGTACAGATTGACCCTGGGCATCCCTTACCATAATGGCATGTATCCACGCGACCAGGAGGTATTCCAGTGGATTGCCGCCGAGGCGCGGCGCCAGGCCGAGGGGCTCGAGCTCATCGCCAGCGAGAACTTCGTCAGCCCGCAGGTGCGGGAAGCGGTGGGGAGCGTCCTGACCAACAAGTACGCCGAGGGCTACCCGGGCAGGCGCTACTACGGGGGTTGTGAGTACATCGACGAGGTGGAAACCCTCGCCATCGAGCGGGCCAAGACCCTGTTCGATGCGAGGTGGGCCAACGTCCAGCCCCACTCCGGCTCACAAGCCAACATGGCGGTGTATTTCGCCCTGTTAAAGCCCGGCGACACCATTTTGGGGATGGACCTGGCCTCGGGCGGCCACCTGACGCACGGGTCCCGGGTGAACTTTTCGGGGAAGTTTTTCAACGTGGTGAGTTACGGCGTCGACCGTGAGACCGAGACCATCGACTACGACGAGGTCGAGCGCCTGGCCCTGGCCCACGAGCCCAAGATGATCGTCGCCGGGGCCAGCGCTTACCCCCGGGTGATCGATTTCGAGCGCTTCCGGGCCATCGCCGACAAGGTCGGGGCCTATCTCATGGTCGACATGGCCCACATCGCCGGGCTCGTGGCCACCGGTTTGCACCCCAGCCCCCTGCCCCACGCCCATGCGGTGACCTCGACCACCCATAAGACGCTCAGGGGGCCCCGGGGCGGGCTGATTTTGGGCAATGACCTCGAGGTGGCGAAGAAGGTCGACAAGATGATCTTCCCCGGGATCCAGGGCGGTCCCCTCGAGCACGTGATCGCGGGCAAGGCGGTGGCCTTTTTCGAGGCTTTGCAGCCGGCTTTCAAGGCCTATTCCCGGACCGTCATCGACAACGCCAAGGCCCTGGCGGCGGCGCTTTCCGAGCGCGGCTATCGCATCGTTTCCGGCGGCACCGACAACCACCTCTTCCTGGTCGATCTTCGTCCCAAGGGGTTGACCGGGAAGGAGGCCGAGGCGCGCCTTGATGCGGTGGGGATCACGGTCAACAAGAACGCCATCCCCTTTGATCCCGAGCCCCCGCGGGTCACGAGCGGGATTCGCGTCGGCACCCCGGCGATCACCACCCGGGGCTTCCTTCCCGAAGACATGCCGCTCGTCGCCGAGCTCATGGATCGGGCGCTGACCGAGGGGCCCTCCGATTCGATTCGCGAGCGCGTGCGGCAGCTGGCGCTCGAACACCCCATGCCCTGATCTCGCTCACCGCCGGCGGCGAGGATCCCCGGGCCGCCCGGGGCCTTCGGACCCTTCCAGAGCCGTAAAGAGCGGTGCCTGGCGCACGGGGGAAAAGCGCCTGCGGTGGAGCGGTGTCGGGCCGAGCCGTACCAGGGCGGCCTTGTGCTCCCGGGTGGCGTAGCCTTTGTGGCGCGCGAACCCGTAACCGGGGAAGCGGGCATCCAGGTGAACCATGAGCCGGTCACGGCAGACCTTGGCCAGCACCGAGGCCGCGGCCACCGATGGGCTCAGGCGTTCGGCCTTGGGCGGTGCCAGGAGGGGGATGTCCACCTCGAGGCGTAGGAAATCGGTGATGAGCAGTTGGGGAACGAGCCCGAGCCGCTTGAGGGCCCTGGCCGCCGCCAGATGGGTCGCGGTCAGGACGCCGAGCCGGTCCACCTCGGCGCTCGAGGCCCAGCCCACGGCTGCGGCCAGGGCCACGCGCCGGATCTCTTTGGCCATCCTCTCCCGGGCATGTGGCGAGAGGCGTTTGGAGTCTTCGAAGGGGTAATCGCCAGGGGGGAGCACGACCGCTCCCACCGCCACCGGCCCCGCCAGGGCACCGCGCCCCACTTCGTCGATCCCGGCCACGGTGAGGCCTTCCTGCCAGTAGGGCGTCTCAAGTCCCCACATTGGGCTCGTGGCTTTGAATGTAGGCGACGGCTTGCTGGGGCGAGTCGACCAGGGCGAAGAGGTTCTCATCCCCCGGGCTGATGGCCTTGGCCTTGCCCATCGTTTCCCGGATCCACTCGGCGAGCCCCCGCCAGTAGTCGACCCCGAGGGCGACGACCGGGAAGTGGTGGACTTTTCGCGTTTGGATCAGGACCAGCACTTCAGAGAGCTCGTCGAGCGTTCCCAGCCCGCCCGGGAGCACGATGAAACCTGCCGCGTAACGCACGAACATCACCTTGCGCACGAAGAAGTAGCGGAAGGTCAGGGCATGGGTCTGGTAGGGGTTGGGGTGCTGTTCGTGGGGGAGCTCGATGTTGAGCCCGACCGAGACGCCGCCGGCTTCAAAGGCCCCGCGGTTGACCGCTTCCATGGTGCCCGGCCCGCCGCCGGTCACCACCCCGTAGCCGGCTTCGACCAGGGCCTTGCCGAGCTCGTAGCCCATTTCGTAGGTGGGATGGTCGGGGCCGAACCGGGCCGAACCGAAAACGCTCACCAGCGGCACCTCGATCTCGGAGAGGAGCTCGAATCCGTCGACGAACTCGGCCAGAATGCGGAACATTCGCCAGGCGTCGCCGTGGTGGAGTTGGTCGAGGATCCCCTGCTGGTTCATGGCCCACCTTCCTGCGGGGTCGCGGTCCATTGCTGATAGAGGAAGTCGCCGACGTAGAGCTTAAAGAGCGCCTTGCCCTTGACCGGGACCTCGCCCTCGATCTTCCAGCCCTTTTGGGTGGGTCCTTCGTAAAGGGTCCGGGTGCCGTTGTCGTCGGTCACGGTGAGGCGGACGGGCTTGCCCTCCAGCCCTGGAGGCAGGCTCAGCCGGATGGGGACCGTCGGCCCCTGCTCGGCCGGCGGGGGCAAGGTTGGGGGTGAGGTTGGCGGTGTGGTTGGCGTCTGGGGCGCGGCGCCGTTCGTGGGGAGCGTTTTCGGCCTGAGAACTTCGACCGCTTCGGCGATGGTGAGCGTGACCGGGGTTCCCTCTTCGATCACCGTGCCCGGCTCGGGGGTCTGGGCGATGACGGTGCCGGGGGCTTCGGGGCTCGGCAGCTTTTCCTCACGCCCGAGCGTGAGCTTGGCCATCGAGACCAATGCTTCGGCGGTTTTGGCCGGGAGGCCCTGGAGCTTCGGCACCATGGTGAGCGGTTTTTGGGGGCCTTCGGAGACGAGGAGATCGACGCTCTGACCGGTCGGGAGGGCAAACCCCACCGGGGGCAGTGTCGCGAGCACGGTACCTGCGGGTGAGGCGTCGTAGGCTCGGACCACACGCCCGAGCTGGTAGCCTTCGGCCTCGAGGCGCTGGCTGGCGACCGCGAGGCGCTGTCCGACGATCTCGGGGACGCGATGCGCCTTGGGTCGGTTGACAATGAGCCGGATTCTGCGGCCCGGCTTGATCTGGGTGCCGGGCGGGGGAGTGATTTCGAGGACCGTCCCCGCCGGCTGCTCCGGCCGGCTCTCTTCCTGGAAGACGATCTCGAGCCCCTTTCCCCGGAGCGCTTTGAGCGCTTCCTGGACCGTGCGTCCGGTGATCTGGGGAACGGTGAAGATCGGAGGGTTGAGGTAGCGATCCACGCCGATGGCGCCCAGGGCGAGGCCGAGGAGGCCGAGCACCAGCCCCGGGAGCCAGCGGAAAAGGCTGCGGGTTCTTGGGATCCGGTCGGTCGCCGGGCGTGGGGGGCTGGCCTGGAGTTCGGGCGCCAGATCGAGGATCTGGAGGTGGCCGCCAACGAGACTGACCGCTTCCGGGTTGATCGCGTAGCCAAGGGGGGCCAGCGCGTTTTCGATCTCGGCCAGCTTGCGACGAGCGCGCCGACCCTTCGGGGGGACGATTTCGTGGCCCTGGGGCCAGAAAACGTAGTAACGGCCGGGCTTGGCGCTGACCTCGAGGCCCTGCGGTAAGACGCCGAGGCGCTCAAGCTTTTTAAGGGCGTTGCGATATCGGAAGAAGGCCGCGCGTGACTCAGGGTCGTGGACCTCGAACCAGTAGAGCTTTCCGGGACCGCTCGGACCCTGGACCTCGAGGGTGCGCACGAATCCTCTGAGCGGACCTTCGCGTAGGACCTGGTATTTGCCCACCACCTCGGGCACAGACCGATTATACGGGCACCTGGTGGGGCGAGCCCCCTGCTATGGTCGTGCCACAGCAGGGGGCTCCCTGGCGCGGATCGGCTCAGTAGACGGTCAGGAGGTTGGTAAAGCCCGCGTTGCCGCCGGAGAGGGCGGAGTAGATGACCGAGAGGTTCGTATTGACGTCGCTGCCCTTGGCGATGGGGATCGGGCCGAACCGTTTGGTGATGCCGTTCATGGTGACCGTGATCGTGATCTGCGTGTCCTGGCTCGCGTTGGTGGCGTCTACGCTCACGATGTAGGGCCAGCTGGTGGCCTCGCTCGGGGTGTGGCTCGCGGGCAGGGTGTAGGTCTCGCTGGCGGTGGTACCGGTGCCGTCGTCGTCCTGATTGAATGGGGAGTTCTGTTGCCCGCTGCTTACCTTGGGGGTGTTCCACCCAAGACCGGCTTCCAGGATGGCCAGGTCGAGGTCGTTAGGCGTGTTGGGATCGCCGGTCCCGGCCCACTCGATGGTCACCTGCATCGTGGAGTTCAGGGTCGCGGTCAGGGTATCCGGGGCCGTGATGTCGCTCCCCGCGTTGACGGTGAGCGTGCCCGGGGTGACGCCGTTATTCGGATCGCCATCCGAATCCCAGCTGGTCCGCTCGAAGGGCCAGGCGGCCATGGCGCTGAAGTCGGTAATGTCCTGGCCGGAGACCATGACGTCGTAGGTTCCGGGGGCAATATCGGCGAAAATGGCCTCGCCCAGATCGTTGGTCTTGGCCAGGTACTTCACCTCGCCGTTTTGCAAAAGCTGAACGTCGACTGCCGGAAGAGGTACGCCACCGTTTTCGGTGGTTACGGTGACCTTGGCCACCCCGCCTTTTTCGGTCTGGGCCGTTTGCGCCAGGATGGCCTTGACCTTATCGACGAGCTTTTTCAGATTGATCCGACCCCAGCCGGTGCCCCGGTCGAAGCCCGGGGGGCCGATGTCGTCGGCGGTGGATTCCAGCAGGCGGCGAACCTCGTACGGCGTGGCCGCGGGGAGGAATTGCTTGATGAGCGCCACCGCCCCCGCCACCTCGGGCGTGGCCATGCTGGTGCCCGAGATGCGGTAGTAGTACTGGCCGGTCCAGCGGGGCCAGGTGGAGAGGATGTCCACGCCGGGGGCACTCACGCTGATGTGTCCGCCCGAGGTCGAGAAGTCGGCCTTTTGGTCCTGGCCGTTGGTCGCCCCCACGGCGATGATCCCCGGATAGCCCGCGGGGTATTGGACTTCGTCTTGGAACGAATTCCCCATGGCTACGGTGATGGTGACGGTTCGGTCGGGGATACCGTCCCCTGCCGTGCCGCCCCCGGTGCCGTCGTCGTAGGCGGGGAGCGCCTGGCCGGTGGTCACGTCGTAGCCGGTGAGCGCCGAGTCGAGCGCATCCTTAACCACCTGGCCGTAGCCCTTGCCGCCGAGGCTCATGGTCAGGATGTCGGGAACGACGCCGTCGCCGTCAGCGTCGGTGATGGCGGCCCACACGCCCTGGGCGATGGTGAAATCGCTGGTGAAGGGACCGCAGAAGACCTTGATGTCCATCAGGGTAGCGTTGTAGGCCACCCCGGCGACACCCTCGTTGTTATTGCCCCTCGCGGCTGCGATTCCGGCGACGTGGGTGCCGTGGATTTCACCCAGTGAGGCGTCGCTCCCCGGCGGGATCAGGCCGCTCGGTGAGAAGCAGCCGGTGGCGTCCCAACCGTTGACGAAGGCTCCGGCCAGATCCGGATGCTGGCCGTCGATGCCGGTGTCCACGACCCCGATGACCACCCCGCTGCCGTCAGGTGTCGTGCCCTGGCCATCCATATCGGTGGCCCACGCGTCTGCGGCCTGCATCACGTCGTGGTCCCACTTTTGGGCCTCGAGGGGGTCGTTCAGCCCCACCTGGGCCGCGGCGGTCCCGATGGCGGTGACCGCGGTGCCCTGCGGCGTGGGCAGGGGGTGTTTAAAGTTCGGCTGGGCGTAGCGCATCCCGCGGGGCTTCTTCGCCCGGAGGATGCCCAGCGCCTGGGATGCGCTGGTCCCGCTTGGGAGTTCGACCAGGGCGGCCTTGAGCCCGGGGATGGTGTCGATCACCCGGGCGCCGCCGAGCGCCGAGAGGATTTCAGGCAAGTCGCCGCTGTTTTGGTAGCCGATGACGATCTGGTCCGGCACGTGGTCGGCGGTGATGGCCACCGGCTGGGCCGGAATCGAGGGGCCCGACCCTTGGGAAGTTGAGCTGGTCGTGCTCGGAGTGGTGGAGCAGGCGGCCAGGAGGAGGAGTCCGGTGAGGAGTACGAGAATTTTTCGCATTCGTGACCTCCTTAGGGTGCGGTGGTGAAGGTGAAGTGGTCGGACGAGGGGACGCCGTAGGGGAACCAAAGGCCGAGGCCGTCGGCGGCAACCGAGACTGCGGTGGGGTTGGCGGGGTCGTCAAGGGCGTAGGCCTCGATGAGTTGCCACTCGTACGATCGGCCCTTTTGCAGCGTCTCAAACGCGGTTCCGTTGAAGCTGCCGTCCTGGTTCCAGGTCCACTGGGTGATGTTTTCCAGGGCCATGACCGGGTTGTTGGTGAGGAAGGCGATCTCGCCGCTCACGGTGTCCCATAGTGCGCCGGCGTAATAGTGGTAGGGGCTGACCGTGGCGCTCGCTTGCCAGGAGAAGGTCGGGGTGACCGAGACCCCGGTGGCATTATCGCCGGGTGAGACGAGCGAGACGGTGAAGGCCTCGAGAGGCGTGGTGCTGAGGATGTTCGACGGCTCGGACTCCTGGTCGCCGATGAACGCGGTCATTCGGTAATAGACTTTCCTGCCCGGGGCGAGTTCGGGGCTTGCGTCCACAAAGGAAACATCTCCGGCGGCTACGGTACCGATGGCGGTAAAGCTGAAGCCGTCGAAGCTGCGGTAAATGCGATACCCGTAGGGGATGCCGTCGGGAATGCCACTGAAATCGTACCGCGGGCTCCAGACGAGCTGTACCCAGAGGTTGCCGCCGGTGGGCGCAGCTTGCGGGCTGACCTGGAAGAACTGGACCGGGCTGGAGAGCGTGACCGCCAGAATCCCCCTGAGATCAGGTGCGGTCAGGGTGAGGTTCCCCGGGCTCGGGTGATTGATGGTGATGTGCCGTCGGAGTTCGGTCCGGTTGCCGTTGGTGTCGTAGACCACGACGGTAAGGGTCGTGGGCCCGCTGACCGCGTAGTCGAGGGGGTTGAGGTACGCGTCGCCGGTGTCGTTGGTCTGGGAGAAGAAGGCACGCGTACCGCTTAAAAACCCGGCGCCCGGCGTCTTCCCGAGGGCGGCGTAGATGATGTTGCTCGTGAGCGGGCTTTGGGGCGTGACCTGGACCCGGTAGAGGATCGGTCCCTGCGAGGCGTCGTAGGTATCCCCTTCGTTCACCCATTGCAAGGTGACCTGTGGGGGCTCTGTGGGCCAGTTGGGGTTAAAGGCCTGCCGTTGGATGATGGTGAGTTTCGTAACCTGGTTTTTCTCTACCTTGACGTTCAAGACCTGGGAGCCGGCATAGCCGTTTTTGCTGGCCACGAAGTCGTACAGGCCGGGTTCCAGATCGATCTTGAACGCGCCGTCACTTCCGGTGGTAACGGTTGCAACCGGCTGGCCAGCCTTCTTGACGCTGATCTGTACGCCAGCGATCGTGCTCCCCGCGTTCGCGCTGACGACATAACCCTCGACCCCGCTCGGAGTGGGCGTCGGCCAGAAGAAGTTCTGGTTGCAGCTGGCAAGGATGAGGGTGAGGAACAAGAGTGAGGATAAGACCAATTTTTTTCGCACGTAAACCTCCTTCCAACGAGCGACTTGGATGCTCTGGGCAAAGTGTGTGACGAGACCTCCCTGCTGCGCCTATCTCGGGGATGCTCTTTTCCTTCTGGGTTCCACCTCCTCTCCAGGGTTATTTTTTGGAAATCTTACGCCAGCCGCGAACGATAACCGGTGAGATTTGCACCACGGCTTCCCGGCTTTTGGCTTATAAGGAATAGATTGGTATGATACCTCCTGAGCATGGAGCCCGCTCGAGGCCGAGTGGCCTTCGCCTACGACCGAACGCGCTATCATCCCCCTGAAGTCTCGGGGCGCATCGCGACAGCCATCACCGCCCCGGTGGAGCGGCGGTTCCGTGATCCGCACTTCCTCGAGCTGGGCGTGGGCACCGGCCGGATCGGGGTTCCGGTGCTTGCCCGGGGGTTCCGGTTCACCGCCGTCGACAACGACCCGGCGATGCTCGAGGTCTTCCGCTACAAGATCGCCGGGGTCAACCGAAAGGTGCAGGTGGTTGAGGCCGACGTGCGAGAGCTGCCCTTTGAAAAGGGGCGTTTCCACGCGGTGCTGAGCGTTCACCTTTGGCATCTGATCCCCGACTGGCAGCGGGCGTTGCTCGAGGCCATCCGCGTTTTGGCCCCCCAGGGCTTTCTTTTTGAGGGCTGGGACGAGGGCGTAGGGGAGAGCGAGGACTGGCGCATTCAGGAAGTCTGGCGGGAGATCCTCAAATCCCGCGGGTTCGAGCTCAAACGGGGGCGGCACAAAGCGCGGTTGATGGAGGTGGAGAAAGCCCTGCGTAAGCTCGGGCTCGAGCCTGAGACCCAGGTCGCGGCGGAGTGGGTTGAAGAGCGGACGCCGCGCCAGAGCCTCGAGGCCATCGAGGAGCGGCTCTACTCGTTCACGCACCAGGTCCCGGAGCCGGTCTTTCGCGAGTCGGTTGAAGAACTCTACCGATGGGCCCGGGCCACCTACGCCGATCTCGATCAGCCCATGCCCATCCGCTGGCGTTTTATGCTGCGAACGACGGCGTTATGAGAACGATTGAGATCCAAACCCCGAGCCGGGAGGCCCTGGTTAATCTGACCGCCGAGGTAAGGGCGGCGGTGAAGGGCGCAGGTTTTACCGACGGCGTCGTTCATCTCTACAGTCCTCACACCACCGCCGGGCTCGTGATCCAGGAAGGGGCGGACCCCATGGTGGCGGAGGATCTCCTGCGGCGATTGCGCGAGCTCATTCCCCACCATCACCCTGCCGACCGGCACCTCGAGGGCAACTCCGACGCCCACCTCAAGACGGCGCTGGTGGGCCAGTCGGTGACGGTCCCGGTGCGGGGCGGGCGGCTTTTGCTCGGCACCTGGCAGCAGATCTTCCTTGCCGAGTTCGACGGACCCCGGCGGCGTCAGGTCTGGGTCAGCTTCCTGGCTGCGGCCGTCGTGTGATCGCCGTGCCCTTGAAAACTGGGTTCGCGGGTTTTAGCCTGGGGGTGTCCCCGATACGGGGCATAAAGGCTGCCAATACGAGGCCCCTGGTGCCTGGGCGCGTAGCTCAGGCTTAAAGTGGGGAAGTCCGGTGAAAGTCCGGCGCTGTCCCGCAACGGTAACCGGGCAAGCATAGGAGCTTGCGTCGTTGCCCGGAAGCCCGAACACCTGCCAGGGGAGCCCAGTGCGCCCCGCCTGGGCACCTCTCGCGGAAGAGGGGAAAGGGGGGTTCTCGATCGTCGCTTACCCCGCCTTTTCCCGGTGGGGATTTTTCGTGCCCCACCTCCGAAGCCGGCAGCCTAAGGAGGTGGTTTTTCATGTTGAAGCGTTGGTTGGTTGCACTTTGGTTTTTGGGCTTGGCGATCGCCACGTCGTACCCGCTCACGGTTCAAGACGACCTCGGACGCACGGTGGTCCTGCCCGAGGCCCCAAAGCGCGTGGTGGTCATGCTGCCCTCGGCGACGGAGACCCTTTGTGCGATCGGGGCCTGTGATTTGATCGTGGCCACCGATGATTATTCCAACTGGCCGGCGTTGGTGAAGTCGCTGCCCAAGGTCGGGGGTCTTTACAACCCAAACATCGAACGGATCCTTTCGTTTAAACCAGACCTGGTGATCGCGTCCAAATATGGCAAGCTCGCCGACACCCTGAGCCGGGCCGGGATTCCCACCTACGCGGTGAAGACCGAGACCTTCGAGGACATCTTTAAGACGGCACGGGCGCTCGGGCGGCTCGTCGATCGCGAGGCGGAGGCTGAGGCCTTGGTGGCCAGGATCCAGGCCGAGGTGTACCGCCTGGAGTCGCTCGCGGCCAAAGCCAAAGACCGCCCCACCCTCTACTACGAGATCGACCCCACGCCCTACACCGTGGGTCCGAAGTCCTTTATCGGCGTACTGATCGCCAAAGCCCGGGCAAAAAACATCATCCCCGCTTCGCTCGGGCTCTTCCCCAAGATCAGCCCCGAGCTGGTGGTGGAGAAAAACCCTGCCGTGATCGTGCTCGGTGACGCCCCCTATGGCGTCACCCGGGAAAAGATCGAGGCCAGACCTGGGTGGTCGGGGATTCAGGCGGTTCAGGATGGGCGCGTGTGTGAGCTGATCAAGGAAGAAACCGACGTCGTCCACCGTCCGGGCCCCAGGGTGGCCCAGGGCCTTGAGGTCCTCATCCGGTGCGTGCACCCCGAGGTGCTCGGGCAGTAGAGGATCTTCGTGGAACGATCCCGGCGTCGCTACGTGTGGCTCGGTCTTTTGCTCGCCCTCATCCTCTCGGTCCTGCTCGGGGTGATGGTGGGGGCGGTCCGGGTGCCCCTGGCCCAGGTCGTTGCCTCGGTGACGGGGGGGCTTTGGGGGGGTGAGGTCAACCCCGTGATCTTTGAGATCCGCCTGCCCCGCGTCCTCGGGGCCACGCTGGTCGGCGCCTTGCTGGGGGTTGCCGGGGCCACCTACCAGGGTCTTTTCCGCAACCCTCTGGCCGATCCCTATTTGATGGGGGCGGCGAGCGGCGCGGCATTAGGGACAGCGGTGGCGCTGTCGGTCGCGGGTGCGCTCTCCTCCTCGTACGCGGCCTGGATCGCCTCCGAGGGGACGGGGTGGGTCCCGCTCTTCGCGTTTTTGGGTGCCATCTTTGCCGTCTCGCTGGCGCTTTTCCTGGCCGGCGGGGTGGCGCGAACCCAAGATCTCATCCTGGCCGGGGTCGTGGTGGGCGCGGTGCTCACCGGGCTGACGACTTACCTGATGATGAAGGACGCCGATCGCGTGCGCGCCGTCTTCGCCTATACGCTTGGCAACCTCTCGTTCGTCGGCTGGCCCGAGGTACACCGGCTCGCCCTCTACTTCCTGATCACCGTTCCGCCGCTTTTGCTCCTGGCCCGGGTTCTCAACGCGCTGCAGCTCGGCGACGAGGTGGCGCGGAGTTTGGGGTTGCCCCTCGAGGCCCTCAAATATGCCCTGATTGCCGCGAGCACGCTGGCCACGGCGGTGGCGGTGGCCGTGGCTGGCATCATCGGTTTCGTGGGTTTGATCGTCCCCCACACCCTCAGGCGGCTCGGGGGCGGAGACCACCGTTTCCTGATCCCCGCCAGCGCCGTCGGAGGGGCGGTGCTCATGGTACTCGCCGACCTCCTGGCCCGGGTCGCGGTCCGGCCGGCGGAGCTCCCGGTGGGGGTGGTGACCACCCTGCTCGGGGGGCCCTTTTTCCTGTATTTGCTCCGGAGGTCCCGTGGCGCTTGAAGCGAAGGGTATCGTCGCCGGGTACGGCAGCCGGATCGCCCTTTCGGGGCTTGACCTTTCTTTGGCCGGTGGGGAATGGCTTGCGCTGCTCGGCCCCAACGGTTCGGGGAAAACCACGCTCTTGCACGTGTTGACGGGACTCATGCGTCCTTTCCGGGGCGAGGTGTGGGCCGACGGGGTCCCCCTTTTGGGGATGAGCCCCTGGCTGCGGGGGCAAAAGATCGCCTACCTGCCTCAAAACGGGGCGGTTCCTCGGGGGATGTCGGCGCTGGAGGTGGTATCCCTCGGTCGGACGCCCTACCTCGGTCTGCTGGGGCGGATCGGCCCTGGCGATGAGGAAGCGGTGCGCTGGGCCATGGAGGTGACCGAAACCTGGGGCATCCGGGATCGCGCCCTCCATACCCTCTCCGGCGGCGAGCGCCAGCGGGTGATGCTGGCCCGCGCGCTGGCGGCGAGGCCGCGCTATCTGCTCCTCGACGAGCCGACCAATCACCTCGACCTCCAGCACCAATCCCGGCTGCTGCGCCTGCTTTCCAGGCTGCGTGCCGAGGGCATCGGGGTGTTGACCGTGCTCCACGATCCCAACCACGCCCGCCCCGCCGATCGGGTGGCGGTCTTGGTCGAAGGCACCGTGGTGGCGAGCGGGCCTTACGAGGCGGTGGTGCCGGGCCTCGATGCGATCTATGCCGGATGGGTCAAGGTCGTGCGGACGCCGGGGGGGCCGGTGGTGTTGCCGAAATGGGAGGCATGATGCGCGGTTCGCTCAGGGCAACCGGCAATCTTTTGGTCATCGACCTCGGCGAGGTGCGCCGGCTGATCACCGAATCCGGGCCTCGAATCGCCCGCTACGTGGTCGTGGTGCGCGACGGCGCCACCGGCCAGGCAAAACGCCCGGTCGGTCCCTTATTGCTGCGGCACGGCGTTCCCCCGGGGGAGACGCTCATCTACACCACGGCCTGTGACACCTTGGACTTCGAAATCGTCGATGGTGCGGTGGTGGTCGGCGGGGTGGCCGTCTATCCCGACGGGCCGCCCGATCTGGTCTTCACGCCGTATTACGCCTGGACGGCAGGAGAGTGAGGCATGGGCCGTTTTCTGATCATGACCGGTGAGGGAAAGGGAAAGTCCACGGCCGCCTTCGGGCTTTGCCTTCGGGCTTACGGACGGGGCATCGCCCCCATCGTGCTGCAGTTCATCAAGCGCGCGGATGCCAACTACGGCGAGCACCGCGCGCTTTCGGCGCTGGGGATTCCGGTGATGGCCCTGGGGGATGGCTTCACCTGGCGGAGCAAGGACCTCGAGGCCACCAAACGCCTGGCGCAAGCGGGCTGGGCGCGGGCGAGCGAGGTCATCCGCTCGGGGCGCTACGGACTGGTCGTCCTCGACGAGCTGACCTACGTGCTCAATTTCGGCTGGCTCGACCGGGCTGAAGTGGTGTCGGTTTTCACCCAGCGCCCCGAGGGTCAGCACCTGGTGGTGACCGGTCGTGATGCGCCGGCATGGCTGGTGGCGATGGCCGACACCGTGACCGAGATGCGAAAGGTCAAACACGCCTACGACCAGGGGATCCCCGCCACCAAAGGCATCGAGCTCTAGGGAGGGGGCAAAGGGGCATTGCTGGAAATTCCCCGTTTGGTGATCGCGGCGCCTCACTCCGGGGCAGGGAAGACGACGGTGTCCCTGGCGCTGGCGCTGGCCTTTCGCCGTCTGGGGCTTTCGGTTCAGCCGTTTAAGGTCGGGCCCGACTACATCGACCCCACGCACCTGGGCCGGGTGGCGGGCCGGATTCCCCGCAATCTGGACCGCTTTTTCCTCGATCGCGAGGCCTTGCGCTGGCTTTTCGCCCGGGCCACGAGGGACGCCGACCTGGCCCTGATCGAAGGGGTGATGGGTCTTTTCGACGGCAAGGACGCCCGCGGGCAAGAAGCCTCGACCGCCGCGGTGGCCAGGGATCTGATGGCGCCGGTGGTCCTGGTCGTCGATGCCCAGGCCATGGCCGGCTCGATCGCCGCGCTGGCCCGGGGCTTTTGCGACCACGATCCCGAAGTGCGTGTTGCCGGTGTCATCGCCAACCGGGTCGCCGGACCCCGCCATGCGGCGATTCTCAGGGAAGCCCTTCGCGCCGTGGGGCTCCCCTTGCTCGGCTACCTGCCAAGGGATCCGGCCCTGACCCTGCCCGAGCGACATTTGGGGCTGGTGCTGGCGGGGGAGGTCTCGCTGCCCGATGACGCGCTCGCCGCCGCCTCGAGGACGCTCGATGTCGAGGCGTTGCTGCAGGTGGCGAGGCTCGCCCCGCCCCTGCCCCGGGGCCGGGCCCCGTACCCTCAGGACCTCCGCTTCACTCCAGCCCGGATCGCCCTCGCCCGGGACGAAGCATTCAGCTTCTATTACCCCGAGGTGCTGGAGATGCTCGAAGATCTGGGGGCCGAGTTCTTGCCCATGAGCCCCTTGCGGGACCAGGCCATCCCCGAGGGCGCGGGGGCCATCTGGCTCGGGGGTGGTTACCCCGAACACTATGCCCGGGGCCTGGCGGAAAACCGGGCCATGCGCGAGGCCATCCGGCGTTTTCCGGGGCCGATCTATGCCGAGTGCGGCGGGTACATCTACCTCTCGCAAGCCCTTTGGTGGCAGGGACGTCGCTACCCGATGGTCGGTCTTTGTCCCGGCGAGGCCAGGATGCGGTCCCGTCCGACGCTTGGCTACCGCGAGGTCCGGGCCATCGCCGACACCCCTTTTGTGGCCCGGGGGATGCTGGCCAGGGGGCACGAGTTCCATTACGCCGAACGCCCCCCTTCGCCCCGCCCGGTTTGGCAAAACGTCGCCGACGGGAAGGTAGAGGGGTGTGGGGACTCGCGGGTCCACGCAAGCTTTGTCCACCTGTATTTGCTCTCAAGCCCGGGCATTGCCAGGCGTTTTCTGGAGGCGGCCGGTGGTCGTTTGGCTTTCGGGCATCCTTGACCTCGCATTCGGCGAGCCGCCGACGCGCTTGCACCCGGTCGGGTGGCTCGGGAAGTGGCTTGACCGCTGTGAACGGGTGTGCTATCGCGATTCCCGCCGGTCCGGGGCCTTGGCCTTGGCGCTGGCCCTGGCGCCGGTTCTCGCCGCCGCGGGGTTGGCCGAGTCCCTGGCGCTGGCCCTGGAGGATCCCTGGCGGGTGATGGTCCTTGCGGTTTTGCTCAAGCCGAGCTTCGCCCTTCGAGGGCTCTTCCAGGCCGTCGCCGCCGTCGAGCGGGCGTTCGACGGCGGTCTGGATGCGGCCAGGGCGCGGCTTTCGGAGATCGTGAGTCGCGATACGAGGCGCCTCGATGCCGGCGGGGTTCGGATGGCGGCGATCTCGTCTTTGGCCGAGAACCTTTCCGACTCGGTGCTGGCACCGCTTTTTTACTACGCGCTCTTTGGCCTTCCCGGCGCCTGGGTTTACCGGGCGGTCAACACCGCGGACGCCATGTGGGGGTACACCGACCTTGGGGGCGTGGAAGGCGCGGGCGATCCTCGAGGGCGTCGCTACCGTCACTTTGGCTGGGCTGCGGCCAGGCTCGACGACCTTTTGAACCTGGTCCCTTCCCGCCTCGCCGCGATCTTAATCCTCCCCAGGGTTTGGGCCCTGGCTGGGGAGGCGCGAAAAACGCGGTCTCCCAACGCCGGCTGGCCCATGGCGGCGATGGCTTTGGCGCTCGGCGTTCGCCTGGAAAAGCGCGGACACTACGTTTTGAACCCTGGTGGTCGGGTACCCGGGGGACGCGACGTGACCCGCGCCCTAATTCGGGCTGGGACCGCTGCCTCGGGGGCCGGGTTTCTGCTGGGCTTGCTGGCTGGCTTGGGGGGAGGGCGGTGAAGCGGGGCGGGTTTTTCGACGCCTCGATGCTCGTGCGTCGGCACGGCGGTGCCGACGACGGCCCCGAACCCCGTTACGACTTCTCCACCAACGCCAATGCCTTGGGGCCGAATCCGGTGGTCCTCGAGGCGATCAGGAACGCCGATCTCTCGCGCTATCCCGAACCCACTTACCGGGAACTTCGTGCCCGGCTGGCCGACGATCTTGGTGTCTCGCCCGAGGCGGTGGTCGTGGGCGCGGGGGTGAGCGAGCTCATCTTCCGTCTGGTGGGGTTGCTCGGCGGCCCGGTCCTCACCCAGCCGCCCACCTTCGGTGAGTACGCGCTGGCGGCCAGGGTGATGGGGCAGGCGGTCCGCGAGGCCAGGGATCCGGTCGCCTTCCTGCGGCTTTTACCCGAAGCCGAGCTGGCCTTTCTTTGCCTGCCCAACAACCCCACCGGGGCGGTGCCGGATGAGGCATTTTTGCACCGGGCGGCGGCAATCGCGGCCCGGCACGGCACGGTTTTGGCGCTCGACCTCGCCTACCTTCCCCTTTCCGAGGTTGCGGTGGCCCTACCCGATTCCGCCCTCCTGCTCTTTTCGCCGAACAAGGCCCACGGCCTCACCGGCATCCGCGCCGGCTATGCCCGGGTCCCCGACCCCGATCTGGCCGGGGCGCTGCGGAACCGTGCGCCCTCGTGGGTCCTGGGTGCGTTGGAGGTGGCCTTTTTGAGCGCGAGCCTGAGCGCCGATGCCCGTTCGTGGCTTTCGAGAACGGTGCCCAGACTCCACGCCTGGCGGCGATCGCTGGCAGTGGGCTTGGCCGATCTTGGCTACCCGGTCGTCGAGGGAAAGGCAAACTTTCTCATGGCCCGCCTGGGGAGGGTGGCGGTGAAAAGGCTCCGCCACCAGGGCATCCGCGTGCGACCGCTCGGCGATAAGGGCCTGCCGGAATGGGTCCGGCTCGCCGCCCTGGGGCCGGTCGCCCAGGCGGCGCTCTTCCGTGGGTTGCGGGAGGAAGGATGAGCCGAGCGATTGCCGTTTGGGGGACGGGCTCGAACGTGGGCAAAAGCCTTTTGGTGACTGCCCTCGCCCGGTGGTACCGGCGGCAGGGGTTTCGCGTGGCCCCCTTCAAAGGGCAGAACATGTCGAACCATGCCCGGGTGGCTGAAGGTGGCGAGATGGGCGCCGCCCAGTATTACCAGGCCCTGGCCGCGGGCGCGGTGCCCGAGGTGCGTATGAATCCGGTGCTTTTAAAGCCCGAGGGCGAGCGGCAGAGCCAGGTGGTGGTGCTCGGCCAGGCCGACCTCGAGCTCTCCCGGATGCCCTGGCGGGAAAGAAAGGTGCGGCTTTGGCCGGTGGTCCGGGAGAGCCTGGCGGCGTTGATGGCCGAGTATGACCTTTTGCTCATTGAAGGGGCCGGGAGCCCGGCGGAGATCAACCTCATCGACGCCGACATCGTGAACCTTCGGGTGGCCCGCGAGGCCGGGGCGCCGGTCTTGCTGGTGGCCGATATCGATCGGGGTGGGGCGTTCGCCCACATCTATGGGACCTGGGCCCTCCTCCCCGAAAAAGGTCGCTCGTTGCTGCGGGCGTTCGTCCTCAACAAGTTTCGCGGCGATCCCGACCTCCTGGCACCGGCGCCGGAGACGATTTGGCAGAGAACGGGGCTCTACCCCCTTGGCGTTCTCCCGATGCTGCGGCACCGGCTGCCGGAAGAAGACGCGGCCACGCTCGGCGCGCAGACGGGGATCAAGGGCGGGCCGCGGGTGGCGGTGGTGGCCTATCCCTTCGCCTCGAACCTCGACGAGTTCTGGCCTCTCGGCGATCTGGCCCGGCTGCGCCTGGCGCGGGTGCCGGACGATCTCGACGATGCGGATTTGGTGGTGCTTCCGGGTTCGAAGAACGTGGGCGCCAGCCTCGCCTGGCTTTTCGAGAGCGGGATGGACGAGGCGGTCCGCGCCAAGGCCGGGCAGGGGATTCCGGTCCTGGGAATCTGCGGGGGGATGCAGATACTGGGCCAGGAGATCGTTGACCCATTTGGGGTTGAGTTTGGCGGCAGGGCCCGGGGGCTCGGGCTCTTGCCGATCGCGACCGAGCTGGACCTCAAAAAGCGGGTGAAAAGGCGGGTGGTTCGCTTTGGCCAGGTTGAGGGATTTTTCGCCCCGCTCGGCGGGATGGAGTTTTTGGGGTACGAGATCCACCACGGGAAGACCGTGGCCCACAAGGCGAGCGCGGTTCTTCCCGAGGGGCTCGGCTTTCAAAAGGGCAACGTCCTGGGGGTTTACCTCCATGGTCTCTTCGAAAACCCCGGGGTTCAAACGGCGCTCTTCGGCCGGGCGGCAAAGGGGCTCGACTCGACGTTTGATGCGCTCGCCGATGCGGTGGAGGCGCACCTCGACCGGGCCTTCTTGCTCGAACTCGCGGAGCGGGGTTTGGGGGCAAGGCGCCCGGTGAATCCGAGGAAGGTGTTCTTTCTCGGCGGGGCCCGGAGTGGCAAGAGCCAAAGGGCCCAGGCCCTGGCCCGGCGCTTGGGGGGCGATGCCGTCAGCCTAATCGTGACCGCCAGGGTCGAGGACGAGGAAATGCGCGAGCGGGTGCGGGCGCACCAGCGCCAGCGGCCCGCGAGCTGGGAGGTCCTCGAGGCCCCGCGCGGGGCGGCCAGCGCGGTTCGGGCGGCCAAGCACAGGGTGGTTTTGCTCGATTGCCTCGCCTTGCTCGTGGCGAGCGCGCTCCTCGACGAAGGTGAGGCGGCGGCCCGGGCCGAGGTGGAAGCGCTGGTTGGGGCCATACGGGACACCGCCAAGACCGTGATCGTGGTTTCCAACGAGGTCGGCATGGGCGTGGTGCCGGCCTACCCCCTGGGCCGGCGCTACCGCGATTTGCTCGGCTGGGCCAACCAGCGGCTCATGGACGTGGTGAGCGAGGGGTATCTGGTGGTGGCGGGACGGACGGTTCCGCTCAAAGGAGGCTGGGATGACGTTTGAAATCGAGACCGTATCCGACGAATGGCGCCAGCGGGCCTGGCAGCGACTCGATCGTCTCACCAAACCGCCTCGTTCGCTGGGGCGCCTGGAGGCCATTGCCGCCCAGATCGCCGCCATTTTGCGCGATGATCGTCCGGTTTTGGGCAAAGGGGCGGTGGTGGTGGCCGCCGCCGATCACGGGGTGGCC
Source organism: uncultured bacterium (assembly GCA_964642655.1). GTDB lineage: Bacteria > Deinococcota > Deinococci > Deinococcales > Marinithermaceae > WFXV01. Next base: position 19,978 of record CAZXOY010000023.1, read on the forward strand.
GAGGAGGGTGTTTCCGCTTATCCCCCCGAGGTGACCTGGCAGATGGTGCAAAACTTCCTCGTCGGCGGGGCGGCGATCAACCAGATCGCGCGCGTCGCCGGGGCCGAGGTCTGGGTCCTCGACGTGGGGGTGCGGGGACCGGCTTTTCCCGACCACCCGCGCTTGATCCCGGCCCGCGTTCGCCAGGGGACCGGGAACATCGCCCGGGAAGCGGCGATGCCTTTGGAAGCGGCGGAGGCTGCCCTTATGGCCGGGAGGCAAGCGGGGCGGCGGGCCATCGAAGCCGGGGCGACCCTGCTCGCTGCCGGCGACATGGGTATTGCCAACACCACCGCGGCCGCCGCTTTGGTCGCCGCCTTTCTGGACCTGCCGGCGGCTGCGGTCACCGGCCGGGGCACCGGGGTCGGGGACGCGGCCTACCAGGCCAAGCTGGCAATGGTCGAGCGCGCGCTCCGTCGCGCCCGGGATGAGCTCGGCGATTTCAGCCGCTCAGACCCCCTCGCGGTGGCGGCCCAGCTTGGGGGCCTTGAGCTCGTGGCCATCGCGGGCGTGTTTTTAGCCGGGGCCGAGGCGGGCGTGCCGCTGGTGGTGGACGGGTACCCGGTAAGCGCCGGCGCCCTTCTCGCGACCCGGCTGGCGCCGCCCCTCCGGGACTATCTCTTTGCCGGTCACCGTTCGGTCGAGCCCGGGCACAGCCTGGTCCTCGAGGCGCTGGGCCTGAGGCCGCTGTTGGAGTTCGAGATGCGCCTCGGGGAAGGGACCGGGGCCGTGCTGGCCTTCCCCTTGCTCCGAGCCGCGGCGGCGGTCCTGTCGGGGATGGCGACGTTCGAGGAGGCCGGGGTCAGCGGCGCCGGTGAGCGTTGAAGCCGCCGGCCAGCCTCACACCGGCTCGAGGCGTCTTTTGGCCTCGGCTCTCGCCAGCTCGGCCTCGCGGTGCCGGCCGAGGCGTTCGAGGGTCTGGGCCAGGTTCTCATAGAGGTAGGGGTCGTCGGGGTCGATGGCGGTGAGGCGGTGGTAAATGGCCAGCGCCTCCTTGGGCCGGCCGAGCTCGGTCAGCTCGGTGGCGGCGCGCTCACCCACCCGCACCGCCTGGGCCTTGAGGTAGGCGCGCTCCGACATGAGCCAGTCGCTGTAGCGCTCTTCGGCCATGAAGTCGCCCCGGTAGAGGTCGAGGGCCTCGAGGTAGGCGCGGATCGCCTCTTCGCCCTTTTTCGCGTCCCCCTCGCGGATCTTGGCCTCGAAGGCGTCGACATCGAGGTGGTATGACAGCGAGGGTTCCCAGGCGTAGCCCTCGCCCACGGTCTGGATGATCTGCGGTTGGCTGGGGTGGGGCTCGATCTCCTGGCGCAGCTCGTGCACCACCTGGGGGACGCGACGGGTGGCCTCGAGGGGGTCTTCGCTCGGCCAGAGGGCGGCGGCAATCTCCTCCTTGCTCAAAGGGCGCCCCCGGTGCGCGAGCAGGAGTTTAAAGAGCTTCCAGGCCCGCTTTTTCGCCAGATCCTGGGAAGGGATGCGCCGCCCTTGAACGCGCACCTTCAGGTTGCCGAGGGCTTCGACCTCCAGCCAGTGGGAGCTGCCGAGCCTGAGGGCCGGCTGGCTCGGCGCGCTCAGTGTTTCCCAGACCAGACGCTGGAGCCACATCAGGGGGACGATGGCCCGGGTGGGAGGCGTCGGGCTGCGGGCGAAGAGCAGGGTTTGCACGCCGACCACCGCGTCGCCCGCCCATACCGGCAGGCAGTAGCGGGGTCGACCCTGGCTCTCGGGGCAGGGTTTGACGCCCATGCGCACCGTGTAGACCTCGCCGGAAAAGGCCGGGCAGCTCTCCACGCCATCGCAGGCCGGGGGCAGGTGGGCGGGGACCGAGATGCGCTTGCCGTCCTGGTCGAGGAAGGTGGCCGAGCTGGCGCCGCTGAAGGCCGCTGATTCGGCCAGGAGGTGCTCGATGGCGCTCTCCCGCGATCCGTGCTTGAGCGAGTTGAGGGAGCGGGAGAGCTGGCGTTCGCCGAGACCGGTCAGGGCGGCGTAGATACCCGAGGCCAGCATGGGGGCGATGAGTTCGAGCAGCTCCAACGCCTCATCTCCGGCATCCTTGTTCTTGCTCGCGAGGTTGAGGACGCCGATGATGCCGTGGGGCAGTTCGAGGGGGTAGCTCAGGTAGGTGTGATAGCCGGCGCGCTTGACCATCACCCGTAGGTAGCGTTCGTCGGCCTCGAGGTCGTGGGTGACGATCGGCGTCTTTTCGGTGGCGACGATGCCGGGATACCCCTCGCCCCAAGCGAAAAAGGGGCGTTCGAGGAAGGCGCGAACGTTTTTCCCCACGTGGGCGGTGAGGATGAGGTAACGCTGGCGGGGGTCGGCCAAAAAGAGTTCGGCGGCCTCCATCCCCGAGGCGTGGCGAAGCCGGTCGAGGAAGACCTCGAGCACCTGAAAAAACCGCAACGGCGCCTGGACCATGCGCCGGGTCGCCCAGGAGAGCGAAGCCAGGATCTCCTCGGCGTTGGGCTTTTTTCGAGATCGGAGGTGGATGACCGTGCCGTCGCTCCCAGCGACCCCGTGGCAGCGCAGGCGCTCGCCCCGGACCACGAGCAAGGTTTGGGCCTCGTAGTCCCCGCGCTCGATACGGGCGAGAACGGGGCAGCGGGCGCAAAGGGGGCGGCCGAAGTCGTCGGTGCCCCGGACGGCCTCCCAGCAGAATTTGCCAAGGATCTCTCTCCCGTCCTGGCCGAGGAGTTCCCCGACCTCGGGGGATAGCTCCAGGATCCGTCCCTCCCGGTCGAGTCGCCAGCGCGCTTTCTCCATTACCCCCCACTATAGCAGTTGGTACAGATGTCCCGGCCAGTGAATTTGGGGCGAATTGGTGTCGGCTAAGGTTCGCCCTAGGAAGGGGGAGTGTGGAATGCGAATGCGAAGAAGCTGGCTTTTGGCCCTGCTCCTCATGCTCCTGGGCCTGGCCACGGCTCAGAGCGGGGCGGCCCTCTACGGGAACAACTGCGCCGCCTGCCACGGCGCGAGCGGCGAGGGTGTGCCCGGGGTTTTCCCTCCGCTCAAGGACAATCCCAACGTCGAGGATTCCGCCTACGTGGCCAAGGTGATCCGCGAGGGGAGGAGCGGGCCCCTCGAGGTCAACGGCCAAACCTATAACGGCGCCATGCCACCGTTCCCTCAGCTCTCCGACGCCGAGGTCGAGGCGCTGGCGCGCTACATCGCCGCCGGGCTCGCTGAGGCTCGGGCGTCTGAGCCCGCCCCGAAGACCGCAACGCCAAAAGGGGATCCGCTCCGTGGTCGTGCGCTCTTTTTGGGCGAGCAGCGCTTCCAAAACGGCGGATCGCCCTGCGTCGCCTGCCACACCGCCAAATCGGTGGGCGCTCTGGGCGGCGGTGCCCTGGGGCCGGACCTTTCGGATGCGGCCCAGCGCTTTGGCAGCGCGCTCCCCGGCGTGATCAAACAGCCCGGTTTCAAGGTCATGCGCGTCATCTATCGGGACAAACCCCTCACCGACCAGGAGGCCCAGGACGTGGCCGCCTTTTTGGCCGAAGGCGGCAGCGGTCCCAGCGTCGCCACCGCGGGCAGCCGCCTCTTGGGACTCGGTTTCCTGGGGTTTTTGGTCCTCTTCCTCGGCATGTTCCCGTTCTGGCCCAGGCAGCGTGAAACGTACTTGCAGCGCTTAAGGAGGAGAAAATGAAGAACTGGATCAAGGAGATCGAGTCGCCTGCCGAGCGCAAGTGGGAAGAGTTCTACCGCAACCGCCATCAGCATGACAAACGGGTGCGTACCACCCACGGCGTCAACTGCACCGGCAGCTGCAGCTGGGAGGTCTTCGTCAAGGACGGAATCGTGACCTGGGAGCTCCAGGCCACCGATTATCCCCACCTCGAGGACGGCCTTCCCCCATACGAACCCCGGGGCTGCCAGCGGGGGATTAGCTATTCCTGGTACCTCTACAGCCCGATTCGGGTGAAATACCCCTTTGCCCGGGGCGCGCTGCTCGATCTTTGGCGCGAGGCACGCCGCGAACACAAAGACCCGGTGAAGGCCTGGGAAGCGCTGCAGTCGGATCCGGAAAAACGCCGCCGCTACCAGCAGGCCCGGGGCAAGGGCGGGTTCCGCCGCAGCACCTGGGAAGAGATGCTCGAGCTCATCGCCGCCAGCGTGGTCTACACGGTGAAGAAGTACGGCCCCGACCGGGTGATCGGCTTTTCCCCAATTCCGGCGATGAGTCAGGTGAGCTACGCCGCCGGCAGCCGCTTCCTCACCCACCTCGGCGGCGTGGTGCTCAGCTTCTACGACTGGTACTGCGACCTCCCCCCGGCGTCGCCGGAGATCTTCGGTGAGCAAACCGACGTCAACGAGTCGGCCGACTGGTACAACAGCCGCTTCATCGCGGTGATGGGTTCCAACCTCAACATGACCCGCACCCCCGACACCCACTTCATCTCCGAGGTGCGCCACGCCGGGGCCAAGCTGGTGGTGTTCAGCCCCGACTTTTCCCAGGTTGCCAAGTACGCCGATTGGTGGGTGCCGACGAACCCCGGTCAGGACGGGGCGTTTTGGATGGCCGTCGACCACGTCATCCTCAAGGAGTACTACGCCGAACAGAGCACGCCCGAGTTCACCGAATACCTCAAGACCTACACCGACGCCCCCTTCCTGGTCGAGATCAAGGACGGGCGGCCCTATCGCTATCTGCGGGCGGGTGAGCTCTCCGCGTACCGGGACGTCGAGCACAAAGCGTGGAAGCTCCTCATCTGGGATAAGGAAAAGGGTCCCAAGATGCCGCAGGGCACCATCGGCTTCCGCTGGGCCGAGAAGGAGACCGGCAAGTGGAACCTCGAGATGAAGGACGGGAAGACCGGCGAGGCGCTCTCGCCCGAACTGACCTTCCTCTCGGCCCATGACGAGGTGTTGGAGCTCGAGTTCGACGACTTCGCCGGCGATCGAACCCTGCGGCGCGGCGTTCCCGTACGCTATGTCGAGACCGAGCGGGGGAGGGTTGCCGTCGCCACTGTCTTTGATCTCATGATGGCCCAGTTCGGCGTCGATCGGGGCCTGCCGGGCGAGTACCCAAAGGGCTACGACGATGCGCTCCCCTTCACCCCCGCCTGGCAGGAGGGTTACACCGGGATTCACCGCGACACCGTGATCCGCTTTGCCCGGGCCTGGGCGGAAAACGGCCGGAAGACCGGTGGCAAGAACATGATCATCATCGGCGCCGGCGTGAACCACTGGTATCACAACAACCTGATGTACCGGGCCGGGATCGTGGGGCTGATGCTGACCGGTTCGGTGGGCAAGAACGGCGGCGGCCTCGCCCACTACGTGGGGCAGGAAAAGGTCGCGAACCAAGCTTCGTGGAGCACGATCGCGTTCGCCCTGGACTGGGGCATGGCCCCCAGGCACCAAAACACCCCGAGCTTCCACTACGTCCACACCGATCAGTGGCGCTACGAACGCGGCGCTGCCGACTACGACAAGACCGCCGAGACGGTCGAGGACCACACCATCGACCACCAGGTGCGGGCGGTCAAGCGGGGCTGGCTCCCGTTTTACCCGCAGTTCAACAAGAGTTCCCTCGAGGTCGTCCGCGAGGCCGAGGCTGCCGGGGCCAGGACCGATGCCGAGATCGTTGCCTACGTGGTGGAAAAGCTTAAAGGCGGTGAGCTGAAGTTCGCGGTCGAGGACCCCGACGCGCCGGAGAACTGGCCCCGGGTGTGGTTCATTTGGCGTGGCAACGCCATCGGGACCAGCATGAAGGGGCACGAGTACATGATGCGCCACTACCTCGGCACCCATTCCAACGCCGTGGCCAAGGAGTGGGCCAAGGAAGTGGTCAAGGAAGTGGTCTTCCGCGACGCGGCCCCCGAGGGCAAGTTCGACCTGGTGGTCGACCTCAACTTCCGCATGGACACCAGCGCCCTCTACTCCGACATCGTGCTCCCGGCGGCGAGCTGGTACGAGAAGCATGACATCAACACCACCGACATGCACACCTTCATCAACCCCATGCAACCCGCCGTGCCCCCGGTTTGGGAATCCAAGCCCGACTGGGAGATCTTTAGCGAGATTGCCCGGAAGGTGAGCGAGCTGGCCGAGGTCCACCTTCCCGAGCCGGTTAAGGACGTGGTCATGCTTCCCCTGCAGCACGATACTCCGGACGAGCTGGCCCAGACCGAGGTCAAGGACTGGTGGACCGGTGAGGTGGAGGCCATTCCCGGTAAGACCATGCCCAAGTTCCGGGTGATCGAGCGGAATTATCGCGACCTCTACGAGCGGATGGTTTCGCTTGGACCGGCGGTCAAGAAGAACGGCGTCGCCGCGCACGGCTTGAAGATCCCCGTCGACGACGTCTACGAGGAGCTGAAGACCCGCCAGCCGCGAAAGAGCGACCGGCTCGGCGAGGTCTATCCGAGCCTGGAAAACGGCCGCGACGTGGCCGAGGCCATCCTCCTTTTGGATCCGGTGTCGAACGGCGAGCTTGCTTACCGCGCTTTCTTGGCTGAAGAGAAGAAAACCGGTCTCAAGTTGGCTGACCTGGGCGAGGGCAGCCGCGACGTACGAATCGACTTCGACGCCATCGTGGGACAGCCCCGCCGCCAGCTCACCACCCCTACCTGGTCGGCGATTACCACGAACGGCCGGGCCTACAGCCCCTTCACCCTGAACGTCGACCGGCTGGTGCCCTGGCGCACCCTTACCGGGCGCATGCACTTCTACCTCGACCACGAGGGGTACCTGGCCTGGGGCGAGCACTTGCCGACCTACAAGCCCCGCCCCGACCACACCATGCTGCTCGAAACCGAGGTCAGCGCCAAGGAGGCGCCCGGGCGGTTGATGAACTACATCACGCCCCACGGCAAGTGGTCGATCCACTCCACCTACTCGGAGAACCACCGGATGATGACCCTCTCCCGGGGCGGGTACCCGGTCTGGATGAACGACAAGGATGCCCGCGAACTGGGGATCGAGGACAACGACTGGGTCGAGGTCTTCAACGACAACGGCGTGTTCGTGCAGCGGGTCATCACCTCGGCGCGCATTCCCAGGGGAACGATCTTCGTCTACCACGCGACGGAACGGACGGTCGGCATTCCCAAGTCGCCGCTCAGGAAGCGCCGGGCCGGCATGAACAACTCGATCACCCGGGCCCGACTCAAGCCGCTTTTGATGAACGGCGGGTATGCCCAGTTCACCTACTTCTTCAACTACTGGGGTCCCACCGGCGTGAACCGCGACACCTGGGCCTTCATCAGGAAAGTCGATCGGCCCGAGTTTTGAGGGAGCTGAGAGGAGGAAGCGATGAACGTACGTGCCCAAATGAGCATGCTGTTCCACCTCGACAAGTGCATCGGATGCCACACCTGCTCGGTCGCGTGTAAGAACCTCTGGACCGACCGCAAGGGGACCGAGTACATGTGGTGGAACAACGTCGAGACCCGGCCGGGCACCGGTTACCCGGTCGGTTGGGAAGATCAGACGCACTACCAGGGGGGATGGGTCTACGACGGTCGCGGGGAGCTCAAGCTGAGGTTGCACAGCAAGGCCCAGGGGCTCACGCGGCTCTTTTTCAACCCCGCCCTGCCTGACCTCGAGGACTACTACGAGCCCTTCACCTTCCGCTACGGCGATCTCTTTTCCGCCCCCGCCGGCGACGATCAGCCCACCGCGATTCCGATCTCGATGATTACCGGCGAGCCCATGAACATCGAGTCGGGCCCCAACTGGGACGACGACCTTGGCGGCTCCAACATTTACGCCAAGAACGACCCCAACAGCCAGGATCTCCCCGACTCGGTGCGGGCCCAGCTCGAGGAGATCGAGGGGGTGGTCTTCAACTACCTGCCCCGCATCTGCAACCACTGCCTGAACCCCTCCTGTGTTGCGGCCTGCCCCACGGGGGCCATCTACAAGCGCGGCGAGGACGGGGTGGTTTTGGTCAACGAGAACAAGTGCAAGGCCTGGCGGATGTGCATCTCGGCCTGCCCGTACAAAAAGGTGTATTACAACTGGTCTTCGGGCAAGAGCGAGAAGTGCATTCTCTGCTTCCCGCGTCTCGAGACCGGCCAGGCCCCGGCCTGCGCGCATTCCTGCGTGGGGCGGATCCGTTACATGGGGGTGTTGCTCTACGACGCCGACCGGATTCCCGATGCGGCGATGGTGCCGGATGAGGCGCTGGTCGAGTCCCAGCTCGACGTGATCCTCGACCCCTTCGACCCCGAGGTGATCGCCGCGGCCAAAAAGAACGGCATCAGCGACGACTGGATCAAGGCGGCCCAGAACTCGCCGGTCTACAAGTTCGTCAAGGTCTGGCGCCTGGCGCTGCCGCTGCACCCCGAGTTCCGCACCATGGCCATGATGTTCTACATCCCGCCGCTCTCGCCGGTCATGGGCGTGATGGAGAACAACACATTGAACCTGGCGGTGGATGCGCGTGGCCCCGAGTTCGAACTCTTCGCCGACCTCTCGAAAGCGCGCCTGCCCGTGAAGTACCTGGCCAATCTCTTTTCCGCGGGCAACGAGAAGATCATCGAGGACGTGCTCCGGAAGATGCTGGCGGTGCGCATCTACAAGCGGGCGGAGACGGTGGATGGAGCGCTCACCGACGAGGCCAAGGCGGCACTGGCCGAGGTTGGGCTCGATCCCGAGACGGCGGAGGAGATCTACCGCCTGACCACGCTGCCGACCCTTGAAGACCGTTTCGTGATTCCGCCCTACCACCGCGAGGCCTCGATCGAGGCCTGGAAGGATCCCCTCGAGCACAAGGGACTCGCTGGAGTGGGTTACATCCAGCCGCCGGTAAGGGGGGAGTAGATGTTCCGGACGCTGGCCCTGGCCCTCAGCTATCCCCGCGCCGGGCTTTTGGAGGATCTCAAAGCCCAAAGCTCGGCCTGGCCGAAGCATCCGGCCAAGCAGGCGTTCGCCAGGTTCCTCGAGGCGATCGAAGGGCTTGGGCTTTCGGCGTGGGAAGAGCTCTACACCGAGACCCTCGACATGAACCCCAAGCTGGTTCCGTATGTCGGCTACGTGGTCTGGGGCGAGAGCTACCGGCGGGGCGACTTCATGGCCAGTCTCAAGGCCGAGATGGACCGCCTCGGTATCGACACCGGCGGTGAGCTGCCCGATCACCTGGCGCCGATCCTGCGTTACCTGGATCTGGCCGAGCACCCCCTGCCCAGCCTGATCGAGGTGCTCGAACCGGCGGTGTTGCGAATGAAGAAGGACCTCGCCGCGCTCAGCCCCCAAAACCCCTACCTCCACCTGCTCGACGCGATCCTGGTCAGGGTAGGGGAGCGCTTTCAAAAGGAAAGGAGGAAGGGATGAACTGGAACGCGCTTCTTTTCGAGATTTTCCCTTACGCGGCCCTGGTCCTGGCCATCGGGGTTACCGCGTACCGCTGGGCCTACCGCCCATTTAGCGTATCGGCTCAGTCGAGCCAGCTTCTCGAGCGGCGGCTCCTCTTTTGGGGCTCGATCCCCTTTCACTGGGGCATCAGCATCATTTTGACCGGACACCTTCTGGCCTGGCTTTTCCCCAGCGCCATCTTGGGGTGGAATGCGGCGCCTTTGCGGCTCTACCTGCTCGAAATCACCGGATTTGCCCTCGGACTTTGGACCCTTTTCGGCCTGCTCATCCTGCTCTGGCGGCGGATCGCTTCCGCCAAGGTCCGAGCCACGGCCACGGCGATGGATTACGTGGTGCTGATCTTGCTCCTCATTTCGGTCGCGACCGGGGTCTACACGGCGCTCTTTTTCCGCTTTGGCTCGAGCTGGTTCGCCACTACCATGAGCCCCTATCTCACCAGCATCTTCACGCTCCAGCCGAAACCAGAGCTGGTGGCCGACATGCCCTTTGCCTTCAAGTGGCACGTCTTCAACTTCTGGCTCCTTCTCGCCGTCTTCCCCTTCTCGCGATTGGTTCACATCATTACCGTGCCACTCGGTTACGTGCTCCGTCCCTGGCAGATCGTCATCTGGGTGCGGCGGCGCTTTACCCAAAACGTTCACCAGTTGTAGAGGAGGTTTGTTGAGATGCACACGGCAGGACACCACAAGATCCGCAGCAATCCGTCCGAGGCTTTGATCGCGGCCACGATCGGCTTCTTCGTCGGCTTTGCCGCCGTTGCGCTCTTCAACGTGACGGCGAAGAACTTCAAGGATGCCATGGGGCTTGACCCCGTTCAGGTCGGGCTTTTGGTCTCGATGCCCATGCTCTCGGGGTCGCTGCTCCGTATCCCCTTCTCGGCGTGGGTCGATACCGACGGTGGCCGTAAGCCCATGCTGACGCTCCTCTTCATGGCCATCGCCGGCTTGCTCGGTCTGATCGCGCTGATCGTCCTTTACTACCCCGATGGTTTGGATGCGAGCCTTTACCCGCTCTTGCTCTTCCTCGGGCTTTTGAGCGGTTGCGGCATTGCCACCTTCTCGGTGGGGATCAGCATGGTTTCTTACTGGTTCCCCCAGTCGCGTCAGGGCTGGGCGCTCGGCACCTATGCCGGCGTTGGCAACCTGGCCCCGGGCATCTTCACCTTCCTCCTTCCCGCGGCGCTGGCCGCCTGGGGGCTCCTCGGCGCCTACACCGCCTGGACCGGATTGCTGGCGGTCGGCA
>CAZXOY010000024.1:0-28644 GCA_964642655.1 uncultured bacterium
CGGGAGGTATCTCCTGGGCACTACAAGGCCTGCATTCGTGACGATATCCTTTGAGCCATGCTGTTTTCGCCTGGTTCCCGTCTCGCCCCCTCGACCGCTTGTGGGATCGAGGGGGCGTCGGCTCTTTCCCTTTGGGGATCGGCCCCGGCCGGCCGTTGGGGTGCGCGATGAATGCGGTCTCTGAGCGACGTCGCGACCTCAAGCTTGCGCTGGCGGCGTTGGGGGTGGTTTTTGGGGACATCGGCACCAGCCCCCTCTATGCCCTCCGCGAGTCGCTGGCGCCACGGCACGGGATCGTGCCGAGCCCCGAGGCTGTGCTGGGCGTTCTCTCGCTCATCTTCTGGTCGCTGATCATCGTTATCTCGGTGAAATATCTCCTCTTCGTTGTGCGGGCCGACAACCAGGGCGAGGGGGGCATCATGGCGCTGACCGCGTTGGTCATGCCCGGCGAGGGGCGTGACGAGCGCTGGCGTGCCCTGGCCGTGGTCGTGGGGATTTTTGGCGCCGCTCTGCTCTATGGCGATGGGATGATCACCCCGGCGATCTCGGTGCTCAGCGCCGTCGAGGGGCTCGAGGTCGTCTCCCCGGGCCTCTCGCCCTGGGTGATTCCCATTACCGGAGCGATTTTGGTGTGGCTTTTTGCCCTGCAGGCTCGGGGCACCGAAGGGGTGGCGCGCCTTTTCGGCCCGGTGATGCTGGTGTGGTTCGCGGTGCTCGCGGTGATGGGATTGCGCCAGCTGGAGATGGACCCCGAGGTTCTGGCGGCGATCTGGCCCCAGCACGCGGTCGGGTTCCTTTTTCATCACGCGCTTATGGGCTTTTTGGTTTTGGGCTCGGTGTTCCTCGTTGTGACCGGGGGTGAAGCGCTCTATGCCGACCTGGGACACTTTGGGCGTCGGCCGATCAGGCTCGCCTGGTTTTTCTACGTGCTCCCGGCGCTCTTGCTCAACTACTTCGGTCAGGGGGCGCTGATCTTGCGCGACCCCGCTGCCAGGGAGAGCCCCTTCTTTCTCATGGCCCCCGCCTGGGCGGGCTACCCCCTCGTGTTCCTGGCCGCACTGGCGACGGTGATCGCTTCGCAGGCGGTGATCTCGGGTTCGTTCTCGCTCACCCGCCAGGCGGTCCACCTCGGCTATTTGCCCCGGATGAGGATCGTGCAGACCTCGAGCGCGGAGCGGGGGCAGGTCTACGTGCCGGTCGTTAATTGGACGCTGATGGTGCTTACGCTTGCCCTGGTGGTGGGGTTCCGTTCCTCTTCAAACCTCGCCGGCGCCTATGGGGTTGGCGTCTCTACCGATATGGTTTTCACCACCGTTTTGTTCTCCCTGATCGCGTGGCACCTCTGGCGATGGCCGGCCTGGATCGTGGGCGCGATGTTCGCGGTTTTTATGACCATTGACCTCGCTTTTTGGCTTGCGAATCTGGTCAAGGTCCCGCTCGGTGGCTGGGTCCCGCTCGTGGTGGCGGTGGCGGTCTACCTCACGATGAGCACCTGGAAACTCGGCAAGGCCGCCGTGGCCCGGGCGCAGGCGCAAAACGGCGATGTGACCCTCGAGGCCCTGGTTGAGGAACTCAAAAGCGGCGACTATCGCCGTGTTCCCGGCACCGCCGTATACTTGACCGCGAACCCTCGTATGGCGCCCGAAACGCTGCTCGCTCACCTCCGGCATCACCGAACCTTGCACGAACGTGTGGTCATCTGCACCGTGCGCACCTCGGCCCAGCCGCGGGTGCGTTACGAGCGGCGGATCTTCTCGCAATCGGTCGGTGCCGGCGTGGAACGCTTGATCGTGCGCTACGGCTTTATGGAAACCCCGAACCTCACGATCGACCTTCACGAGCGGCCGGCGCTGGGCATCGAGCCGTATGAATCGGTCTTTTTCCTGGGGCGGGAGCTCGTGGTGCCGGCGGGGCGCTACATGCCGCGGTGGCGTGAACAGCTCTACGCCTTCATGCGGCGAAACGCGGAAAGCCCGGTGAGCTATTTCCGCCTGCCACCGGAACGGTCGTTTGAAATCGGCATCTTCGCCCGAATATAACCTCCGGGGATGACCGAGCGGTCAGGTAAGATGGCCTTGTGCGTGTGCTGATCTATCCCATCACGGCGGTTTCGCTGTGGGGCTTGAACTTCGTACTCCTCAAGGCGCTGGTGGGGGTCGTTCCCCCGCACGTCATGAACGCCCTGCGCACCATGATGGCGGCGCTGGCGTTCATGATTCTGGCCCGGGGGGTGGGGTTTGGTCGCCTTGCCCCGAGGGATGCCCTTTATGTTCTGCTCTTCGGCATCGTGGGGAATGGCGTGTTCCAGTGGTTTTTGATGGAGGGCGTACTGCGCACCCCGGCTTCGGTGGCGGCGGTGACCAACGCCACCAACCCGGCCTGGCTTGCCCTCGTGGCCTACCTGTGGCTCGGCGAGCGGCTTTCCCTGCCGGGCTATCTGGGCATCGCCCTGGCGGCTTTTGGCGTTGCCATGCTGGGAATCGGCGGCGGGAGCCTCGAGGTCGGCGTGGGGGTGCTGATGCTGGTTGCCGCCTCGCTGGCTTGGGCGATTTACTCGGTGTCGGCGCGTACGGTGGGGGAGCGCTACCCCCTGTTGGTCTGGGTGACCTTCGGCTACGTGGGGGGGATGCTTCCGTACTGGCTCTTGAACGCACCCACCCTGCTCACTTTTGATTACGGCACCATTCCAGCGTGGGCCTGGGTCGGGATTTTGGTCAGCGGGCTCGGTGCCAATGTGCTCGCCTATCTGGCTTGGATGCGGGCCATTCAGCTGCTCGGCGCGTCGAAGGCCGGCGTGTGGCAAAATCTCGCCCCCGTCCTGGGGGCGCTGGGGGGGTATTTAGTGCTCGGCGAGCGCTTGCCCCCGCTCGCCTTGCTCGGTGGCGGACTGGTGCTGGCCGGTGTGGCCCTTACGCAGCGCGCCAGATCCACGGATCGGCGGGGTTCCGGATCGCGGTGAGGGTGGCCACGGCTTCCGGGTCGGTGGAGGTGAGCTCGGTAAAGCGGCCCGGCTCGAGGACGGCTTCGTAGAAGTGGCGGACGCCCTGGGCGCTCAGCCAGCGGACGAGCTCGGCCAGGGCGGTGCGGCCTTCGTCGCCAAAGGCGCCGCCAAAGGCGGGCTGGGTGAGGATGGGGGTTTTGTACCCCTCGATGAAGATCGCGTAGGGAAGCGCTTTACGCTCACCTTGCCAGGTGGTGACCAGCGTGACCTGCAACTTGGGCCAGTGCGCGCCCTTGAGCGCGTCCCGGAGTGCGGCAAGGGTGTGTTTGGGTCGTCCGTAGCTGCCGATCAACTCCATGGCTCCATCATGACACGAAACCCCCGCGCCCGCGGGGGTTTCGGTCGATTGATCCTCCCGATCTACGGCGTTTGGAGGACCTCGAGGGCCTTTTGCAAGATGGCGTCGTTTTGGAGGTCGAGCACCGCCTTGCCCGGGATGTTGGACATGGGCCTCGGCGGAACCTCTTCACTGAAGGAGAACTTGCCCTCCTCATCGACGTTGGCCTTCAACCGCTTGATTACCTTGCCCGCTTTGTCCCGAACCACGAGCTCGACCTGGCCCCCGGCCGGCGCGCCCAGACCCTCAAAGGCCAGCGGTTCCTGGAAGCGGGTGTCCTTAACGGCAATGTCGGGCTGGATACCTTTGCCGTGGATGGCCCGCTTTTTGGGGGTGAGCCATTCGAACGTCACCAGGGTGAGTTCGCCTCCATTGGCCAGGGTGAAGACGTTCTGCCCCACCCCCTTGCCGAAGGTCTTCTCGCCGATAATCTTGCCCCGGCCGTCGTCCTGGATGGCACCGGCGACGATCTCGGAAGCCGAGGCCGAGTTGCGGTTCACGAGGACCACCAGCGGGCCGCTCCAGCTCGTGGTGGGGCTGGCTTCACAGAATGGGCGGGTGACATCCCGGGAACGGGTGTAGACGATCACCCCCTGGTTCAGGAAGGCGTCTGCGACCTGGCAGCCCTGGTCGAGCAGGCCCCCGCCGTTGTCCCGGAGGTCGAGGATGAGCTTTTTCGCTCCCTGGGCCTTGAGTTCCTGGATGGCCTTGTTGAGCTGGTCAATGACCTTGACGTTCAGAAAGGTTTCGATGGCCACATAGCCGACGTCGCCCCCGATCATGGTTTTAGAGACCGAGACGATCTCGATCTTTTCCCGGGTGATGTTGAAGCGGAGCACGGCCCGGGAGCCCTTTCGCCGAACGCCGAGCTCCACCACGCTCCCCTTGGGCCCCCGGATCTTGCTGACGATGTCGAAGAGATCCATGTTGGTCACGTCTTCGCGGTCGACCTCGACGATCTCGTCGCCGGCCTGGAGCCCTGCCCGGAAGGCGGGGCCGCCCCGGAACACGTTGAGGATCCGGGCCCCGGTGCCATCGGGGCGCGCGGCCTGGATGACCACCCCGATACCGAAGAACTCGCCCCGCACGTCCTGGTTTCGGATTTCGGTGCGTCTGGGCGGGCTGTAACTGGTGAAGGGGTCGTCGAGCGCGTCAATCTGACCGCGAATCGAGCCCTCGAGGACTTTCTTCAGTTCCTCCGGGGGCAGTTTTTTGAGGTAGCGGTCCTTGATCAGCTGGTAGGTTTCGACCGCCGCCTGCCCGTTCGGGTCCTGGGTGAAGGCGGAGGCGCTGGGGCGACCGAACTGGGCGATGCCGATCGCCGCCAGCATGGCAAGGGCCGCGACGAAAATGCGATTTCCTCTCATAGCCGCCATTGTAAGGCCTCGGCATGAGAAAGGCCCAGCTCGGCGTTCCTGGCCTGGGGGTCCGTGCGTATACTCATGGGTGTGATCCATCTTCACCGGGTCTCCCTCGAGTACCCTCGGACCAAGACCATGGCCCTTTACAACATCAACCTCGAGGTTCGTCGCGGCGAGTTCGTTTTCCTGGTCGGACACTCGGGGGCGGGAAAGTCGAGTTTGCTCGGGCTTTTGCTGCGCCGGTATCACCCCACCTCGGGCGCCGTTTACGTCAACGGGATGGACCTGCGAAAGTTGCGCGGCAACCGCCTGGCCCTCTACCGCCGCAAGGTCGGGGTGGTCTTCCAGGACCACCGACTTTTGGCGGACCGCACCGTGCAGGAAAACCTGGCCTTCGTGCTCAGGGTCCAGGGGGTTCCCCGGCGCGAGTGGGAGGCGCGGATCACGCGGATCCTACGGACCGTGGGGCTGGTGCACAAAAAGCGGGCCTTTCCTTACCAGCTCTCGGTCGGGGAGGCGCAGCGGGTGGCGGTGGCGAGGGCCCTGATCGGGGAGCCCGAGGTCTTGCTCGCCGATGAGCCCACCGGCAACCTCGACCTGGAAAATGCGCTCGGGGTTTTGCAGCTTTTCAAGCTGGCCCACGCCAAAGGCACCACCGTGATCGTGGCCACCCATGCTCCGGAGCTCGTCCGGGCCTATCCCCAGCGGGTCGTTCGCCTCAAAAGCGGCCAGCTGGTGGCCGACGAGCACGGCGGTCGCTCGTTCAGATAGGTAGGGTAGGATCGGGGTGAAAGGAGGGTGCTATGCACATCTATAAGCTCGTAGGTCGAAACGTCGAGGTCACCGAAGCCCTCAAGAATTATCTGGAAAAAAAGCTCGATCGCCTCGAGCGCTACTTCGATCACATTCAGGACGCCAAGGTGGTCCTTTCCCTGGCCGGAAGCCCGCATGTGGAGCAAAGGGCCAAGGTGGAGATCCAGCTCAACGTTCCCGGGGGATTGATCCGGGTCGAGGAAACTGACCCGGATATGTACGCCGCCATCGACCGCTCGGTAGAGGTCCTCGAGAAGCAGGTCAAGCGCTTCAAGGGGCGCCTGATGGGCAAGCGCCACAGCGGTCGTGTGCCGCCCCCTGCGGTCGAGGAAGCTCCCGAGGAGCCCTTTGAGCCGGAGATCGTACGGGTCAAGCGCTTCGAGATGAAGCCGATGACTCCGGAGGATGCCGCCATCCAGATGGAGGCCCTCGGGCACAGCTTTTTCGTGTTCAAAAACTCCGATACCGACAAGATCAACGTGATCTACCGCCGCAAGGACGGCAACTACGGCTTGATCGAGCCGCGTTAAAACCCCGCTGTGGCTTTCGCCACGGCGGGAGCCGCGGAAACATGCAAACCACCGCCAATCTCGCATCGTCGGGTTGAAATCGGCGGGGCCAAAAGCCCCGCCACGGTGGTTTTGCCGCTCAGTAATAGGGTTCGGGGTCGACGTAGTTGAAGGTGTCGTTCTTCCAGACCGCCACTCGGAACCACAACACGTTGGGGGGGATCAATGCCCCGCCGCCAAGGTAGCCGATGATTTCACCCTGCTCGACGCGATCCCCGGTTTTTACCAGCGGCTCCTGAAGGTTGACGTACTGGGTGAAGAGGGTCTCCGAGTGCTGGATCATTACCGTCCATCCCACGTTGCCATAGTAGAGGGTGGCGAAGACCTGCCCCCCCGCCGCGGCCCTGACCGCGGCGGCGGCTTTGGGGGCCTCGATCCACTCGAAATCCTGGGCGTTTTCGCCGTACTTTTGGGCGATTCGCCCGCCATCGACCGGAAAGAGGAGCTCTCCGACCAGCACGCGAGGAACCCGCGTTTTTTTCTGGGCCGCTTGGCGACGCTGCGCCTCGATCCGCGACTTGAGGCTCGCGATCTCTTTTTCCAGGGCCGCCTGGGTGCGCACGAGCTCGCTCAGCTTGAGGCGTTTGGCCTTTTTGTTCTTTTCCAGGACCTTGATCTTTTGCTGGACCTCGGCCTTCTTCTTGGCCACGGCCGCGCGTTTTTGACGCAGGACGGCCTCGTCGTGGGCGAGCCGGTCAAGGAGCGCCTGGCGCTTTTTTGCTTCCTGATGGAGGGCTTCGGTCAGCGCGACGACCTCGCGCGCCAGTTCGAGATCGGCCTGACCGAGGGTGGCGAGCCAGCGGCTGCGCACCGCGAGCTCGGTAAAGGAGCGGGCCTTGAGGAGTGGCAGGTAGCGGCCGGCCCGCTTTTCCCAAAGCGAGACCATGAGGCGGGAGAGCTGCCTTTTCAGGGTTTCCAGGCGGGCGGTCTCCCGGTCGATTTTGGCCTCGAGGGCCGAAAGTGCCCGGCGGTTCTCTTCGATGCGTACCAGGGTGGCGTGGCGCGCCCTTTCCAGCTCGCCCAGCTCGCGTGAGAGGCGTTCGAGGTCCGAGAGCAAGGCCTTGCTTTGCTGGTCGAGGTTCGCGAGTTCGCGCCTTAAGGCTTCGGCCTGGGCGGCCCGCTGGGCGCGGAGGGCCTCGGCGCGGCGGAGCTGGGTTTCGAGGTCGGCGGTGCCGAGCGCGGGCAGCAGGAAGAGGAGGAGCACCAGCAGCCAGCGTATCGGCGTGGTGGGGGAAAGGCGGGGTTGGCGGTTCATCTTCACCCCTCGACTTCCTTGAGGTGGGCCCGGCTCGAAAGCCAGCCGCCGACGACGCCCAGGAATGCCGCCAGGGCCAGGAGGGCCTCGGCGGCGATGAGCAGGTCGCTCGGTCCCAGGATGGGCAGGAAGGGAAAGAGCGCCTGAAGGTTTTGGCTCAGGTAGCGGTAGGCCAAAATCCCGACCGCCAGCGAGACCAGCGCCGCGACCAGGGTGAGCAGGAGCCCTTCCAGGACGAAGGGCGCGAGGACCATGCCCCGGGTGGCGCCGACCAGCTGCATGACCTCGAGCTCTTCCCTTCGGTTTTCGATCGAGAGGCGGATGGTCCCCATGACGCTGAAGAAGGTGTTCAGGATGAGCAGCAGGATGAGGGCGATGGCACCGCTTCGGACCGTCCGCGAAATCTGAAGCAGCTTGAGGGTGAACGCCCCGCCGTATTCGACGTCATCAACGCCGGCCAGGTCGGCGAGACGGCGGGCGACCTCGCCGACCGCCTGGGGGTTTTTGAGCCGCAGGATGAGGGTGTCGGGGAGGGGGTTGGCCACCAGCTCGCTGGCCTTGCGAAGGTAGGGGTAAGCCTCCTTGAGGGTTTTGAGAGCCTGGGCTTTGTCGATGAGCCTGACCTCGGCCACCTCGGGCCAGCCGCGGACCTCATCGAGGAGGACGCTGGCACTGGTCCCCGGCGAGAGGAAGGCCGCGACCTCGAGCTCGCCTTCGGCGGCGCCGATGGCGCGGTCGAGGTTCCAAAGCGCCATGCCGGCGATGAAGAGCAGCGTGAAGGAGACGGTGGCGGTGGTGAGGGTGGCGAGCGAACTCACCGGGTGACGAAAGAGGGCGAGCACAGCTTCGCGGAAGGCGTACACGTTGAAAGTCTACCCAACGCGGGGCACCCAGACCCTGCTTTGCCCCGGGGATATGCTGGTTGTGTGCAGGTGCGGCAGGTCATTCTCCTCACCGCCCTGGTGACCTATCTGGTGCCTTTGGTGGTGGGGCTGTGGTTGGTGGCGTTTCGCGAAGTGGGGAGTCTCGCCCGAATCTACTACCGCCACCACTATCTCTTCGACCTCGGATTCACCGCTCTAGCCTCGGTGGGAACGGGGCTTGCTGCGTATTTCTTGCTTCGCAGCATGCTCGCCCCCTGGCTTCGGCTGGAGGCGCAGCTCGGGGCCCTCATTGAAGGCCGGGGCCGGCTGGAGCCGGTGGGCGATGCGCACGCCGACCGAATCGTCAATAAGATCAACGAACTCCTCAGTCTGCAGCGCGATGTGCAGGCCCTCGAGGAGCTCACCAAGAACACCGTGGCCCAGGCCTTGCATGACGGTGCGGTCCAGAGCCTGATCGCCGCCCGCTGGGCGTTGCGGCAGGGGCGGATCGAGGCGGTCGAGGCAGCGATTCAGGAGGCCGAACGCGCCATTCGCTCCGGGATCGCCCAGCTCTCGCCGCCCGAGCTCACCCACCTCCCCCTGAGCGAGGCGATCGTGACGCTGGCCCGCCGAATGGGGCTTGAGGTCGAAGTCTTCGAAGACGGCGTTTTCTCTGAAGCCGAGCGGGCTGAGATCTACCGAATCGTCCGCCACGCCATGGAAAACGCCCGACGCCACGGCGGGGCGAGCCGGGTGTGGGTGCAGCTCTCGGTGGCCGACGAGGTGACGGTGGTGGTCGAGGACGACGGCCGCGGGCTCCCCGAGCCCTTCGAGGAGGGGCAGGGGCTTGGTATTCTGAGGGCGCGCATGCGAATGCGTGGAGGCCGGCTCACGCTTTCAGCCTCGGAGCAGGGCGGAGCCCGTCTCGAGGCCCGGTGGCCGGCGGAAGGGAAGACGGATGCGGGTGCTGATCGTTGAAGACCATGCCCTGGTCAGGGAGGGCATTTCGCGACTGCTCCAAGAATCGTTCCCCGGCGTGGTGGTGCGGGCAGTGGCACGCGCGGAGGAAGCCAAACCGCACCTGGCCTGGGCCGAACGCGTTCTCCTCGATCTCTCGCTGCCTGGGAAGCCCGGGCTGGCCTTCTTGGCCGAGATTGCGGAGACCTATCCCGATCTGCCGGTGATCGTGCTCACCGCCTACGATGAACCCGCCTTCCGTAGCCGGGCCGAGGAGCTCGGCGCCTCTGCCTTTCTTTCCAAGAACGAGCCGCCCGAGCGCCTCATTCAGGCTTTAAACGGCCTTTTGCCTTTCGAGGGGCCCCGGGTCGACCGGCTCTCGCCGACCGAGCGCGAGGTGCTCTTGCTCTTGGGGCAGGGGCTTTCCAACCTCGAGGTCGCCAGGCGGCTCGGCGTTGAGGAAAAGACCGTCTACACCCACCGCCGTCACCTGATGTACAAGCTCGGACTCAAAAACGCCAGCGAACTCATTCGCTTCGCCGCTTTGTACCACGCCGGAATGGTCGGAAACGGCTAAGTGAGCGCCTACGAGCTTTTCAACATACCGGTGCAAGGCTGAAAGTCGAACCCGTTCTTCGAGCCCCTGCCGTGGTGAAAGCGACGCCAGGGTGCTTCAAAGAGCAGCCCGAGTGTGGCATCGGGGCGAGGGCCGCGACCTTGGCGCCGCCAGCGCAACGTGATGAGTGCCACGGCGGGGGCCTTTTAGGGCAGCGCAAACAACGGTGAATCGGTGCCAGTTTGCCAAAAGGTTCACACTTCGCCGACAGACGATGACTCGGCCTCGGCCAGCAGCTGCGCCGCGTGCCGCAGGGCTTCCTGGCTGTAATTCCCGGAGAGCATGCGTGCGAGCTCGCGGACTCTGGCCTCGCCCTCCAGCCTTTCCACCACGGCCTTGCCGTCCTTTTTCGTGACCCGAAAGTGGGTGTGGGCGAGGGCCGCGATCTGGGGAAGGTGGGTAACCACGATCACCTGGTGCCGCCGGGCCAGACGCGCCAGCCGCTCGGCCACGGCCCGTGCCGCCTCACCGCCGATTCCGGCGTCAACCTCGTCGAAGACCACGGTTTCGGCCTCCAGGCCGGTGACCAGCAGCAGGGCCAGCATGGTGCGGGAGAGCTCGCCTCCGGAGGCGGCTTTCTCCAGCGGCGCCGGTGGCAGCTTGGGGTTGGCTTTGAGGGCAAAGTGTACCTGTTCAAGGCCAAAGGGACCGGGGGCATCGAGTGGCGAAAGCTCGACCACGAGGCGGGCCTCGGGCATGCCGAGCTCGGTTAGCTCCCTGCCGACTTCGGCCTCGAGGCGGGCCTTGGCCTCTTGCCGGGCCCGTGTGAGCGCCGCGGCAGCCGCTTCGAGTCGGGCTTGGGCCCGTTTCAATTCGGTCTCGGTCGCCTCGAGGCGAACCTCCGCCTCCTCGAGCGAGTCGAGAGTTTTCTTAGCGTTCTCGAGGTAAGCGAGAACCTCCTCGACGGTGTCACCGTATTTTCGCTTGAGCCTTTCGTAGAGGGCGAGGCGGCTCTCGATCGCTTCCAGACGCCCGGGTTCGGCCTCAAGCCCGAGCAGGCGGTCCTCGATCTCGCGGGCCAGCGCCCCAAGGACGTCTTCGCTCTGGGCGAGCTCTTCCGCCAGCGGGGCGAGGGCTTCGTCGTAGCGAGCGGCGGCGGCGAGCTCGGCTGCGGCCCGCCCCACGGCGCCCAGGGCATCGACCTCCCCGGTCAGGTATCGAAGGGCGCTGCCGAGGCGCAGGCGAAGGGTTTCGAGGTGAGCCAGGCGCTGGCGCTCGGCTTTGAGCTCGGCCTCTTCCTCGACCGAAAGTGCCGCTTCGGAAAGCTCGGCGATCTGGAAGCGCAAGAGGTCGAGCTTTTGCGCCCGTTCCCGGGCCGCTTCCTTGAGCCGCCTGGCTTCCTCCAGAAGCGTCCGGTAATGGCCATAGGCTGCCCGGTACTCCGAGAGAACGCCCCCTGGCAACAGGGCGTCGAGGCGCTGGCGGTGGACCTGGGGCCGGGTGAGCGACTGGGCAGCGTGCTGGGCGTGGAGGGCCATGTGCTCGCCCACGGCCTGGGCCAGCTCGTCCAGGGTCACCACTTCGCCGTCGATCCTGGGCGTGCTCCGCTTGCCGATGCGCCGCCCGTAGGGCCGGCCGTCGAACCAGGCCACGACCGTGGCCGCCTCGGCGCCGGGCCGGATCATCGCGGTTTCGGCCCTGGCTCCGAGGAGCAGGGAGAGCGCGTCCACCAGCAGCGATTTGCCGGCCCCGGTTTCGCCGGTGAGCACGTTGAGCCCCGGCGAGGGCTCGATCTCGGCCGATTCGATGACGGCGAGGTTCCTCACCTCGAGGCGTTCGAGCATCTTCGGCCCGAGTATACAGCGCTTATTCTGGGGGCGAATCCCCAAGCAGGTCCTGGCGGAAGAGAACGACCACCGCTATGGCCATGGCCCGTTCGTGACTGATCGAGACTTGGGCCTTGAGGCCGCTTTCGGACCAGGTTTTCGCGAGCGGACCGCGGAAGACGAGCCTCGGCTTGCCTTCCCGGATCACCAGGCCCACTTCGGTGATCCGCGCCGGCAAGGGAAACGCCTTCACGAAGGCCTCTTTGGCCGCAAATCGCGCCGCTAAACCGGGAGAGGGATCCCGCTGCGCGAGGGGCCGGGCCAGCTCCTCGGGAAAGAAAATCCGTTTGAGAAAGCGCGCCCCGTAGCGCGCGTAGAGGTGGCGGATCCGATCCACCTCGACCAGGTCAACGCCCACCCCTGCGATCATGGCAGTTTGTCCGGTGGCGAGGTCTCTACTTCGTAGCCGGCTTCTTCGAGCGTGCGGATGGCGAGTGGGAGATAACTCTCGCGCACGAGGATGTAGTCGGTCTCAAAGGCGGAGTAGGCGAAGATGCTCACCCCGACCTCAGCCAGGATGCTTCCCACTCGCCCCAAGACGCCGATCATCTCGATCGGGAGCGGACCGACGAAAGCCAGGGCGCGAAACGGCCCCTCGGCGTTCACCCCTTCGGGGACGAGGGATTCGGGAACGACGACGGAGCGATGGCCATCCACCTGCACCAACGCAAAGAACGGCGCCTCGAGGGCCCCTTGGGGGAGGGTCTCGACCTCGGCGAGGAGCAGGCGATGGGGCAGGAGAACGAGCTTCATGAACGCATGATATAGGATGCTTGGCGTGGAGTTTCCCGGGGCCTTCCTCAAACGTATGGCCGGACTTTTGGGCCCGGCGGAGTTCGACGCTTTCCTAAAAAGTCTGACCGAGGGGGAGGCGGCGCGCGGGTTGCGCTTGAATCTGGCCAAGCTCTCCCCCCACGAGTGGGCCAAGCGTTCGCCCTGGCCGCTTGAGCCTGTGCCCTGGTGTCCTTTTGGTTATTATTACCCGCACGAAGCGCGCCCCGGTCCACACCCCTATTTCTTCGCCGGCCTCTATTACATCCAGGAGCCCTCGGCCATGGCGGTGGGCGAGGTGTTGGCGCCGACCCCCGGGGAACGCGTGATCGATCTGGCGGCGGCGCCGGGGGGAAAGACCACCCATCTCGCGACGCGGATGGAAGGCCAGGGGCTTTTGGTCGCCAACGAGGTGGACGGCAAGCGCATTCGGGGGCTTTTGGACAACGTCGAGCGCTGGGGGGCGAGGCTTGCCGTGGTATCGGCGCCGGTCGCGCGTTTGGCCTCGGCCTGGGGGGCTTTTTTCGACCGGGTCTTGCTCGACGCCCCGTGTTCCGGGGAAGGGATGATGCGGCGGGATCCACAAGTTCGCGCCCACTGGGGACCCGGGGCTCCGGGCCGGATGCGGCGCGTCCAGGAGGGGCTGCTCGAGGCCGCAGCCCGGCTGGTCCGCCCAGGCGGGGTGCTGGTCTACGCCACCTGCACCTTTGCCCCGGAAGAAAACGAAGGGGTGATCGCCGGGTTTTTGCGTCGGAATCCGGAGTTCGACGTCCAGGAGGCCAAAGTCCACCCGAGCTTCGCGCCGGGGGTACCGGAATGGGGTGGGGGCGATCGGCGCCTGGCCCAGACCGCCCGGCTCTGGCCGCACCGTCTGCGGGGCGAGGGGCACTACATCGCCAGGTTGGTCCGCCTCGAGGGCAGCCCGGGGACCCCTTCCCACCACCTGCCCCCGCCGCCCAAAAAGGTGGCCCTGCGGGAGCTTGAACGCTTCTGGTCCAACCACGTGGGCCGGCCCCTGCCTGAGATCCTGTGGGAACGCGACGGCCACTTCTATCAGCTTCCGGATGGGCTGCCGGAGCTCAAAGGGATCCGGGCTCCGGCGCCGGGGCTCTACCTGGGCGTTGCCAAAAAGGGGCGCTTCGTGCCGTCTCGCGCCCTTGCCCTGGCGCTCGACGCGGCAGATGCCGGACCGCGGATTGAGCTTTCGTCCCATGACCCCCGATCGCTCAAGTTCGCCCTCGGCGAGCCGGTCGAGGTCAGGGGCGATGCCGGCTGGCACCTCGTCACCACCGACGGCTTTCCCCTTGGCTGGGGCTACTTGAAGGGTGGCGTTCTTCGGGCCAAGCATGCCCGCCTATAGGGTCTCGGTTGCCACGATGCCCTCTTCGGTCACCAGAACCTTCACCGGAACGTCCCAAGGGTCCCGGGGCAGCTCAGGGAGCAGGAGGCGGCTGGGAACGAGCCCCACGGTGAGCACGCCTTCAGGCAGGCGCATCAGAAAGCGGTCATAAAACCCTTTCCCATGACCGAGGCGGTGGCCTGTTCTGTCGTAGGCCAGGGCGGGGACGATCACCGCCTCGAGGTCTTGGGGTGCAACCGGCGTCTGGCGGGCTGGGGGCTCGAGGACGCCAAACGGACCGCGTTCGAGCGGTTCGCGGTAGGGGAGGGCCACGATCTCGTTGCCCGTGATTCGGGGCAGGAAAAACGCCGCCGCCAGCGTGCGTCGGAGCGGGGTGGGGTCGAGCTCGCCCGGCAGGGGGTGGTAGATGAGGATGCGATGCTTTCCCGACAAAAGACGGGTGAGGTGGGGGAGGGCCTGCCGGGAAAGACGGGCCGTGTCGAGCTCCTGGCGCAGCCGTTTGGCCCAGAGGCGCAGTTCGCGCTTGGTCATCGCCACGCTGATCACTATAGCGGCGCCACGCCTCCAGCGCCCTGCCCGGTGGGGGCAGGGGGGTTTCTTGACGCTTTTAGCGCGAGAGTGTCAAAATGCTTACTGCTATGCCGGTGTACGTGTACAAGGGGCTGGAAACGGGAGAGTATTACGAGTTCGAGCAAAGCTTCCATGACGAGCCGCTCAGCGCGCACCCCGAGACCGGCGAACCCCTCAAACGCGTGATTCAGCCGCCGGCCATCATTTTCAAGGGCTCCGGCTGGCACACGACCGATTACCGGAAGTCGGGGGAGAAGAAGTCAGAGGATTCGTCCGCGAGCAAAGACAAAGACTGAGCCCGGGTAGGCGTACCTTACCGCGGGCCCGGCGTGCCGGACCCGCGGTTTTTCTCTTGCGGGGTTAGGCTGTGGGTATGAGACTCATCGTCCTGGCCAACCGCGAGCCGGTTCGAAGGGTCGCCGGTGGCTGGCAGGTCTCGGTTGGCGGGTTGGCCGCGGCGCTCTACCCGGCGCTCCGCGTCCGGGGAGGCACCTGGGTGGCCTGGGACCCGGGAGGCGAGGGCGGCACCGTGGTGGTGGACGGACTCCGCGTCGTTCGGGTGCCCCTTTTTCCCCGTGAAGTGGCCATGTATTACGGGGGGATGGCCAACCGCTCGCTGTGGCCGCTGGCCCACGGTTTTCTGGAGAAGTTCGAGTGGAAGCGGGCCTGGTGGTCGGCTTACGAAGCGGTCAACCGGCGTTTTTCCGAGGCCGCCCTGGATGAGGGCGACGGGGTGTTCTGGGTCCACGACTACCACCTTTCCCTCGTGCCCCGGATGATTCGCGAGCGGCGAGCCGGCGTCAGGATTGGCTTTTTCTGGCACATACCCTGGCCCTCCCTCGATATCTTCTCGGCCCTGCCCGCCGCGGCGGCGGTGATTGAAGGCATTCTCGGCTCGGACCTGGTCGGTTTTCACACCCCCGACGACGTGCGTCACTTCCAGGAAGCGGCGGCGGCGCTCCTTGGCGCTGAGGTGGGTGACGGTTTTGTCCGGCACCAGGGACGGACGGTTCGGGTGATGGCGCACCCGATCGGGATCGACACCGAGGAGGCCAGGAGGCTTCGCCAGGCGGCGGCGCCGAAGGCCCGCGCCATCCGAGAGGCCGCGGGAGGCCGGCTGATCCTGGTCGGCGCCGACCGGCTCGACTACACCAAGGGCATTGTTGAGCGGCTGGAAGGCTTCTCGCGTTTTCTCGCCCGCTATCCCCGTTTTCGGGAGCGGGTGCGACTTTTTCAGCTCACCACCCCGAGCCGGACTTCGCTCCCCGCGTATCGCGAGCTCAAAAAGGCGATCTTTGCCCAGGTGAAGGCGATCTCGCGGCGATTTCCGGGGGCGCTGGTACATCGCTATGAGACCCTCGGGCGCGATGACCTTTTCGCCTATTACCGCGCGGCCGACGCCGCCCTGGTGACGCCGCTCCGCGACGGCATGAACCTGGTGGTGCAGGAATACGTTGTGGGCGGGGCGGGCTTGCCCCTTTTGAGTCGGTTCGCGGGGGCAGCCCGCTACTTTCCAGAAGCGGTCATGGTGAACCCTTACGACACCGAGGGACTCGCCGAGGCCATCTTCGAGGCACTCTCGCTCGCTCCCGAGGATCGGGACGATCGCCGCTCGGCCCTGGTGGCCCGGGCCCAGGCCCTCGACGTCAACCGCTGGCGCGACGCCTTCGTCGGTGCCCTGGTCGGGGAGGGGCGATGACGCCGCCCCGGGTGGAAAGTCCGGTGTTTCTCCTCGACTACGATGGGACGCTGGTGCCGATTGCGCCGCGGCCCGAGCTGGCCAGACCCCCGCGGGCGGTGCTTGACCTCCTGGATCGCTTGAACCGACGCCACCCGGTCTATATCGTGAGCGGCCGCCGGGTCAGGGACCTCGAGGCCCTCCTCGGTCGCTGCGGGCTGCGGGTCTTCGGCGTGCACGGGATGGAAGAGGGGGAGATCTGCGGCGGGGTGCGCCCTTTGGTGGATGAAAAGGTGCTCGCCGCCCTCGAGGCCCTCCGGCAGGCTTTGCCCCGGGTGCCGGGGGTTCGGGTCGAGGACAAGGCGTCGGCGATCGCGTTCCATTACCGCGGCGCTCCCGACGAGGCCGCCGCCCTCGAGGCGCTTCGTGCCTGGGCGCGGGGGCTGCCCGATTCACTCGAGGTGCTGGAAGGGAAGAAGGTGCTCGAGGTTCGGCCAAAGGGCTTCGGCAAGGGCCGAGCGGCGCGCCTGATCGCCTCACGGCACCCCCAGCACACGCCGGTGATCATTGGTGACGACGCGACCGACGAGGAGATGTTTACTGCCCTTTCCCGGGCGGTGACGGTGAAGGTTGGTCCGGGGGCGAGCCGGGCTCGCTACCGCCTGCCGGATCCCGAGTCGGTATGGCGGTATTTACGCCAGCACCTCGAGAACCACGAAGACCAGCATGCCGAGGCTGATGAGGACGTTGGCCTGGAAAAAGGCGACGTCGACCTTTGAGAGGTCGTTGGGCTTGACCAGCCGGTGCTCGAAGAGGAGGACGACCCCGGTGTAGAGCACCCCAGCGAGGTAAAACGGGCCCAGCTTGGCCAGCAGGCCGGTGAGCAGGAAGAAGAGCCAGGCCAGGAGGTGCGTGGCCCGGGCGATCTGGAGCGCGCGGGGAATGCCGAAGCGGGCGGGGATGGCATGGATGCCGTGTGCCCGGTCGAAGGCTTCGTCCTGGGTGGCGTAGAGGATATCGAACCCGGCGATCCAAAGGCCGACGGCGGCCCAAAGGGTGTAGGTCGGGGCGCTGAACTCACCGGTCACCGCGATCCATCCGCCGGCCGCCGCCGCCCCGATCACCAGGCCGAGCCAGTAGTGGCAGGTCCAGGTGAAACGCTTGGTGTAGGAGTAGAAGGTGAGGAAAAAGACAGCGACCGGTAAGAGGCGCGCGGTGAGGGGGTTGAGGTTGAACGCCGCCAGGGTCAAGAGCAAAAGCCCCACCGCCGATAAGGCCAGGACTTCGCCGGGTTTCACCAGCCCCCGGGGAAGGTGGCGGTTCCGGGTGCGGGGGTTTAAGGCGTCGATGCGCCAGTCGATGAGCCGGTTCAGGGCCATGGCCGCGCTGCGGGCCCCGACCATCGCCAGCGTGATCCAGAAGAAGACCGGCCACCCCGGCCAGCCCTCGGCGGCGATCAGCATGCCCACGTAGGCAAAGGGCAGGGCGAAGATGGTGTGTTCGAAGCGAATCAGTTCGAGGTAGGTCCTGAGTCTGGCCGTCATCGGTCCCGTCAGCCGCGGCGGATCTCGAGGATGCGGTTGTTCTCGTCAACGAGGACGACGGTTGGTTCGATCTGTTTGGCCTCCTCTTCGTCGAAGAGGCCGTAGGCCACGATGATCACCAGGTCCCCGGGCTGGACGAGCCTCGCCGCGGCGCCGTTCATGCCGATGATGCCCGAGTCGCGGGGTCCGGGCAGGGCGTAGGTTGAAAGTCGGGCGCCGTTGGTGATGTCGTAGACCTCGACCTGCTCGTAGGGGAGGATGCCCGCGGCCTCGAGCAGGGTCTGGTCAATCGTGATCGAGCCCACGTAGTTGAGGTCGGCCTGGGTGACCGTGGCCCGGTGGATCTTGGCGAAAAACATCGTTCGCTTCACGGCCCCACATCTTACACCGTCTCCGGAGCTTGGGGGAGGGTGGCGCTGACAAAGAGGGTCTTCGCCTGGGTGTAGGTCACCGTCCCCGGCGGGGCCTTTTTGACCTTGTGGACGTATTTCCGGCGCGTATAGTCCACGGGGGCGTTTTGTTCGCCCCGGGCCCTCGAGTGGTAAGCGGCCAGGCGGGCGGCGAAGATGAGGCTCTCGAGCGGGGGCGACTTGCCCTGGGTGCGGAGGATGACGTGGGCCCCCGGGATGCCCTGGGCGTGGAACCACAGGTCGTCGGGTCTGGCCAGGCGCAGGAGGGCTTCGTTCTCGCGGGCGTTGCGCCCGACCAGGACCTCGAAGCCGCCGGGGGCGCGGTGGCGGGCACCGATCACCGGCGGTTGCTGTCTGAACGCTTTCAGGCGCTTTCGGAGCACGTTCGGCGGCGCTTCGCGGAGGGCTTCGATCTCCGCCTCGATACGCTTGAGGTTTTCTTCGGTGACCTTGAGTAGCGTTTTGGCCCGCTTGGCCGCCGCCACCTTCTTCTTGGCCTTGGCAAAGTAGGCCTGGGCGTTTTCGACCGGGGTTTTCTTGGGGTCGAGCTCGACCTTCACCGTTTTGCCCTCGGCGTAGTCATCCAGCATCACCTCGCGGCTTTGGGGCGGGATTTGGTGGGCGTAGGCCAGGATGAGCTCTCCCAGATGTTTCAGGCGGGCCGCTTCCCTTTCCTGGGCCAGGTTTTCGAGGTGGTCCTGGCGGCGCTTTTCAAGGGTTCGCCGCTCCTTCTCCAGGGCAGCGAGCAGGGGGCGCCTCAGGGCTTCGGCGGCTTCTTCGCTAAAGGCACGGGTGACGCTTGCTTCTTCGTCGGCATGAAAAGGGTCCAAGACCAGTTCGCCAAGCGCCTCGACGAGTTTTGGCAACGAGGCTTCGTCGACCGTTTGCTCGATCGGGATGCCGGCGAGGCCCGCCAGACGGCGGGTGAGCCGGGGACCGAGGCCATCGACCAGGCCGATGATCTTTTTAAGGGGTTGGCCGACGAGCGGTCGCAAGGCTTCGGCGGTGATTCGACGGGGATCGAGCTTTTCGTAAGGGGGTGGTGGGGTGTAGGCGTGGCCGGGAAGAAGCTCGCGGTAGCGGTTGTGCTTTTTGGTGACCGGGCGGTCGATGGCGATGATCTTTCCCTCCCGGCTGGTGAGGATGAGGTTTGCGTTTCGCCCGGTCAGCTCGACGATCACCCGGACCGGCGGGGCTTCGACGAACCCCTTTTCCCCCTCGAAGTCGAGGAAGACCACGCGATCGAGCTTGTGTTGCTCGATGCGCATGAGACGGCCCCGGGCGTGGCTTTGTAAGGCGCGTTGGATGGGGGTTATGGGGGCGCCCCCCTCGACCTTTCGGCCCAGTGACAGGCTGGGCTCCGGAGGCTGGTAGTGGATCGCGAGATCGCCGGTGGGGAGCCTGAGCACGGCGGTTCCCGGACCCGGGAATGCCCACCCCCGCGTGGGCAGGGGGGTCGGGGGGAGTTTGGCCAAGATCGCGGCGATTTGAAGGCCTTCCATGACTTACCCTGCCTCCTGGTCGGCTTCTCGGGCGAGCTTCCTCAGCTGCACCAGGAAAGCGGTGTGCCCGATCTGGCGGAAGGCGGGATGGGCGACCGGGGGGCGCACGTCCCATTCCCGATGCCCGACCTCGATCACCCGCTGCAAGAGGAAGGGGAGGGCCTTTTCCCGGACCGCCCGGACGAGCTCGACCACCTGGGTGATGTTCGGCAGGTAGAGCACCGCCGAGCGGTCGGGCTTGAGCGATGGGGCCAGGTGGGCGATGACCTTCCACGGCTCCATGAGGTCGAGCGCGATGCCGTCAAAAGCGCCTTCGGGCAGTTCGGCCCCCCCCACGTCGCCGAGGAAAAAACGGACGTTGGAGGCGCCCCAGGCGGCCACGTTTTGCTCGGCGCGTTCCTTAAACGCCGGCCGGGTTTCAAAGGTCCAGACCTCGCCCTCTGGGCCCACCGCGCGGGCGAGGAAAAGGGTCAGGCCGCCGGACCCGGTGCCGGCCTCGAGGACCCGCATCCCCGGACCTAGGTCGAGCATCATGACCAGCGCGGCGGCGTCTTTGGGGTAGGTAACGGTGGCCCCCCGCTTCATGAGGAGGACGTATTCCTCGAGCGTGGGGCGGTGGACCCAGAGCGGTTCGCCCTGGTGGGTGTGCACGATGCCACCGGGCCCGGCGACGACGATGGCCTGATGATCTACCGCGCCTTTGTGGTGGAAAAACCGCCCCCCCTCCTGGAGCCGGATCAGGTAACGCCGTCCTTTGGCATCGCGCAAAAGGACGAGGTCTCCGTGTTGAAAGGTCCGCGTTTCGATCGCACCCCCCTCTCTGAGGCGCTTTAGAGCTTGACGAACTCGAGCACCTCGAGGACGAAGATCACCGCGCCGCCAATGAGGATCTCCCCGCCCTCCCCGGCGCTCTCGGCGGGGGTGAAGGTTCTGCCGGTGCTCTTTTCGACGATGAGCGACTTCACCTCTTCGATCCGCTCCTTTTCGACGCCGATGAGGAATACGGTCGCGGGCATGGCAAGGAAGCCGCCCTTGGCCTCGATCCGGGTCGATTGGATGGCCCGTTCGGAGAGCGCGCGAGCAATTTCGTTCGCGTCTTCGGTATGGACGATGGCAACGAGAAGCCTCAAGGCGGTGCCTCCCTTAGCCGGCTTGGGCGTCCGCGAGCACCTGGAGCAGGGTGCTGTGGATGTGGCCGTTGGTCGCGACCAGCTCGGGGGTCCCGAGCCGGTAGGGCTGGCCCTGGATGTTGCTCACGCGGCCCCCCGCTTCCTCGACCAGCAGGATGCCCGCCGCCACGTCCCAGGGGTTGAGTTTCATTTCCCAAAAGCCGTCGATGCGCCCCGCCGCGACGTAGGCGAGGTCGAGGGCCGCGGCCCCCGGCCGGCGGACCGGGACGCCGTGGGCGAGAACCCGGCGAAAATACTCGACGGCGAGGGGCACCCGATCGACGTCGTAGGGGAAGCCGGTGGCCAGGAGCGACCGTTTGAATTCGTGGGTTTTTGAAACCCGGAGGCGGGCACCGTTCAAAAAGGCGCCCCGGCCGCGGATGGCGGCAAAGAGCTCGTCGTGCACCGAGTCGAGGACGACGCCGAGCACGATCTCGCCTTGGTATTCGAGCGCTACGCTCACCGCGTAGAAGGGAAAACCGTGGGCGAAGTTGACGGTGCCGTCGAGGGGATCGACGATCCAGCGGAAGGCGCTCTTCCCCTTGGCGCCGTCCTCCTCGCCCAAAAAGGCGTGGTCGGGGTGTTTGCCGAGGAGAAAGTTGCGGATGGTGGCCTCGGCTTCCCGGTCGGCTTCGGTGACCAGATCGCTGATCACGGTTTTGCTCGAGGTGGCAAACCCTTTGGCCTGGTAATAACGGTGGACCCCCTGGCCCAGGCGAGCTGCGTGGATGGCGTCCTCGAGGAGCCCTTCGGTGTCCATGCCCCGAATATACGCTGAATCGAACGGCGGCGGGAGGGCGTCCGGGGCATTATCATGGGTCGCATGAAGTTGAAAGGCGATGGGCATGGACCCTTGCCTCCGTTGCTGGCACAGTACGTCGAACTCAGGGATGCCTATCCCGACTACCTCCTGCTCTTCCAGGTTGGCGATTTCTACGAAGCGTTCGGCGAGGACGCCGAGCGGCTTGCCCGCGCCTTGGGGCTGGTGCTCACCCACAAGAGCTCGAAGGACTTCGTGACCCCGATGGCGGGGATCCCCCTCCGCAGCGCCGACGTGTACCTCGAGCGGTTGCTCGCTCAGGGGTTTCGTGTGGCCATCGCCGACCAGGTGGAGACGCGCCCCGGGCCCGACGGACTGGTCAAGCGCGAGGTGACCCAGCTCGTCACCCCCAGCACGGTGACCGACGAACGGCTGCTCAAAGCCGATGCCAATTACCTGGCGGCGATCGCCACCGGAGACGGTTATGGCCTCGCCCTGATCGATATCTCCACCGGTGAGTTCAAGGGGGCACACCTCTATTCGCGCTCGGTGCTCTTCGATGAGCTCGCCCGGGCGCGCCCGAAGGAGGTCTTGCTCGCTCCGGAGCTCTTTTCCGACCGGCGCTTTGCCGGCGAGCTACGAGATCGCTTTGCCACCATGCTCGGTGAGGGGGTCTTCGAGGCCGAGTCGGCGCGGAAGGTCCTCAAGGCCCACTTCGGGAGGCTGCCGCCGGGGCTCGATTCCACCGCCCTCCTCCGCGCCGCCGGGGCTGCGCTCGCCTATGCCTCCGAGACCCAGCGCGGTCGTCTGGGCCAAGTACGGCGGTTTTTGCGCTACGACCCGGGGGCGTACATGCGCCTGGATCGGGTGGCGCTGGATACGCTTGAGATCTTCGCCCCCACCCTCGGCGACGACGAGCGGAAGACGCTCTTTGGGGTTTTGAACCGTACCCGGAGTGCGCCTGGCCGGCGTTTGCTCCGCGAGTGGTTGGGGCGCCCCTTGCTCGATGTCTCCCTGATCGAAGCCAGGCTGGACGCGGTTGAGGTGCTGGTTCAGGACGCCGAACTGCGCGAGGCGGTGCGCCGGGTGCTCTACCGGGTGCACGACCTCGAGCGCCTGGCGTCGCGACTGGCGACGGGTCGCGCCAACGCGCGAGATCTGGTGGCCTTGTCGCGGAGCCTCGCCCTACTGCCCGAGCTCAAGGCCCGACTGCGTGGCCTGCCCCGGCTCGGGGAGCTGGCAGAGCGGATGCCGGAGCTGACCGAGGTCGCCGAGAAGATCGCCGCCGCCATCGTTCCCGATCCCCCTTTGAAGATCACCGAAGGCGGGTTGATCCAGGATGGCTTTGATGCCGAGGTCGATGCCTTCCGGGCTCAGGCCGAGGCCGGCCGGGCCTGGATCGCCTCGCTCGAGTCGCGGTTGCGCGAGGCGGTGGGGATTCCCACCTTGAAAATTGGTTACAACGGCGTCTTCGGGTATTACCTCGAGGTCACGCGCCCCTACTACGCCCGCGTGCCCAAGGACTGGCGGCCTGTCCAAACCCTTAAAGACCGCCAGCGCTACACCCGCCCCGACCTTAAGGAAAAAGAGCGGGAGATCCTCCGGGCAGAGGAGGCGGCACAAGCCAGGGAGCACGAGGTGTTCGCGTCGCTGCGCCAGGAACTCGCGGCCTACGTGGACGAGATCCGGACCCTGGCCGGGGCCCTGGCCGAGCTCGACGTTTATGCCGCTTTCGCCGAAGTCGCCGTCGCCCACGACTACGTGCGTCCCAAGTTCTCCGAGGCGACTCTCGAGATCATCGAGGGGCGGCACCCGGTGGTCGAGCGGAGCCGGCCCTTCGTGGCCAACGACCTTTCCCTGGGCGAGGATGTTCGGATCATCGTGCTCACCGGGCCCAACATGAGCGGCAAGTCCACCTACCTGCGCCAGGTGGCCTTGATCGCGCTTTTGGCGCAGGTAGGGTCGTTCGTTCCTGCGAGCAGGGCCACCCTTCCCGTCTTCGACCGCATCTACACCCGAATCGGTGCCGCCGACGACATCGCCGGGGGGCGCAGCACCTTTACGGTGGAGATGGAGGAGCTGGCCGAGATCCTCATGACCGCCGGGCCGAAGAGCCTGGTCTTGCTCGACGAGGTGGGGCGGGGCACCTCGACCTTCGACGGGTTGGCGATCGCCTGGGCCACGCTGGAAAAACTACATGAGATCGGGGCGTTTGCCCTTTTCGCGACCCATTACTTCGAGCTCACCGAGCTGGCCCAGAGGCTTCCCCTGGCAAGGAATTTCCACGTGGCGGCTCGCGAGGAGGCCAGCGGGCTCGTCTTTTATCACCAGGTGCTCCCCGGGGCGGCCTCCCGTTCCTACGGGATCGAGGTGGCGCGCCTTGCGGGCGTGCCCCCGGACGTGGTTGCCCGCGCCCGGGAGGTTCTCGCCGGGCTGGAAGCGCGGGGCAGCGGCGTCGAGCGGGCGGTCCTCGATGAGCTCCTCGCCCTCGACCTCACCCGCTTGAGCCCGATCGACGCCCTCCTCACCCTGAAGCGCCTGAAGGAGCGGCTCGGTGTGGCCGATCCCGCCTAGACCGGGGAGCGTATGATTCGACGGCTTCCCGAAGCGCTCGTCCGCGAAATCGCCGCCGGGGAGGTGATCGCCGATCCTTCCGACGTGCTCCGGGAGCTGGTCGAGAACGCGATCGATGCCCGGGCCCGGCGCATCGAGGTGTTTTTGGACGGGGGTGGGATTCGCCGAATCCTGGTCCGGGATGACGGCCAGGGGATCCCCCGCGACGCTTTGGCGCTGGCCCTCGAGGCCCACGCCACCTCGAAGCTCAATCGCCTCGATCGGATCGAGACCCTGGGCTTTCGAGGCGAGGGGCTCTTCGCGATCAGGATGGCCGCGCGCATTCGCCTCACCAGCCGCCCCAAGGACCAGCTCGGCGGCGCGACGGTCGTGGCCGAGGGCGAGGAGATCCGTACCCTCCCGCCCCACCCCGCGCCGCACGGTACCGAGGTCGAGGTGACGCACCTTTTCCAGCGCCTGCCGGCACGTCGGCGTGCCCTCGAGGCCCCCGAGATCGAGGGCAAACGTGCCCAGGCCTTGCTGGTGCGCTACATCTTGCATCATCCCGAGCTTCGCTTCCGACTGGTGACGGACGGCGAGGAACGTTTTGCATACGCCGGTCAGAAGGTCGGGGACGCGGTGCAGATGTTTTGGGGGACCGTGGTGGCCAACCGGATGATCGAGGTCGAGGCCGGCGAGGGGGGCTTTTTGCTCAAGGGTTTGATCTCAAGGCCCGAGCTCACCCGTGCCCGCCGTGACCGCCTGCTGCTCTCGGTCAACGGCCGGCCAGTCGTCTGGCCCGAGCCCCTGCTGCGCGCGGTGCTTCGGGCCTACGCTGAGCTCCTCCCGGAGGGGCATTATCCGCTCGGCGTGTTGAGTCTTACCCTTCCGCCGGAGACGGTGGTCGTCAACACCGATCCCAGGAAGTCGAGGGTGCGCTTGCTTGAGCTTGGGCGCGTTGCCGAGTTCGTGGAAAGGACGGTCGCTGACGCCCTCCACCGCCATAGCCTTGGGCCGACGCTTTCCGGGCTGACCCCGGTCGAACGGGCGCCGGAGGTCGCGCCGGGGGCATGGCCCAGGATGCGTTATCTGGGGAGCTTTCGCGATCTCTACCTCCTGGCTGAAGCCGGGGATGAACTGTGGATCGTGGATCAACACGCCGCCCACGAGCGGGTCATTTACGAGGAGCTGAAGGCGCGGATACGATCCGAGCCCCCGGTCACGCTCGAGGCGCCTGAACTCGTTCGCCTGAGCGCTGATGAAGAGACGCGATTGGCTCAACGCCAGGACTTCTTGCGCGAACTCGGCGTGTCGCTGGAGCCGTTCGGTCCCCAACGTTACCGCTTGCGCACGGTCCCGCGTTTCCTACTCGGTCTTTCCGAGGAACATGGCGCGTTCGTTCGGAACCTGCTCGCGCCTGGGGATCCGGCGCGGTTGGTGCGGCGCGTTTTGGGACGCCTGGCCTGCCTTCCCGCGGTCAAGGCCGGTCATGCCCTTTCCCGGGCCGGGGCCCAGGCCCTGCTCGACGCTTTGGCGAAGTGCGAACTGCCCTGGGTCTGCCCCCACGGTCGTCCCACCGCGCTAAGGCTGACCGAGTTCGAGCTGGCCCGCCGGTTCGGACGGCGCGGACCCAGGGCGACGGCCGAGCAGGTAACGCTGCCTTCCCGCCAGGTCGGGAAGGATCTGGACCCGGTCGAACCCGAGGGCGGTTAGGTCGTTGGCCAGGGCGCCGATATTGCTCGGGTCGAGCTCCAGCACGAGCCAGCCCCCTGGCCTCAATGCGGTGAAGGCTTGCCGTGCCAGGGGGCGGGCCACCGACAGCCCGTCCCTGCCGGCAAAGAGCGCCTCAGCGGGTTCGAAGGCCAGCTCCGGCGGCGCCGACTGGGCGAATGTTTCGGGAAGGTAGGGCGGGTTTGAGACGATGAGGTCGAGGTCTTTGAGATCGGCGGTCAGGGGGGCGCGAATGAAGGTGATCGAAAGGCCGAACCGGTCGGCGTTCTCCTTTGCCTGGGCCAGCGCCTGAGCGCTGGTGTCGGTGGCAAAGACGGCGGCATCGGGAAAGAGCGTTTTGAGCGCCAGGGCGATGGCACCGCTGCCAGTCCCCACATCGAGGACCTTTGGCGCGCCGCCCATGGCGATCAGAGTGTCCCGTGCCAGCGCCACCAGCCCCTCGGTCTCCGGCCGGGGGATGAGGACCCCGGGACGGACCCTAAGGGGGAGACCGAAGAACTCGGTCTCCCCGAGGATGTACTGCAGGGGTTCGCGCCGGGCTCGCCGTCGAAGCGCCGATTGAAGTCTGGGGGCGAAGCCCTCGGGGAGCGGCTGGGAAAACCGGGCGAAGAATGCCTCTGGGCTTTCCCCGAGCAGGCCGGCGACGAGGATTCGCGCCTCGGCCCCGGCGGCGTCGATGCCCGATTGTTCCAGGACCTGACGGGCGTAGGCGAGGGCTTCGCCGCGGCTTTGGATCCTGGCCTGGCGCATCACCCACCGAGGGCTTCGGTTTCCTTGGGGAAGATCACCACGTGGCGGGCATCACCCTCCCCCTGCGACTCGGTGTAGACCTGAGGGTGATCCTTGAGCGCGATGTGCACCGCTCGTCGCTCGGCGGGCGACATGGGCGGGAGGGCGACCGGCTTGCCCTCGGCAAGGACGAGTTCCAGCGACTCCATGGCCAGGCGTACCGCCCGATCTTCCCGGCGTTTCCGGTAACCGGCGGCGTCGAGGCTTGCCCGGTATTCCCGGCCGAAGTGCTTGCTGAGCACCGCGTTCACAAGCTGCTCAAGCGCCTTGAGCGTCCGTCCGTCGCGGCCGATGAGCCGCCCCAGATCACCGCCGAGGACCTCGACGTAGATCCGGTTGCCCTCGGTTTTGACCTCGATGGTGTAGGCGGGGTCGAGGTAGAGGAGAAGGCCCACCAGGAAGTGCTCGACCACCGTTTCCGGCGTCTTCGGGATTTCCGAGGGGGGCGCGGATTCGATCGGCGGCGCGTGCGGGGCGTCTTCTTCGCCGATGCCCAGGCCCTCGAGGAGGTCGTCGAGGTTTTTCTTCTTTTCGCTCATAAGACCATTATCCCCTAGCCGCCTGGGCCTGGATTTGCTGGTTGATGAGCCATTGCTGGATCAAGCCGATGAGGGTGGAGAAGACCCAGTAGATGGTGACGCCCGAAGGGAACTGCAGCACCAGGTAAACGAAGAGGAGGTTCATGAAGAGGCTCTGGCGGATGGCGTCTTTGTTCCCCTGGGACATGAGGAGGGTCTGCGCGATCATGACCCCCACGTAGAGCACGGGCAGGATGTAGTAGGGGTCGGGCAGCGAGAGATCAGGAAGCCACAAAAAGCCCTGGCCGAACTCGTAGTAGGCGATGACCCGCCAGAGGATGAAGAGGATGGGCAGCTGGATGAACATCGGCAAGCACCCGGCGGCGGGATTGACCTTGTGCTCGGCGTAGAGCTTCATCATGGCTTCGTTCTTTTTTTCCGGGTTGTCCTTGTACTTCTTGTTGATCTCGTCGACGAAGGGCTTGAGGCGCTGCATCTCGGCCATCGACTTGAACTGCTGGTGCATGAGGGGCCAGAGCAAGAGGCGCACGAGCACGGTCAGCAGCAGGATGGCCAGTCCCCAGTTTCCGCTGATGCGGTAGAGCGCCTCCATGAGGTAGAGGAGCCCCAGCGAGAGCTTGCCCCAGATGTTGGGGGCAAAGAGACCGGGCAGGTTGAGCAGTCCCTCGGCGTGGTAACGCACCAGCTCGTTCTGGCCGCCGTAGACCCGGAAGACCGTTTTTCCGGCGGGGAGCGCGAGCTTTGCCACCGCGCCGCCGGACACGGCTTCGAGCGAGGCTTTGACCGGCGAGGTGGGCCAGAGAACGAAGGCGTAGCCCCGGGTGGGGGCCGTTTGCATGGCGACGTAGACGGCGTCGCCCTTGCCCGAAGGGAGGGGAGTTTGCTGGCCTTTGGGCAGGAGCTTCGTGACCGGCCGGTCTGACTTGCCAATACCTGACCAAACGAGGGTGGCTGGTGATGCGAGCTCGACTTCGACCTCGGCGGTGTAGTGCCGGGGGCTGATGCGCCAGGTCAGCTTCGCGCCCGGGCCCTCGAAAATCGCGACCAGGCGGTCGCCCTCCTGCCCGAAGCGCTTGGCCTTCAGGGTGAGGCCCTCGAGGGTTCCAGGTTTCGGCAGGCCGGGGGGGATGAGGTTGAAGGCGCGGCCGTAGTCTTTGATTTCGCGACCCTTGACCGGCTTCACGTACCAGCCAGCGATCTCGCCATTTTGGGAAAAGGCGATGTCAACGAGGTTGGTCACCGCCACCATCTCGGGTTGGCCATCACCGTTGGTGTCGACTTCCTTCCAGCTGGCTTTAAGCGCCAGGCCCGGTAAGAGCAACAGAATAAAGAGACCTACGACTCGTTTCATTGGGACTTCCTCTTTCTCGCCACGAACGAAAGTTCGATTCTTTCCGGGACCGGATCAAATCCGCCGGGGTTCAAGGGGTGGCATCGCAGGATGCGCCGGACGGCCAGGTACCCGCCCCGAAGGGCGCCGTGCCGGGCGACCGCCTCGTAGGCGTAGTGGGAGCACGTGGGGTGGAAGCGACACGTGCGGGGCTTCAGGGGGGAGATCGCACGCTGATAAAAGCGTATCAGCGTCAGAAGGATCCAGCGCATACCGACCGCCATTCTTACACTTTTCCAAAGGTAAGGCTACCCCAAATTCCCGCCCGGCCACGAGGGCC
>CAZXOY010000025.1:0-22296 GCA_964642655.1 uncultured bacterium
ACGCGTAGCGCGAGCCACAACCGCCGCTTAGACTAAGGCCGTGGTGACGAACAGAGAGCTCTTCGAACAGGCGCAAAAGCTCCTGCCCGGCGGAGTGTCAAGCCCGGTCCGCGCCTACGGGGCGGTCGGCGGAACCCCTCGTTTTTTGGTTCGCGGTCAGGGCCCCTATGTGTGGGACGTCGAGGGGAACCGTTACGTGGATTACGTCCTCTCCTGGGGGCCGATGATCCTCGGGCACGCCCACGAGGCGGTGGTCGAGGCGGTGCAAAAAGCCGCGGGCCGGGGGTTATCGTTCGGCGCCCCCCACCCGGATGAACTCGAGCTGGCCCGGCTGATCCAAAAGGCCTACCCCATGGCCGAACGGATCCGCTTCGTGAACTCGGGGACCGAAGCGACCATGAGCGCCCTGCGGCTGGCCCGGGGTTATACCGGTCGCGACCTGGTGGTCAAGTTCCGGGGCAACTACCACGGCCACGCCGACGGGCTTTTGGTCGAGGCCGGCTCGGGCGCCCTCACCTTCGGCCACCCCTCATCCTCCGGCGTTCCCGAAAGCTACGCCCGCCTCACCCTGGTGGCCCGCTACAACGATCCGGAAAGCCTTAAGGCCCTCTTCAAAACCCACGGCGAGGCGATCGCTGCCGTGATCTTCGAGCCCGTGGTCGGCAACAGCGGGGTCATCCCGCCCAAAGCGGCGTTCCTCGAGGCCCTCCGCGACCTCACGCGCGAATACGGCGCCCTGCTCATCGTCGACGAGGTGATGACCGGCTTCCGCCTCGCGTTTGGCGGCGCCACCGAGCGCTACCGCCTCGAGCCCGACCT
This sequence comes from uncultured bacterium, assembly GCA_964642655.1. GTDB lineage: Bacteria > Deinococcota > Deinococci > Deinococcales > Marinithermaceae > WFXV01. Next base: position 820 of record CAZXOY010000025.1, read on the forward strand.
CATCACCCTCGGCAAGATCATGGGCGGCGGTCTCCCCTCGGCGGCCTATGCCGGCCCCGCCCGGATCATGGAGCACCTGGCCCCCCTGGGCCCGGTCTACCAGGCCGGCACCCTTTCGGGCAACCCTCTGGCCATGGCCGCCGGCACCGCCACCCTCCGCCTGCTCGCCGAGCACCCCGAGTTCTACCAGCGCCTGGAGACCCTCGGCCAGCAGCTGGAGACTGCGCTGACGGCTGCCCTCAGCGGCGCCGGGGTCCCGCACCGCATCAACCGGGTCGGGTCCATGCTCACCGTCTTTTTCACCGAGTCACCGGTGGAAAGCTACGAGGAGGCGCAAACCACCGATACCCGGCTCTTCTCGCGGTTTTTCCACGGCCTTTTGCAGCGGGGGATCTACTGGCCCGCCAGCGCCTACGAAGCGGCGTTCCTTTCCGTCGCCCACGAGCCGGCGCTGATCGAAGCCACGGCGGAGGCGGCGAGCCAGGCCTTTGCCTAGGCGATGCAGTCCAGATCCGACACCATCGCGGCCATCGCCACGCCGGCGGGCAAAGGGGCGATCGGCATCCTGCGCCTTTCGGGGCCGAATGCGCTGGAGATCGCCTCCAGGGTGTGGCGGGGCCGGTCGCCCTCGAGGATGGCCGGGGGCCGCTTCGCCTACGGCGAGCTCATCGACCCCCAAAGCGGTGAGGTCATCGACGAGGGCCTGGTGCTCGTCTTCCGGGCCCCCCGTTCCTACACCGGCGAAGACAGCGTCGAGTTCCAGCTCCACGGGTCGCCGGCGGTCCTGCGACGGGGGCTGGCGGTGCTCCTCGCGGCCGGGGCCCGGCTCGCCGAGCCAGGGGAGTTCACCCTCCGCGCCTATTTGAACGGGAAGATGGACCTGGCCCAGGCCGAAAGCGTCCTCGCCCTCATCGAGGCCCGTTCGGAGGCTGCCCGTCGCCAGGCGCGAAAGGGGTTGTCGCGGTCGCTCACCCAGCGCATCGAGGCCATCGAACACCAGCTCATCGACCTTCTGGCCCACATCCAGGCGCTCCTCGACTACCCGGAGGAGGGGGTGGAACCCCACCGGGCGGAAAGGACCCTCAAGGCCACCATCTCGGCCATCGACAGTCTCCTCAAAACCGAAAAGGCGGCCAAAATCGCCCAGCACGGGGCCAAGCTCGCCCTCCTGGGTCCGCCGAACGCGGGCAAGTCGAGCCTTTTGAACGCGCTGCTCGGTTACGAACGGGCCATCGTCACCCCCCTCCCCGGAACCACCCGCGACTACCTCGAGGCCCCCATGGAAATCGACGGCGTGCCCATCGCCCTCGTCGACACCGCCGGGATCCGGGAAACCGACGACCCCATCGAGCGCGCCGGCGTGGAGATGGCCCTCGAGCTCAGCGAATCGGCCGACCTGATCCTCTGGATCGCCGATCGGTCGGCCCCCAAACCGCCCGAGCCCGCCTTTCCCGAGGGGCGGGTCCTGCGCATCGCCAGCAAGGCCGACCTTCCCGCCGCCTGGGAGGACGCGGCCTACCTCCCGGTCTCGGCCAAAACCGGTCAGGGCATCGAGGCCCTGAAGCACGAAATCCGCCAGCGGCTTTACGCCGAAGCCGCCGAGGAGGAGGCCTGGCTCACCTCGGACCGCCAGGCCGAGGCCCTGCGTGAAGCCAAGGCGCACCTCGAGGCGGCGCTCGGCGCGCCCGACGACCTGATGGGACTTTCGATCGAAGCCGCCCTCGAGGCGCTGGCCCGAATCACCGGCAAGGCGGTGGTTCCCGCGGTCCTCGAGCGGGTCTTCAAGAACTTCTGCGTCGGAAAGTGAACCGGACCCGGGGGCTGCGCCCGCCGGCAGCCCGTTGATCCTTGCGTCCTAGCGCCTCACCTGCCGGCGGGCAAGGGCAAAGACCAGGGCGGCGAGGATCAAAGCCGCACCTGCGGCGATCAGCGCCGCCAGCGGCCTGGCCACGACGGTCGTGGCCGCAAAATAGGCGGCGGCGACCAGGAAGGCGAGGCCGACGAACACGAGCATCGCGGCCACGACCAACATCAAAACGGCCCAGGTCACCCGGACCACACCCTGCCCGAGCTCCCGGGCCTCGAGCCTGAGATAATTCAACAAAGCCGAGAGCAGTCGAATGAACCGGCGCACATCACGCCCTCCGGCCAAAGAGAACGCCCAGGAGCAGCCCGATGCCAAAGGCCAGGCCCAGGCTTTGCAGCGGGTGGGATTCGATCTCGCGTTCGATGCGCTCGATCTGCCGCCGGCCTTCATCGGTCACCTTAGCGCTTGAGCGCTTCAGCTCCTCCATCAGCTTCTTCGCCTCGCGCTCAAGCCGTTCCCGGGCCGCGGCGAGTTCTTCGCGCCCGCTCTCCTTGAGCACATCCTTTAAACGCGACAGATCTTCGCGGATCTTCGCCAGATCGGCCTTCAAAGCCTCCACTTCCGGAATGCCCTCGGTCTTGCTCATCATCACCACCCCCCGAGTTTCATTTTAACGAACCTGCTCTCTATTGGCTAAGGTTTCCACTCTAAACCAAGCTTAAGCTCCGACTCAGAGAGCCGGGTAAAGAAGGCGACATCGGGGGTGAGCGCATAGGAAAGCGAGAAGGTGGGGCTCGGGTTCGGAGAAAGATCGGTCGAGAACTCAAACTGCAGCCCGTCCTGGCGGTAACTGGCGTAAAACCGCGACCCGGCCTTGAGGTCGAGCCGGTAGGCCAGGAAGAGTTCCGGGGTCACGTACTTCCCCACCGTAAACGTCGTGGCCTCAAACCCCCCGCCGTTGAAGACCGAGGTTTCGATCTGCAAGAGGTCGAGGCCCAGCGAGCGGGCGAGTTCCTTTTCCAGCTGGCCGATGAGGAGATTCTTGACCGCCACGTCCGCAGCCTGCTGGGCAACCTCGCCCTCGCCAAGCCCGAGGAGGAGTTTCGCCGATTCTTCCTGGGGCAGGATCTTGCAGGCCTCCAGGGTCCGCACCGGCTGGCGGGCGAGGCAAGGGTCGAAGGCCAGGCGCAGCGTCTGCCCTTCTCGTACGAAGTGCCCTTCGGCCACCAGGTAGAGCGGCCCCTTGGGGGTCTCGGTCCTGGCCCGGACGTAGATGCGGGGATAGAGACCGAGTTCGGGGAAGAACTCGGCCCAGCCCTCGAGCAAGGTAAAGCGCCGGCTGAGCAGCAAAAAGCTCCCGCTCAACGCCATCGCCCGGCCGCTCAAGTAGGGGTCATCGAGGGACCCGCTCAAGAAGACCTCACCCGCAAGCTCACCTTGAGCCAGCGCTTCGTTGACCACGATCCCGCCCCGCGAATAAAGCCTCAGACCATCGAAAACGATGCGCGACCCCTTGGCAGCCCTTTTCGACCGGGGCAGGCGGCTTTCGGGAACCGAAAGGACCGCGCGCAAGACCTCGACCTCGCCGTCCACGTGGTAACGGCCGTCGCTCGCCAGGCGCATCCGCACCTGGCTCCGGGCCTCGCCGGAAGCCAGGTAATACTCGGGATACTCAAGCGGCAAAAGGCCCTCGAGGCGAAGATCCAGCGGACTGAGCACGCCCTCGAGCCTGGCCTTCCCCGCTCGCACCAAAAGACGCGTCGAGGGGTAGCGAAACTCCGCCGTCACCCGATCGATCGGGGCCAAAAGCGGCGCGTCGAGATCGCCCGTGAGCGTAAGGCGAAAGGCCCGCCAGCGCCCCTGGCCCCAAAGCTCAAAGCGGCTGGTGACCGGCGAGCGCACCCGGCCGCTGCCGCGAAGCCGGAGATCACCCGGCTGGTCCTGGTCGAGGGTGAATTCGAGTTCACCCTCGACCCCTTCAACCGAATATGCGAGTTTGCCTTTGAGCCCGAGGGCCTGCCCGGCCAGCCTGGCATCGAGGTCGCCCCGAACCTCGATGCGGTAGGGTTTGAGCGCCGGGAAGATCCTCAGGAAAGGGGAGAAATCGGTGTCTCGAAAAACGAGCCGCAAGTCGCCTCCCTGACCGGGCCGCCAGCTGCCGGCGCCCCGCCAGGTCCCGGCCCCCTCGAGGTCGAGCGATCGCAAGCGCAAGGTCCCCCGGTCATAAACCAGGGCCAGGGTTCCGGTGAGCGTGCCCTTCGGGGTCCCAAGGCGCAGACGCTCGGCGGCGAGGTCGAGGCTCAGCCGGGCCGGGTCGTTGAGGGGTAGGCTGACCTTAAAAGCACCGGTCATTCGGGCGCTGAAGTCGAGCTCGCCAAGCCCCAGGGCCAGCGGCAGATCGAGGGGGAAGTCATTGGCCTCGGCCTGGAGGAATACCCGGCCCTTTTGGATCCGGTAATCCGCGCGCAACGTTCCCCAAACCACCGTGCCGCTCGGAGGCGCCTGGCCCTCGAGGCGAACCAGGAGTGAGAAGGGGTACCCCTCGCCGACCTTTCCCAAATTTTCCGCCCCGAACTGGAAGAGGCCCGTTCCGTCCTGGAAGATTCCGCCCCCGCTCAGGCGGCCCCGAAGCTGGGGGAGATACCGGTGAACCCAGGGTACGCGCGCCAGATCCAGCCCCTGAACCCACAGTTCGAGCCGCGAAAGCGAAAACCCCGAGAGCGTCGCTCGCGCCGAGGCCGCACCGTACGGCCCACGCCAGTCGGCGTCGATCGCCGCTCCGGCCAGCGCCAGATCCAAGCGCCCACCCAGGAGCTCTAGGCCCTGGATCTCCGCCTGCCCCTGCACGCCGCCGGCGCCGAGAGCGATGGCCCCGTGCCCGGCCTTCCCCGAAAGCCGCACCTCACCCGTCAGACCCTGGCCCTGACCGGCGAACGAAAGCTGGGCTGCCTCAAGGGTGAAGGTCCAGCGACCATCCAGCCCAACGGCCCCCGAAACCCGGCCCAGGCCCAACGGGAGGCCCGGGAACCCGAGCACCCGTCCCGCGATCGCAACCTCTCGGCCATTCCCTTTGAACGAGAGGCTGTAGCCCGGGCCGCCGATTCGCAGCTCGCCGGCCACCCGCCCCGCCTGGTACCGGAGCCCCGGGCGTCCGGCGACCTCGAGCGAAACCGCCAGCGGCTTCAGGCCAATTCGGGCAACCACGTCGCGCCAGGCCAGGCGCAGGGTGCGGCCCTGACCGAGAACCTCAACCCCCTCGACGCTGGCCTTTCCGGAAAAGAGAGCCTTCGCGATGTCAAGGCGCAGCCCGCCCCAAGAAAGCGCCCGAAGCCCTGGTTCAAGCGAGAGCGGCCGGCCGAGAACTTGCCCGGAAAACCCGCCCCCAGCCCGAGGCGCAATCTCGCCGTAGGGGAAACGCAGTCGCCCGCTCACCCGCCCCGCCTGCCAGGCCAAGGTCCCGGACACATCGCCCTCGGCCTGAAGGCGAACACCCGCGGGGTCATACGCAAATTCAAAACGCCCCTGGTAGGGTCCGGCCGCCCACCGAAAGCGCCCCTCGAGGTCGCGCCACCGACCGAAAGCCGCTCCGGAAAGCCGAAGCCACCCCACGTCCAACGAGTCGAGCTGGAGGGAAAATGCCCCAGCATCGGCACGGAGCCATAGCCCCGGGCCTTTGACGGTGATCACGTCCCCGAGGCCGCGAAGGTCGTAGTCATGACCGCCCAAGCGCCAGCTTCCCAAAAGCCAAACGCCAGGGAGGGTGCCCGAGGCCGCGAGTTCGCCGAGGCCGGCGGGTAGACCTCCCCGGTAAGACCAGGAGAGCTGGCGCTTGGCCAGGTCAATCGTTCCCCGCAAAGGCTCGAGCGGACCCTCGCCTTCCACGGCGAGGCGGCGCCCTTGCCCCCGCAACCGGATCCCGCCCAGGCCATCTCGGGCAAAGTGGAGCGCCCCGACAGCGCGAGCGTTCTTGAGATCGAGCCTGAGATTGCCGCTCCAGCTCCCGGTGCCCTCGAGGTCAAAGGTGCCGGCGGCGGGGTCGAGCCACCCGCTGAGCCGCCCGCCGAACCCGGCCAGGCTCAGACCAACCCCGCCGGAAAACCCCGCCCCTCTTTGCCAACGCACCACGCCCTTGATATTGCCGCTCGGGACATCGAGCGCCAGCCGGGCCTGTCGGGGCGAGGCCAGAAGTTCAAAACGCCCATCCAGCAAGCGCCCGTTGAGGCTGAGCGCCAGCTCCGCCGGGGCCAAACGACCCTCGCCCGAAAACCAGGGGGAAGTGAGCTCTAAAGGGAGCTCTAAAGCCGCGATCGGCCCGCTCCCCCCGGTGCTGAGGCGCACGGGCAAGCCGAGGTAGGGGGAAAGGTCCCACGCATCGGCCCGCACCTCAAGCCGCTGGCCCCGGAGGCGAACGAAGAGCCCCGTGTCCTGGGCCACAAACCAGGGGTCGCCGTCGTAACCGAAGCGGAAGACAAGGCTCCGGTCGCGCCCTTGGAGCCTGCCGCTCCCCTCAGCCAAAGGTCGCAGCAAATCGCCAGAAATCCTGAGCCGGGCCTCAAGATCGACCGTACCGAGCCGCCGGCGATAGGTCACGTCACCGCGTAGACCCAGGCCGCCGTCGAGACTGGCCTTGACGCTGGCCCCCAGCCAACGCCCTTCCAGCCGCAAGGGGCCCTCGCCCACGATCAAAAGCTGATCGCCCTGCCGGGACAAGCGCATCTGTCCGGCAAAAGCTCCGGACGCGTACCGCATCTCGCCCTCGAGGACCCCGCCCCCGACCACCTCACCCCGACCGCTGAGCCGGACCGTGGGGCCGTTCGTCAGGACCACCTTCATCGGTGCATCCCAGGTCAGGGAAAACTCGGGGCCATTCCCCGAAAGGCGGAGGGGACCTGACTGGGGCAGGAACCGGTCGAGCTTGAAGGTCCCCTCGCCCCGATATCGCCCCCCTCGCCCGGAGAAAGCCAGCGACCCCGCCCCGTATTCGCCCCGGTAGGCCAGGGTGCCCCGGTAGCGGGCGCCCTCGAGGCCAGCCTCGAGCGTCAACCCCAGGCCCCGGGCCGAAAGCGAAAGCCGTGGCGATCCCAGCGTCCCCCCGGCGCCGAGGTTCACCCTGAACCGGCCGGAATACCGGAGCGAACCCGAAAGCTCCGGCCAGAGGCCGAGCCGGCCCGAAAGAGCGCCGATCCCCTCCAGCGCCACCCTCTCACCCAGGCGCAAACGGAAGCCTGCATCCAGATCGGGGGACCACACCAGGGCCCCCGACCGGCCGATGGAAAGCCAGAGCGGCCGGTCAAAGACCAAGAGCCGCCCTGAGAGTCGCTTCCCCGGCCCGAGGCTGCCCGAAACCTCACCCCCGATGGGAATCCCGCTTCCCGCCAGCAGGCGCGACAGGTCAACATGGAGCGATTCGAGACGCCCACCCTCGATGCGCCCCTGGCCGCCGGGGAAGGTGAGGCTAAGCGTGGGGACGGGGTCGCCCCGCAACACCATCCGCGCCTCGCCCGAAGGCAGGCGAAGACCGAGTTCGCCGCGGTAAACGAGCCCCTCGCCCTCAAGCCACCCCTCAAGTGGTCCTGCCAGCGTCGGCCACGCCACCCGGGCCCGCCAGCGAAGGCCCTGCCCCTGGATTTTTATAGGGCCGTCGAGGCGCCACCTGAGGCCATCGAGTTCGAGGCGCCAGGCCTCGGGGGAAAACCCCGGGATGCGGAGCGTCCCCTGGCCCCGAGCGCGTAGCCCAGCCCGGTCACCGCTGAGCTCGATCACCCCCTGAACGCCCGGGACCTTGGGGAAAAGGGCGAGGTCAAAGCCCTCCCGATCGAGCGAACCGGTGCCCTCGAGGTAGGAGCTCGAAACAACCAGGGTGAGGGAACGGGCGCCGACCGCCCGGAGCCGGCCCCAAGGGGTTCGAACGGTCAGGTCCCCGGAAAGGTCCCCGGAAAAGGCCAGGCTGCCCTCGAGGACGAGCGGCAAGCCCAGGGGCTTGAGCGAAAAACCGCTGGCCCAAAGCCGGTGACCGGCCTCGCTGCCAACGACTTCCAGCGCCCCGCCCGAACGGAAGCGGCCCCGGTATGCGTAACGCCGGCCCACCCCCTCGAAGGTCCCGGCCCCTTCGATTCCGGGCACAAGAAAGCGCCCCCGGTAGCCAAGGCGGAAAAGGTCGGCCGTGCCCTGGGCCTCGAGCGCGCCGATTCCCGGCAGCGTCACGCGGCCGAGGAAATCGAGCGCCTGCCACGGACCCGAGCCCGCGAGGTTGATCGCCCCGCCGCGTATAAAGATCTCCCCGCCCCGGAGATCGCCGCTTGAACGCACCTCGACCGCCTGGCCGAGAATCTCGGCCGGAAACGCCAGTCGAAAACGGCCGCGGGCAAGGTCAATCTCACCGCGAGACCCGAACGACGCCTGGGCCCCGCTGAGGACAAAGGGGAGCTCGGGCACGCGCACCCCGCCAAGCGGCGGCAGGCGAACACGTCCCGCAATCGCAATCCGGGGAAAGAGCGTCCCTTCGGCTTCGATCCAGCCCGTACTCCGAACCCGGAGCGATTTCGAGAGCCCGGAAACGAACACCCGGAGCCAGGGAGACCCGAACTCGGCCCTTCCCCGAAATGCGCCTTCTTTATAGCCAAGATCCCCGGCAAACTCGACCGGTCCGTGTGAAAGCCTTCCCCAAAGACGGAACTGGCCCTGACGGTATTCAAGGCTCAGCCCACCGCTATTGATGAGCACGCCCTTGGCATCGACGCGTCCGGCAAGCCCGAGACCGCCCCAGGGCGTGGTGAGCGACCCGGCGATGGTGCTCATCTCGCCGTGCAGCGTGCCCGCCAGGCGCACTTTGGGTCCGAAGAGCTGCCACCTTCCCGCCCAACCCTCGCCACCGTAGGTGACGTCTGCAGAAAGCCGCAGGGGCAGCGGCAGCTCGAGGGGCACGTCGGAGACCCGCAAGCGAAACACCCGCGCCGAGTAACTCGCCTCACCGTAGTCGCCGATACCGAAACGCCACTCCGACCCCGCCTGCTCTACCTCGATCGGGAAACGGGCATAGGGCGAGACGTAGGCGAGCGAGGCGGTGAGCGCCCCCCGCCAGCGACCGAACCCTTCGACTGTCCCCACCCGGAGCCGGAGGGGCTGAAGCACCAGCGCCAGGTCGCGCCAGGTGCCCTGGAGGCGCAAGGGGCCGAGCTGCCCCGAAAGCGAATCGCCTTCTCCCTCAATTGCACCGCTCAAGTCGAAAGGCTCGGAGAGCGGGAAGCTGACCGAGCTGGCCTTTGAAACCAGTTGCCAGCGACGCCCGTGCTGGGCGAAGGTCAAGCGTGCCTTTCCCGTAAGGGGACTCGGCAGGACGAGCTCACCGCTGCCCTGGCCCCGAGGCCCGCTTCCCGAAAGCTCAAGCCGGCTCCCACGGTCGTCCCGGTATGAAACCCGATACGATCCGCCCTGGATCTCGGTCAGGAGCTCGACATCCCGGTCGTAAAAGCGGCCCCAGAGACGACCCGAGAGCGTAAAACGCCCTCGGTAGGCAAAGTCCCCTCTTGCCTTAAGGCCATACCCCAAAAACTCCGGGGCTCCCTGAACACTGCCCTCGAGCACCGGCTGCCCCCAGCCGCCGCCCTGGATCTCGATCTGTGCCCGGCCACCGAGGGGCAGCGACCAGCCAAAGTGCGCGGCCAGGGCCCGCCACTCGGGCAGCGCGGAAACCTCCCAGGTTGTTTGCTGCTTGAAGACATCGACCGTCCCCGTCGCCGACACCGGCCCCCCGAGCCCCTGCCCCTCGAGGTCCCCTCGGAAAACCCCGGCCCGGTAGCGAATGCGCCCCCGAACCTCTGAAATCGGAAACCCGGCCACCCGCACCCTGCCCCCGAACACCTCGAAGCGGCCCGAAGGTTCCAGACCCTGCCAACGCCACGTCCCCTGCCAGCGGCCACCGTCGATCTCCGGATACCAGTAGCGAAACACGGCCAGATCCCCGGAAAGATCCAGCCTTGGCGCGGGAACGGCCTCGAAGCGCCCCTTCACCGTCCCGCTGGGGAGGATGAACCGGAGGTCGTAGGGCCCCTCACCGCTGATCCTGACCGTGAGCGGGGGCAGGGCGAGCGAGCGGTCCTCGTCGAGGACCACGCGAACATCTTTGAGCACGAGACCGGTCATGACCGGCCGCACGCCGGCCTGGCCAGCGGGCCCCTGACCGTCCAGCAAACGCTTCCACGAAACCCGGAGCTCGGCACCCTCCACACGCAGGCGAAGCGGGAGTTTTTTGGCCAGCAGACCCAGGAGGTTGTAGTCGATGCGGACCGAGTCGGCCTTGAGCCGAAAGCCGTCGCCCTCGAGGTCAACCCCGCGCAAGCGAAGTCCGAAAAGGGCGTACCCCGTGACCCCGCCCACGCGCCCCTCGAGGCCGAAGGCGGGCAGCGCCCGCAAAAGCCCCAAACGGACGAGCCACGGCCAGCCCGGAAGCGCCAGCAGAACGAGCAGGATCACTGGGAGGACTCGACGCACTCTACCCCCTAGGCTAACCGGAGGTGGGTGGGATAGATTAGGGTCGGTGCGGCAGCGAATCGTCGTTCTCGTCAGCGGGCGCGTTCAAGGGGTCGGTTACCGGGCTTTCGTCAAAAACAAGGCCCAAATGCTTGGGCTTTCCGGATATGCCGAAAATCTACCCGACGGGCGCGTTGAGGTGGTCGCCGAGGGTAAGACCGAGGACCTCCAGCGCCTGATCGAGTTTTTAAAGATTGGACCGCGGCTTTCCCGCGTTGAGTCGGTCGAGGTGGTCTGGTCCGAGGCCGCGGGCCTGAGGGGGTTCCATGTCTACTGAAACCACGATCCACGTTCTCGATCAGGGCTTCGTCCGCCTGGTGGAGGTCATGGGTTCGGACGCGGCGATCGTGCAGGCCGCGCGCGTCTCCTACGGGCAGGGGACGAAGAGCGTCCGCGAGGACGCCGCGCTCATCGATTACCTCATGCGGCACCGGCACACCAGCCCCTTCGAGATGGTCGAGTTCAAATTCCACGTCCGGGCGCCCATCTTCGTCGCCCGGCAGTGGTTCCGTCACCGAACCGCCTCGGTCAACGAGCGCAGCCTGCGTTACTCGGAATCGGAAGAAGCCTTTTACCATCCCCAGGGCTGGCGGCGCCAGGCGAGGAACAATAAGCAGGGGAGCGAGGGCATCTTTGAAAACTCGGAGGCCGATGCGGCCCTCGAAGACGCCTATCGTTCAGCGTATGCCGCCTATCAGAAACTCCTTTCGCTCGGCGTCGCCCGAGAGGAAGCGCGAGTGGTCTTGCCGGTAGGCCTTTACACCGAGTTTTACTGGAAGCAGGATTTGCACAACCTCCTGCACTTCATCCAGCTGCGCCTCGATGCCCACGCCCAGTACGAAATACGCGTCTATGCGGGCGCCATTGCCGAGTTCGTCAAGCGCCACGTGCCGCTGGCCTGGCGGGCCTTCGAAGAACACGTGCTCCACGCCACCACCATCTCCCGCACCGAGCGGGAGATCCTACGCCAGCTTATCGATCGGGACCGCTATCGGTCGGCCCTTGCCGAAGCGGGCCTCGGCAAGGGCCGGATCCGGGAAGCGCTGACAAAGATCTTTCCCGATTCGGGCGAGGCCTAGGGGCAGCTACTCGGTGCTCACTTCCTGATCCTCCTGGCCTTTCAGCGGAACCAGCATGCGGAAATGGCGCCGGGGCTCAACCGCGAGCATCGCAATTTGATCGGCGCGGTCGTGGCGCTCGGCCTCGCGCAGCACTTCGACGTAGCGCCCGAGGAGCTCGCGGACATCGGCAACGCCCGCCTCATCGAGCGGCAACACCTCGACCCGGGCGCCCTTGGCCAGCCGGCGCCGGAACGCGGCCTCATCGAGGCCCATCTCCGGCCAGTACCGCAGGTAGACCCGCCCCCCCGTCATACCGCTCGCCATCCAGGGGCCTGGATCCCCGAGCACGACGACACGACCCCGGGTCATGTACTCGAAGGCGAAGCCCTTGAGGTTGGCCCGGGCCCCGAGATTCCCGAGTTCATCGGCCAGCGGCCGTTCCGGTTCCCCGGCGAGCACGACGTCGGCGCCCGAAAGGCGGATGCAGCAGCGGCTATCGGCATTCCCCTCGACGATGAAAAAGCCCTGAATGGCGCCGTAGGCGAAGGACTTCCCGACCGACCCGTCGATGTAAGCGCCGTAGGGGTTCTTGCCCTTGAGAACGAGGATCTCGCCGCCGAAGGCGCTTTTTCCCACCCCGTCTTGGGCCCCACCCTCGACCACGATGCGAACCGGGTCAACGTTCATGGCCCCAAGGCCATTGCCGGCCACGCTCCCGGCGTCAAAGCGCAACTCCACTTCGGCGTCGAAGCCCCGCCCGTACAGACGACGGCGGGCGATCTCACCGGCGAGGTGGGCGCCCAGGGCGCGGTCGGCCGAACCCACCGCGCCTTCTTGGAACACGAGCTTGCGCTCACCGCGCTGGTAGGCCCCCATGATGACCCGGGTGATCGAGCGGGTCAGTTCGTTGAGGGGACGGCGCAACACCCGAGCGCCAGAGTCCTGGAGCCACGCCGGGGGTGAAACCGGCGCCATGAGGTAGCCAAGATCGAGCGCCTCGTGGCCGGCGAACTGCCGCAGCAGTTCGCTTTTCCCCACGAGTTCGGCGAGACTCCTCGCTCCGAGCGCGGCCACGTGCTCGCGCAAGCGCTCCCCCATGGAAGCGAAAAAGCGCACCAGGTGTTCGACCGCGGGCTCGAAGTCGCGGGGCACGAAGCGGCGGAGGCCGCGGGCCTTGGCCTCCTCGAGGCTCTCGATCTGGGTGGCGATCCCCACGTGGCAGGTGTTGTACTGGCAACCACGGCAGATGGTGCAACCGATGGCCACCATGGCCAGGGTGCCAAACCCGACTCGGTCGGCCCCGAGCAAAGCCATTCGCAGCACGTCGTAGGCGGTCTTCAAGCCCCCGTCGGCCCAGATCTCGACCCGATCCCGAAGCCCGGCGCGCACCAGGGCGCGGTGGGCCCGCCTGACGCCGAGCTCGACCGGCAGCCCGGCGTATTTGAGGGCGTGCTCCCGGGCCGCCCCGGTCCCGCCTTCAAAGCCAGAGAGCGCGATAATATCGGCCCCCGCCTTGGCGATGCCCACGGCGATGGTACCGATTCCGGGAATGACCGGCACCTTGACCGACACCTTGGCCTCGGGGTTGACGGTCTTGAGTTCTTCCACCAGCTGGGCGAGATCCTCGATGGAATAGAGGTCGTGGTTGTTGGAAGGGCTGATCAAATCGACCCCGGGGACCGAGTTCCTGGCCGCGGCCACCTTCTCGGTCACCTTTTTCCCGGGAAGGTGACCCCCTTCGCCCGGCTTGGCCCCCTGGCCGATCTTGATCTCGATCACCGCGGCGGAGTTCAGCATGAGGGCGTGAACCCCAAAACGCCCGGAAGCGACCTGCTGACCGCGCCAGCGGGAAAAGCGCCCCAGCATGTCCGGGATCTCGCCCCCCTCGCCGTTCATGGCGACGATGTTGAGCAAACGTGCCGCTTCGGCGTAAGCGCGGAAGGCGGTCTCCCCTTGCGAGCCAAAGCTCATGGCGCTGATCACGAACGGCAGCGAATGGCCGCCCACCGAGAGGTCGACCTCCTCGGGTCGGACCTCGCTGGTTTCAGGGAAGCGGACCTCGAGCAGATGCCGGGCCGCCACCGGAGCCTCGCGCTCAAGCGCCCGCACCTTTTCCTCATAATCCTCGAAGCGGGCCTGGCCCATGGCGACCTGTTGCGCTGCCTTATAGATCCGGGGGTTGAAGCGGAAGTCGCGCGGGGGTTTGGGACGTTCTTGGGAGAGGTAGTCGACCCTGGCCAGGAGGGTCCGTTCCAAATCGAGCAGATCGTAGCCGGCGTCTTCTCCGGCAAAAAAATTGCGCACGCCGAAACGCTCGGCAAGCGACGGGGCAAGGCCGATGGCGGAGAAGATCCGCCCGTAGCCGCGCAGCTCGTGGATGCCCATCGTGCTCATGACCTTCTCCATGCCCTTTTGCAGACCCTGGAGCAGGTTTGCAAGGCCGGCCTGCCCGCCGCGCCCCAGCGCCTCCTCCTGCATGAGCCAGGGCACCACCACTTCCGCGCCGAGCCCCAGCGCCAGCATGACGTCGTGGAGGTTGCGAAGCCCCCCCGAACGCAGGGCGATCGAGACCTTCCGGCGCAGGGCCACGCCGTCGGCATCGCGAACCTCGCTGAGCCTGCGGTTGACCTCGGCCAGCGCCAGATGGATGTCGATCCAGACCCCTTGCGCGAAGGCCTCGCGGTCGTCGATGACCAGGAGCTCGGCGCCTTGGCGAACCGCGGCTTCCGCCTCGTCGGCGAGGCGCTTCAACCCGGCCTCGAGCCCTTCCTCGACGCTAAAGCTCGCCTGGATCACGGCATGCGGGAAGATGTCGAGGAGCGCCTCATAGGTCAGCGTTCCCCGGCCGCGGGCGAGATCCCAGGCCTCGGGGAAGGAGGCATCAAGGACCACCGGCATCAACAGCTCGACCAAGCGACCGCCACCCCGACCGTCGGGGAGGGGACGGTGACCGACCACCACCCGGGTGGAGAAGTGCTCGACCTCGCGCTCCCGGTCCAGGGCAGGGTTGGTCACGACGGCGACGGTTTCCTTGAAAAATTCAGCCAGGTTGGGCTTTTCCGGATTGAGCGCCGCGAGCGGACCATCCCAGCCGAGGCTTCCCACCGGCTCGCTGGCGCCTTTGACCAAATGCCCGAGATAGGCCTCGTCCCAACGGTCCCAGCCAAAGGCACGCTTGAGCCCCATCGAGGGCCGGGCATAGACCGCCTCGACGCCTTTTTCCGACCCGCCGGAGAGCCGAGCCGGCGGCCGCCGCGGGCCCTCGAGGTGCCGCCTTACGCCTTCAGGGACCCGTGACTTGCGAAGGACGCGCTCCAAAACCAGACGCTGGTGGCGGTCATAGGGAAAGATACGGGTTCCCTCGTCCTCCAAACGAACGGTGATCTTCTCGCCCGGGGCCAAAGGGCGGGGCTCTTTTACGAACTCCTCGACGCTAAACACCCCCCGTTCGGAAGCGAACACGTATTCCCGGTCGGTCTCAACGAACCATAGCGGCCTCAGCCCCATGGCATCGGTGGCGAACACCGCTTCGCGCGCGTGCCGCACCACCAGGGCCGCCGGCCCTTGCGCCAGCGGACCGAGGCGCTGACGCAGGGCAACATAAAGGTCCTGCAGCGCCGGCGAGTAGTGCCGGATCTCCCCGACGATGGGCGGGAAAAGAAGGTCCATCGCCTCGGGCAGCGAGAGGCGGTAGCGGAAAATGAGCGCCGCGAGCAGCCGGTCCAGGTCCTGGGAGTCGGAGCCCCCGCTGGCAGGCACATCCAGCCATCGCATCTCTGACCTGAGCCGCTCGATGGTGTTGATCTCGCCGTTGTGCGCGAGCAGCCCGAAGGGCTGGACCTGGGCAAACGTCGAACGGGTATTGGTGGAGTAGCGGTTGTGACCGAGCGTCACCCGCGACTTGAAATCCGAGCGCGCGAGCTCGGGATAATAGCGCTTCAAAATCTCCGCCGACCCGCGCGCTTTATAGACCACGGTGTGGGTGGAAAGGGAAACCACGTGAACGGGAAAGCGGGCCTCGAGCCTCAGCCCGAGCTCCCAAAGCGGCCCATCGCCGCCTTCCGACAACCCCACGACCTGGTAGAAAATCGGTTCGGTGCGCCTGCCCACCGGTCCGAGCACACGGGGGTTGGTCTCCCCCCGGCGCTCGTGCAGGAGACGGACCCCAACCTTGACGCCCTCGAGGCGAAGGTGGTCCATGATCTCCGGAATCCGGGAAGCCTCTTCCTTGGGAATGAAGAAGTGACCCACGAAAAAGCGCGGGTTCAGGGCGAACGAGGGATCGAGACCGGCCGCATCCAGCCGTGCCGCCCAGAGCTCGCGGGGGATGTCGGTTTGCAACCCGGTGCCATCGCCCTCACCGAGCACCGCCCCCGCCCGGTGAGCCATGCGATAGAGGGCGTCGATCGCCCTGAGGACGTTGCGGTGCGTGGCCCGTCCATCCTTTTCAACAATCGCCACGATCCCGCAGGCATCGTGGTCGTTTTGGATCTGTTGCTGGATTTTCGTCTGCATCCCACCTCCTGAAAAAGGAAAGATATACGACAAGTTTTGAGCATTATACAAACCTGTCGAGGGCAGTGTCAATGTGCGTTTTTTCCCAATAATTGCGCCCAGGTTCGCTTGACACCCCAAAAGGCCCGTCGCTAAGATGCGGGTGTACTACGCCTACGTAGGGAGGTTGCTGTGGAAACGTTACGCGTATCCGGTAAGTCTAGGCCCAACTCTGTCGCCGGCGCGATCGCGGCGCTGCTGCGTTCGCAAGGAGAAGTTGAAGTCCAGGCCATCGGCCCAGCCGCGGTCAACCAAGCCGTCAAGGCCATCGCCATCGCCCGGGGCTACATCACCCCAGACAACCTCGACCTCTATGTCAAACCCGCCTTCGTCAAACTCGAGCTCGAAAACGAAGAGCGAACCGCGCTCCGCTTTACGATCAAGGCCCAGCCACTCAACCCATGACGCCGAGCCCAATGATTTTGTGGCTTCCAGTTCGCTGGAGGCCACAGCTTTAGTCTGGTAAGGGGGGAGTGAGATGTTCTTTTTTGGACCGTATACCTGGCTCATCCTGCTGGTCTTCGCCGCCAGCCTGATCATTCAGGGTTGGCTTTCCCGAACCTACGCCACCTACAGTAAGCGGATGAATTCCAAGGCCCTCTCCGGAGCTGAGGTTGCCCGCATGCTCCTCGACAGCGAAGGCCTCACCCGGGTTCGGGTGGAGCCGGTCCCCGGTGTGCTGACCGACCACTATGACCCGCTCAAAAAGGCGGTCCGGCTCTCCGAGCCCAACTTCGCTGAGCGGAGCGTGGCGGCGCTGGCGGTGGCCGCCCACGAAACCGGCCATGCCATCCAGGACGCGAGGCGTTACACCTGGCTGGTGGTGCGCCACCAGATGCTGCCAGCGGCCCAGCTGGGCTCCAACCTCGGCCCCTGGCTCTTTTTCATCGGCCTGATCATCGGCGCCTTCGGGCTGGCCAAGATCGGTCTCTACCTCTTCACCGCCGCCGCCATCTTCCACCTGGTCACCCTGCCGGTCGAGATCGACGCCAGCCGCAGGGCGCTTAGGAAACTGAGGGAGCTCAACCTGCTGGAAAGGGACGAACTCGCAGCCGCGCGCAAGGTGCTCACCGCGGCGGCCTTCACCTACGTGGCGGCCCTGGCCATGAGCCTGGCCTACCTCCTCCAGTACGCTGCCATTTTGGGCAGCGTGCGCGAAGAATGACCCGCGGCCCCGTCGGCGCTACCCCGGCGCGGGTCCTCGCCCATCGCGTTTTGGTCCTCGTCGACCGCGACCGTCGATACCTTCAACCCACCCTCGATTGGGCGCTCACCCGGCGCCAGCTGGCGCCGGGTGAGCGCGCGTTCGCCGCCCGCCTCGCATACGGTGCCTTGCAGAGGAAAGCCTACCTCGACCACGTCCTCGCCCCCCTCCTTCGCGCGCCCAAAAAGCTGCCCCTCGAGGCCCGCTGGGCGCTCCGGGCCGGCGCTTACGAAAAGCTCTTTTTAAAGAGTCCCGACTACGCCACCGTGAGCCAGTGGGTCGAGATCGCAAAAACCAGCGGAAAGGGCCTTGGCGGACTCGTGAACGCAGTCCTGCGTCGCGTCGAGCGGCTCCCGGCCCCGCCCTGGATCGAGGCCTCGATTCCCAGGTTCCTCTACGAACGCTGGGCGCGCTTCTTTCAAAGCACGACTTTCATCAGCGCCTTCAACGAACCCGCCCCGCTGTGGGTGGCGGCCTTCCCCGGGGCCAAAGAACGTCTTTCCGCGCAAGGGATCGAGTGGACCCCGGGGCCACTTCCCGGAACCCTCGCCATTCAGGGCATTGGCCTGCGCGACATCGATGCCTACCGTCTGGGCCTGATCCAGCCGCAAAATCCCGCCTCGCTCTTCGCCACCACCCTGCTCGGGGCCGGCCCGGGGGACCGCGTGCTCGATCTCGCCGGTGGGGCCGGGATCAAGGCCGCCTGGCTGGCCGCCAGGGGGGCCCGGGTCACGAGCTATGACCGCGACCCGCATCGCCAGCAATCGGGGGCGGAGAACCTGCGCCGCCTGGGCCTCGAGGTCACGATGAAGACCCGGGATCTGCGGGAACCGCTGGATGAAAAGGCGCCGCTTGTCCTCCTCGACGCCCCGTGCACCGGCACCGGCACGCTGCGCCATCACCCGGAAATCCGCTACCGCCTCGAGCCCAAAGCCATCGCCCGGGCGGCAAAACTCCAGGAAAGGCTGCTCGAAACCGCGGCCGCGGCCACGCTTCCCGGCGGCGTTTTGGTCTACACCGTCTGCAGCCTGACCGAAGAAGAGGGCGAGGCCCAGATCGGGAGTTTCCTCGAGCGCCACCCCGAATTCCACGCCGAGCCGATCGAAACCCCCTTTCGCGAACTCCGACGGAAACTCGGCGTCTACGTCAGCCCCGAAGGCGGCCTCGACGGCTTTTACTACGCCAAGCTGCGAAAGCGCCCCGCGTCTTAAGCAACCGCCCGCGTGCGTTCCCACATACCGATGCGAGATTGGTTCGCACTGGCCTTTTTCCTCGCCGGCCCCGCCGTGGCGAGAGCCACGGCGGGGTACTTAGCTTCGCTCGAGCCGCCAGCGCGGCCCTTCCGGGGTATCCTCCACCACCACGCCCAGGGCGCGGAGCCGATCCCTCACCCGGTCGGCCAGGGCGAAATCTTTCCGGCGCCTGGCCTCTTCCCGCAGCGAGAGGATGAGGTCGATCAGACCCGAGAGCAAGGGGCCCTCGAGGTGAACCTCCAGGCTCCGTTCGGGAAAGAGGCCCAAAACCCCTTCCCCGAGCTCATCGAACGCCTTTGCCACCTCGCTCAGCGTCTCCCGCCCCACCGTTTTTCCAGCGAGCGCCTGCCGCAGCGGCGAGAGGAAGCGGAAAAAGGCGGCGAGTGCCTCGGGGGTCCCCAGATCATCGTTCATTGCCGCAGCGAAGGCCTCCCGCAACTCGGCCAGGGCGGCCTCGAGCTCGGCGTCGCGGCCCGGGGGCGCCCCCTCCAGGCGCTCCCGGACCTCCCTGTAGGCATCCAGCAGCCGGAAGTAGCCACGTCGCGCGGCCGCAAGCCCCTCTTCGGTGAAGTCGGTCACCGAGCGGTAGTGGCTCTGGAGGAGGTAAAAACGCACCACCAGGGGGTCGACGCGCTGGAAGAGCTGGCGCAGGGTGATGAAGTTCCCCGCCGACTTCGACATCTTCTCGCCGCCGAGCAAAACGTGGTTGTTGTGCACCCAGTAACGGGCAAAGGCGTAGCCCGCGGCTTCGGCTTGGGCAATCTCGGCCTCGTGGTGGGGAAACTGCAGATCAATGCCCCCGCCGTGGATATCGAAGCCTTCCCCGAGGTACTTCAGGCTCATGACCGTGCACTCGAGGTGCCACCCCGGGTAGCCCTCGCCCCACGGGCTTGGCCATCGCATCAAGTGCCCGGCCTCGGCCCGCTTCCAAAGCGCCCAGTCGCGCGGGTCCTCCTTTTCCGAGCGGACCTCGACCCGCGCCCCGGCCACCTGGCTCTCCAGCCGACGCCCCGAGAGCTTGCCGTAGTCGGGGAAGCGGCTGGCGCGAAAATAGACCGACCCCTCCCGGGTATAGGCGTACCCCCGATCGAGCAGAACCTTGGTCAGCTCAATCTGCTCCACAATGTGGCCGGTGGCCCGGGGGGTAATGTCGGGCCGCAGGACGTTCAGGGCCTGCATGTCCTCGAAATAACGCCAGAAATACTTGTCGGCCACCTCCATCGGCTCGAGCCGCTCCAGCTTGGCCCGGCGCTGGATCTTGTCCTCGCCTTCGTCGGCGTCGTCGGTCAGGTGGCCGACATCGGTGACGTTGGAAACGTAGCGCACCCGGAAGCCGAGATGCATCAACCATCGCCTGAGGACGTCGAAGGCCACGGCGCTCTTGGCGTGCCCGAGGTGGGCGTCGGAATACACGGTCGGCCCGCAGACGTAAATCCCGACGTGACCGGGGACCTTAGGCTCAAACGCCTCCTTTTTTCGCGTCAGGGTGTTGTAGAGAAAAAAACCTTTCGACACCAGACCCTCCTCCAGCGCTCCTACCGCCAGGGTCTTCGGGCGAGGCGCTAAACGGCCTCGGCCCGATCTTTAAGCCCCCGCAAGAACATCTCCGCGTTCTCCTGCATCAGCTTTTGCACCAACTTGCGGAGCAACCCGCCAAAGAGCGGAAGGTTGAGCTCGTACTCGATCTCCAGTCGAACCCGGGCTCCGTCGCCCTCGGGTAGGAAGAACCAGCGGCCTTCATATTTATCGAAGTCGCCTTCGGGCGAGTAAAAGCGGTTCTTGAGCCCCTCGTCATCCCACTCTTCGACCTCGATCCAGCGCACGCGCTTGCCCATGGCCACGGCGACCCACTCGCTTTTGGTCCGCGAAGGCTCGGATTCGAGCACCTTCAACGTCTCGACATCCTTGAGGTAAGGTTTCAAGCCCTCGAGGTCCTTGGCCAGACGGTAGACCTCGGCCGGGGGCTTTGGAACGACCACTTCGGCAACGACCTTTGGCATGGTTTGGTTTTACTCCTCCCCTTCTTCACTTTGCAAGCGATCATACGCTTCGATGGCGGTGTGGAGCGAATAGCCCCGCCCTTGCAGGAATCGAATCGCCCGGGCCCGGTGACCGAGCATCCGCCGACGCCGGCTTTGGAGCAACCGCAAAGCAGCTTCCACATCCTCCTCGTCGCCCACCACCGAAGCGATGATCGCGGCGTCGACGCCGCGTTCCCTGAGCCGCCGGCGCATCTTGTGCGGGCCCCAGCGTGCCCGGTGGCTCCGCACGAAGGCTTCGGCCAGCGCCCGGTCATCAAGGTAGCCCCAGTCTTTCAGCCGCGTAAGGGCCGATTCCACTTCCGACGCCGCATGCCCGCGGAGCTTTTCCCGCAACTCCCATTCGGTGTAGGCGCGCCTTGAGAGCAGCGTCAGGGCACGCTTTAAGGCATCTCCCACGCTTGATAGACTAACCCCCGTGCGCGTCTTCGCCATCGCCGACCCCCACCTCTCGAGCCAGGACCCAAAACCCATGACCGTCTTCGGCGAACGCTGGGCGGGTCACCCCGAGGTGTTCTTCGAGCGATGGCTGGCGACCGTCGGCCCTGAGGATCTGGTGGTCGTCCCCGGCGACATCTCCTGGGCCATGAAGCTCGAGGCTGCCATGCCCGATCTCCTCGCCATCGCCGAGCTCCCGGGCAAAAAAGTCATTCTGCGGGGCAACCACGATTACTGGTGGCCTTCGATCAGCCGCCTCCGCCAGGCCCTCCCGGAAGGGATGTGGGCGATCCAAAACGACGCGATCGCCATCAACGGCGTGGCGGTGGCGGGTACGCGGGGCTGGGTCACCCCGCACGACAAGGACTTCACCGAAAACGACCGCAAGATCTACCGGCGGGAGATCGAGCGGCTCAAACTCTCCCTCTCCAAACTCAAAGGTCTTTCCTACCGGCGCCTCGTCCTCGCCTTCCACTACCCGCCGTTCGGACCTGGAGGCGAACCCACGGGTTTCACCGATCTGATTGAAAAAACCCGTCCCGATGCCGTGGTCTACGGCCACCTACACGGCGCCGATCCGGCAAAGCTCCCG
>CAZXOY010000025.1:22396-28610 GCA_964642655.1 uncultured bacterium
TCCCGATGCCGTGGTCTACGGCCACCTACACGGCGCCGATCCGGCAAAGCTCCCGCAAAGCTGGAACGGCACCCCGCTCTACCTGGTTGCCGCCGACGCCATCCAGTTTAGACCGCAACTGATTTTCTCCTTATAGCGAGCAGGAAAAACGAAAAGCCGCGCGAGATGCGCGGCTTTTTGGCGGAGGGGGCGGGATTCGAACCCGCGGTACCCGTAAGGGTACACCGGTTTTCGAGACCGGCCCGTTCAACCGCTCCGGCACCCCTCCGAGCGCAAACGGGCGAAAAACCCGGAGAGAAGTTTAGCACCTTCGCGCTCCAAACGTCCAGCCCGGACCTCGAACACCCTGGGCAGGCGATAGACGCTGAAAGCCCCCGCCTTCAAGTTCTCGACCGCGTAATGAAGGCGCCGGATACCCGCCTCGCGCAGCGCCCCGTAGCACATCGGGCAGGGCTCGAGGCTCACGTAGAGTTCGGCTCCCGGCAAGACCTTCTCCCCCACCCGGGCCATGGCCCGCTTGAGGGCGATCAGCTCGGCGTGGGCGGTGGCATCCCCCGTGCGCTCGACCTCGTTGCCCGCCGCACCCAAAACCCGACCGTCGCGCACCACGAGCGCACCTACCGGCACCTCCCCGGCCGCAGCCGAAGCCCTGGCCAGCTCGATCGCCCG
The DNA here is from genome assembly GCA_964642655.1 of uncultured bacterium. Taxonomy (GTDB): domain Bacteria; phylum Deinococcota; class Deinococci; order Deinococcales; family Marinithermaceae; genus WFXV01. The sequence goes on from CAZXOY010000025.1 coordinate 23,066, forward strand.
GCGCATCCAGCGCTGGGCCTCGGGCTCCGGCACCAGCCCCCGGACCCAGGCGACCTCAGAACCCCGGCAGGCCAGATCCCAGCGCTGCCGCAGTTCCGGAGGAACCCCGTGGGCACGGAAGACCTCCTCAAGCTTTTGGCCGTCGGCCAGGCGCAGTCGCTTCGCGTAGGCACACGGGGAAAGGCCGGCGGGCCGACCCTGGCCCGAGGCCCGGGGGGCAGCCGGCAGAGTCGGGATGAGGAACAGGGTGCCCAGGTAACGGCGGGCGATCGTCCCCCGGGCGATCATCCGTTTCTGCCCCCCAAGTGCGGCCTCGAGCGCCGCCACCCAGCGGGCCTCGGGGCGCAGTCCGGCGGATTCCAGGAACAGGCGCAGCGCCCGCCGCCGCAAGGCCTCAGGGGCCAGGATCAAAGGGGTCACCCGTACCGCGGGGACGCCAAAGCGTGAGTCGGCGAGGAGTATACGCCGGGCCTCATCTTCAAAAAAGGGCTCTTCCTCCTGGCGGATGCGGGCATAGCGACCTAGGGCGGACACCGCCCGGGGGAAACGGGCCTCGAGGCGGGGCAGGATTTCGTGGCGGAGGTAGGCCCGATCGCGCGAGGTGTCCCGGTTGGTGGGGTCCTCGCGCCAGGGAATCCCCTTTTCCCGCAAGTAAGCACGCAACGCCTGACGGCGCACGCCGATGAGGGGCCGGGCGATCCGGCCCTGGCGCGCGTGAATACCGAGACCGCGGGCGGTTCCGGTCAGGAGCTGAAAGAGCACCGTTTCCGCCTGGTCGTCGGCGGTGTGCGCGGTGAGCACGCAGGTCGCGCCGTGTGCCTTGGCCACCCTCGACAGGAAGGCATACCGGATTTCTCGGGCGACGGCCTCGAGGTTCTCCCCCCGCGCCCGGGCAATTCGCCCCACATCCACCCGCTCGACCACGACCGGGAACCCGAGCCGCGCCCCCAAGTCCTCGACGAACTCGGCATCCTGGCGCGAGTCCTCGCGGAGGGCGTGGTCGAGATGGGCAAGAACCGCGTCCCGCCCCACCGCCCGCACCAAGACCGCGAGCGCCACCGAGTCCCCACCGCCTGAGACCGCGACCACGACCCTGCCCTCGGGGCAGAGCCGGGATAGCTCGCGACGAAACCTCGTCTCCACTACCGGTAGGATATACCGGTGGAATTTGACTTCGAGGCGCTGCCCTATCTCACACCAGACATCCCCGGGACCGGAAGCCAGATTCGGACCCGCCCGGAGGAGTTCGTCGTCGAAGAGGTGCCGGCCTATCTCCCCTCGGGCCAGGGGGAACACCTCTATCTCTGGGTGGAAAAGGTCGGTTTGACCACGCGGGCCCTCGTCGACCGCCTCATCGCCCTCGGCATCCCCGAAAAGGCCATCGGGGTTGCCGGGCTCAAGGACAAACGCGCCCTCACCCGGCAATGGATCAGCATTCCCCGGAGCTACGAGACCGTGGTGACCGCTTTTGACGAGAGCGAGGGCGTTCGGGTTCTCAAAGTTGATCTGCACAAAAACAAGCTCCGTACCGGTCACCTGAGGGGCAACCGCTTCTCGGTCCTGGTCCGGGATGCCGACCCCGAACGGGTCCGCGAGGTTTTGACGCGGCTGTCTCGCCTCGGCATGCCGAACTATTACGGTCCGCAACGCTTTGGCCTTGCGGGCAAGAACCCCGAGCGGGGCCTCGAGCTGATCCGCAAGGGGAAGGGGCGGGGTTCGGTGTGGCTCAAACGCTTTCTCATCGGGAGCGTCCAAAGCCTGCTCTTTAACGCCTACCTCGCGGAAAGACTCGCCCGGGGCATCTACGACCGGGTCATCCTGGGCGACGTGGCCAAGAAACACGCCACCGGCGGCGAGTTCTTGGTCGAAGACCCCGAACGGGAAAACCCAAGGGCCCGGGCGCTCGAAATCAGCGCCACCGGCCCCCTCTTTGGCAAAAAGTACTTCGAGGCTGCCGGGGACGCCCGGGCACTCGAGGACGAGATCTTAGCGCGGTTCGACCTCACCCGGGCGCACTTTCGCGCCCGCCGCGGAGCCCGGCGTCCGATCCGGGTGCCGCTTTCCGATTTCGAGGTGATTCCCGCGCCCGAAGGAACCTGGATCCGCTTCTTCCTCCCCAAAGGCGCCTACGCGACCAGCCTGCTGCGCGAGATCATGAAGCGGGATCCCGAATCGAGCGTCCCGAAAGAACCAGCGGGATTGATGCCACAGGGGGATTTCCTCTAGAGCGACCATGATCCCGAGCCTAAGGGCAAAACCATCGCCTTAGAATGGCCTTATGGTGAGGTTGAAGTCCCCCAGTCCGAACTGGTACCGCCTTCTGATCCTCAGCTTTGCGATCGGCATCGTCGCGGGGCTGGGCGCGCTGCTCTTTAACTGGATGCTCGACGTCGGGCACCAAACCTTCCTGGAAAACCTCGCCCGTTACCGGCCGCCGAGCGAAGCCTCACCCCAGCCGCCGGAGCTCAGCCCGACCTCGAGGCTGCTCATCCCGCTCGTGACCGCACTCGGGGGACTCTTGGCCGGGCTCTTGGTCTTCACCCTGGCGCCCGAGGCAGAAGGCCACGGCACCGACGCGGTTATCAAGGCCTACCACGAGGAAGGTGGCAAGATCCGGAGCCGGGTCCCGCTGGTGAAGACCATCGCCTCGGCCATTACCCTTGGATCGGGCGGCTCCGGCGGCCGCGAGGGACCGATCGCCCAGATCGGCGCCGGATTGGCCTCGATCACCTCACAAGCGCTACGCCTGGGAGACGACGAGCGGAGAATACTGGTCATGGCCGGCGCTGCCGGCGGCATCGGCGCCGTCTTCCACGCCCCCCTCGGGGGCGCGCTTTTTGCCTCCGAAGTGCTCTATTCCAAGCTCGATTCCGAAAGCGACGTACTGGTTCCCGCGATCATCTCAGCGGTGACCGCCTATTCCGTGGTCGGCTACGTCAACGAGTTCGGCTCGCTCTTTAACATCCAGGCCGACTTCTTCAGTCAGCCCATCATCCTCCCCCTCTACCTCGGCCTGGCGGGGATCTCCGCAATCGCGGCCTGGGCCTTCGTCAAGCTCTTCTACGGTACCCAGGCCTGGTTTCGGGAAAGGCGGATGCCGGCCTACCTCAAGCCGGCCTTGGGCGGCCTGCTCGCCGGGCTGATCGGCGCCCTCCTCCCCCAGGTTCTCTCCGGAGGCTACGGGTGGCTGCAGATGGTCTTCGAAAACCGCCTGCCTTTTCTCATCCTGATCCTCATGGCCCTGGGCAAGATGGTCGCGACCTCGCTCACCATCGGCTCGGGCGGCTCGGGCGGCGTGTTCGGCCCCAGCGTCTTCACCGGCGCCGCGCTCGGGGGGGCTTACGGTCAGCTCATGGCCTGGCTCTTCCCCGGCCTCGGCGTGAGCCCGGTGGACTTCGCGCTGGTGGGCATGGCCAGCTTCTTCGCCGCGGCGGCGAAGACACCCCTTTCCTCGATCGTCATGGTTACCGAGATGACGGGAAGCTACGGTCTTTTGGTCCCGCTCATGCTCGCAAGCTTCACCGCGTTTATCCTGGTGCACACCCACACCACGCTCTACCGCTCCCAGGTGCCCGAGCGAATCGACAGCCCCGTCCACGCCCACCGCTACATCCGCCTGGCTCTGGCGAGCCTCTCAGAGCGCGGTCTGCCCATCCCCAAGGATGTTCCTCTGCCCCAGCTGGCCCGGTTGCTCGAAACCGGCCAGCCGATCCCCCTCGACGCCGAAGGACGCGAGATGGCCTTCATGCTCCATCTGGGAGAAGGGCACCCCTGGGCCGGGAAACGGATCGTCGACCTGGGATTGCCACCGCACGTACTGGTGATCTCGGTTCTGCGGGGCGGCGAAAACCGGGCCATCGTGCCCCGGGGCCATACCCAGCTCCAATCCGGTGATACCCTGATCCTCGTCGGCCCGCCCGAAGCGCCGACCGATGTGGCCAGGATGCTGGGGGAACGCGGCCTTTCAGAGAGCGAATAGCCGCTTTACTTCAATCGATCGAGACAGCGGTCCAGGGCCGGATCATCCTCGGCGACACACGGCGGAGCCAGGCCCATACGCTCGCTCAGCACCTTGGCCACGGCCACGCCTACGCCCCGCGCCACGACGGGGGCTTCGGAAAGGTTCAGCATCGTCATCATGCCCACCAGAAACTCGGCGGCCTCCTCGGGCGAAAGGCGATCTCCCCCGGTCCGCCCGTAACCGGGCAGATCGGGGAGGATAAAGCGAAAGCCGGCCGGCAGTCTGGCCGGCCACCGGCTCGCTTCATCCGCAACCAGAACGACGGGCCGGCCCCGGCCGATATCGTCGTAGACAACGTGCGTGCCGTACAGGTAGAGGTAAGGCATGCGGACCCCCTTTACCGAGGGGCTTCGGGATCAAAGCGCAAAATGCCCTTTGCAGCCGCTTCTTCCTCCTGCCATTCAGGCGGTCCGGCTACGAAGGCATCGGCACGGCTGATGAAGCCCCGAAGCATGGCGCTGGCCTCGCCCGGGTTTTCCCAGGGTGAAAAATGCCCGGCGCCATCGACCGTGACCAGCATGCCCCTTTGCTCAGGCACCCATTCGGTGACCTCGTGTCCGTAGCGCATCGGGGTCAAGGCGTCTTCGGCCCCGACCACAACAAGGGTCGGTACCGAAAGCGCGCGGATCCACTTCCGTTCGTCCCTTAAGGCCAGGAGTCCACCCAGCCAGTCTCCAAGCGCGAGGTTTCGCAGGCCATCGGCCCAGATCGAAAGCTGAGCCTGACCCCGATCCAACAGGAGCGAGCCAAAAAGCCAGGGTTTGGCGACCGCGACGAAGGCCTCGTGCCCGCCGAGCCGCAAAGCAGTCTGCATGGCGGTAAGGCGGGCCCGCAAAGCACCATCGACGCGGAAAAAGGGCGAAAACAGGACCAGGCTTTTGGCCTCGACCTCCGGCGCCAGGCGTACCGCCGCCAAGCAGGCCTCCGAAAAGGCCACCAGATGCGCCCCGGATGGGATCTGGTCCCGCCAGGCTTCGAACTGGCGCCCGGGTTCGGCCTGACGTGGCGCCTCGAAGTGTTCGAGCCCCTCCAGCCCCTGGGCCAGCGGCGAAAAGCCGGAGGGCGGTGAGAGGTATCCGGGGAGGTAAACGACCGTTTCCACGGTCCCATGGTGGCATAGAATTCCCATATGCAAAGCGTGGATCCGTCACTTTTGCCCCACCAAGGCCTGGCCAAGACCCTGGGCATCGAGTTCGTCGAGTTCGGAAAGGAAAAGGTCGTCGCCCGCATGCCCGTGACCCCCGGCCACCACCAACCCTTCGGCTATCTCCACGGCGGGGCCAGCGCCGCGCTGGCCGAGCACGCCGCGAGCACCGGCGCCCAGCTCTTTTGTCCCCCCGGCTACGCCGCCTTTGGCCTGGAGATCAATATCAACCACGTACGCAAGAAACAATCCGGTGAGGTGTTCGCGACCGCCATCCCCAAACACATCGGGCGGAGCACCCAGGTGTGGACCATCGAGATCACCGACGAATCGGGCCGGCTCATCGCCCTGGGCCGCTGCACCATGGCGGTGGTCCCGCT
>CAZXOY010000026.1:0-28269 GCA_964642655.1 uncultured bacterium
AAGCCGGGCGCGGGCGGGGCCGGAAAAGGATCTGCCCCGGCCGGGGCCGGGGCGGGAGGGGAAGCCGTGGAGCTGGGTTGAGTAAGCGTCCGCGAGTTTTTCAACCCGGGCCCCCGCCGTGGCGAAAGCCACGGCGGGCTACCTTAGAAGCTGTAGGTCAGCCCGAGCTGGACCTCGCTGTTTTGGTTGTACCCGCCGAATTCGCTGTTTGCGGGCCCGTAGAAGTAGGCGAAGCCGATATTGCCGCGAACCCCGTCGGCGAAGGTGTAAACGAGCTGCGGGCGCAAAAGGCCCGAGCCGTCGCTCAGGTTGTGCAGCCAGGCGCCTTCAATCCGGGTCCGCTCGTTGTAGTCGTAGCTCGCGAGCAGCCCCAGGCGCTGGGTGTAGGTGTCGGCGGCGGGGACGTCGGCTTTTTGCCACTTGAGGTCGTAGACCACGATGGTCTGGGGGCCATCGGTCCAGGTGTACTCCAGCGAGAGCACCCCTTCGGCGTAGGGGTTTTGGGTGAAGGGGTCTTGGCCCTGGGGGTCGTCGGTCAAAACGTAGGCGGCCTCGCCGCGGAGCACGAGCCCCTCGGCGACCTCGGGGATCGAGAAGGCGAGGGCGAAGTCAGCGCCGAGCAGGGTGCGGCGGTCATGGCCGAGGATCAGTTTTTGCGGTCCAGTTGGGTCATTGGGATCGACGGGCACGATCTTCTTGGCGCTGGGGAAGGGGAAGTAGTCGCGGATCGCGGTCGCGCCGAGGTCGAGCCCGTCGAGGACGTCGAGGCTGGCCGTGGCCCGGACGCCGAAGACGCCGTTGGTGAGATCGGGGCTCGGAGCCGTGGTCTCAATTTTGGTGACGCCAGGGGGCAGGGAAACCGGGATGGCCCAGGCGCCCTGGGGGGGAACGGAGGGCGTGAACCGGGGAATCCAGACCGCCTCGAGCTGGTACACGCCGGCTTCGTCGGGGTACACGGTGGCGTGGATCATGGGGACGGGCAGCTTCTGGGCCGAGGGGTCGGCCAGCGGCCGGGCCAGGTCCTTGGGGTTGAGGACGTCCTCGGGGCTCAGGTAGTCCACCCGACCCCAAGAGATCACCTGGTTGCCCACGGTGAGGTCCACGCGGTCGAGGTAGACCGTGGCGTAGGCCTCGCCGAGGGAGAAGCTGGTCTTGCCGGTGAGCGCGTCGTAGCCAAGGTTCAAGGTGGCTTTGAGCGTTGCATCGTCGAGGTCGTAGCCGAGGTCGAGTTTGAGCGTGGTTTGCCCGAGGCTCAGGGTCGCATCCGAGGTACGCACGCCGAAGTTGGTGTCGAGCTGGCCCGAGAGGTTGACCTGGGCCAGTGCCAGGCCGGCGAGGGCGAGGATCCACGAGAGCTTTTTCATCGCCACCTCCCTAGCGCTTCATGAAGCGTTCGCTGAAGACCGAATCCGGGATCTCGACGTCGATCTCGAGGTCCTGCTGCTCGAGGATGGTCTTGTGCTTGGTCTTGACGTTTTCCATCACCAGGTACGTGGGAATGAGGTACTTGCCGTCGGCGAACGATTCGATCTTGCTGCTCTGTAAGACCTTGTAGAGCTTGCCCTTTTTGTAGAACTCGATTCTGGTGGGTACGTAGGTGGCTTCGGGCACCCAGACGACGAGCTTGGAGTAGCTGGATTCCACCCCGGGCTTGGGGGTCGATTCCACCACGAAGACCTTGCCCCCTGCGCCCTCTTCGGTTTTCAGCAGTTTGTGGTTGTAATCCTCGATCTTCATGCCCCCGAGGTTCGAGATGTCGTCGTAGGTGAAGTCGGAGCCCATGAACGAACCCTTTTTCTGGCTTCCCGCGATCCGGCGGATGCGCTTTAAGGCGGGCAGGTAGAGCTTCATCTCTTCCTTGCCGCCCTTTTTGAGGGCCAGGAATGCGGTGCCCTTGACGTCGGCGGGGGCCAGGAACTTGATGAGCATCTTTTCTTCATCGCCGACTTTCCTGGTCCAGAGCTCGATCTTGCGGGTGAGCGTCTTCCCCTGCTTGTTGACCAGCTGCATGACCATGACCCCGTGCATGGCGCTGGGGCTTGGCCGGGCGTCGACCTTCTTCATCACTTCCTCGCCGCTCACAGCCAGCGCCAGCGAGAGGACACCGATGAGACCGAGGCTTGCCAATACTCTACGCATCTCTGATCACCTCCCTTTTTCCATAGCGGCGCACGAAGGCGAGCAGCGCCGCGGGCAACGCGGTGAGCGCGAAGAGCGCGGTGGCGCCCACCGTAAACCCCATGAGTTTGGCGAAGGTCTGGATGGGGGCGAACCCCGAAAACAGCAGGGCCATGAAGCCGCCCCCGATGGCCAGCGCGGTGAAGAAGACCGCCCGGCCGGAGACGTACAGGCTGGTGGTGGCGGCTTCCTCGGGCGCCCGGCGTTTGCGCAGCTCCTCCAGGTAACGCACGATGATGTGCACCGAGTAGTCGCCCACGCCGATGGCGATGGCGGCGATGAGCGCGGTGGCGGTGTCGAGGGGAATGCCAAAGAGCCCCATGAGGCCGAACTGACCGGCGATCGTGAGGCCGAGGGGTACCACGCTCACCAGCCCCACCACCAGCGACCGGAGCAGCAGCGCGTTGAAGAGGGCCACCAGCACCAGCGCCAGCGCCAGCGAGATGTACTGGTCCTTGAGGATCAGGCGCATGACCTCGAGCATCAGGACCGTGGTGCCGGTGAAGGTGATCTGGTCCGCCTGAGGGCCGATGATGGCCTGGGCGCGCTGGCGCAACTGGTTGACCAGGGTCTGCATCTGACCCGAGGGCAGCGACCGCAGCTGGACCGTGACCTGGGCGGTGGTCGAGGATTCGTCGATGAACTGGGCCAGGTCCTCGGGATCCCCCGACATCTGGTAGAGGAGGAGTTCCTGGGCCACGCCCTCTTCGGTGTCGGGGAAACCGTAGGCCCCGGTCAGTGACTTGTGGATTTCACGGATCATATCGGCGATTGAGATCGCCGAGCCCACCTCGGGGTTTTGCTTGGCTTCCTGCTCGAAGCGGTAGATGGCCGCAAGCAGCGCCGGGTCCTTGAGATTGCCGTCGACCACGATGGTGAGCGTGTCGGAGCCGCCGAAGACCCGGTCCACGAGTTCGGTCGCCACCCGCGGCGAGGCGTTTTTCGGGAAGTAGGAGAGGAAACTGGTCTCCACGTGGATCCTGGTGGCGAAAAACGCCATGAGGGCGAGGAAGGCCACCGCGGCCACCAGGATGCCCCCGCGCCGTTGCCGCACCCAGCTGGCGATGCCGATCATAGCCCGGCTGATGGCGTCGGGCTTTTCCGGGTCGATGGTGCGGCGGGGGTTCCGCAGGAGCGCCAGCACCGCCGGGGCGAGGACGGTCGAGCCCAAAAAGGCCACCAGAACGCCGAAGGCGGCGAGCAGGCCGAAGGCCTTGATCTGGGGGATGCTCGAGGTGTAGAGCGCGGCCAGCCCGGCGCCGGCGGCGAGGGCGGAGACCAAGACCCCAAGCCCGGTTTCGCGCACCGCGAGCCCGATGGCCGTGCTCCGGTCCTCCCCGTGGGCGAGCTCGTGGTAGAAGCGGTTCAGGATATGGAGGGTGAAGGAACTGCCCACCGCGAGGACCACCACCGGCAGGATCGAGCTGATGGTCCCGAGCTTAAAGCCGAGCCAGCCGCCAAGGCCGAGCGACCAGATGAGGGCGGTGATCACGGTGAGGAGGGGCAAAAACACCCCACGCTGGCTCCTGAAGTTCAAAAAGAGCACCAGCGCGATGATGAGGGCGGCGGCGCCCATCTGGATGGGCATGTCCCGTTGCATGGTCTCGAGGATGTATCCCGAGAGCGCCGGGGTGCCCGCGAGGTAGACCCGCCCCTTCCAGTTGGACCTCAGCGCCTTGAGCAGCGCCTGGTTGAGCGCCTTCATATCCAGCCCGGGGTCCACCTCGACGATGACCGCCGCGTACCGCCCGTCCTTGCTGACCAGGCGTCCGGCGTAAAGGGGGTGGCCATCCACGTAGTCGCGGATGGACTTGATCTCTTCGGCGGTGATTTCCCCGTCCGCAGGGAGGAGGTCCTCGATGTTGAGGAATCCATCCGCCTCCTCCATGCGCTTGGCGTTGGCCAGGCTGGTCACCCGCTGGACCCCATCGACCTCGGAGACCGCCTCGGTAACGGCCTGGAGGGCGGTGAGGGCCTCGGGGGTCCAGATGTCGCCCTCGAGGGCGGCGATCGCCATCTCGCCGCTGCCGAAGGTGTCCCGGACCTCATCCAGCATTTGCTTGGCCGGGAGATCCGGCGGCACCAGGGACTCCGGCGAGTTATCGAACTGCAATTTGCCCAGGCCCAACCCCAGGCCCAGGCTCACCAGCAAAAAGATCACCACGACCGTCCAGGGATGACGTGTGGCGAATCGACTCAGCGTTTCCATAGACCAGACTCCCTCCCGAAAGCTCGCGGGGCCTCGCCCCGTTTACGAACTGTAAACTCTGGACGACACGATGTCAACATGCGATACTGGGGGTGGTATGGCGAAGGCGGAGGCGCTCAGCGAAAAGCGCAGGGAACGAAGGATGCGGGCCATTTTGCAGGCCGCCCTCGAGGTCTTTAACGAGCGCGGCTATCCCAAGGCCACCATGGAGGAGATCGCGGAGCGGGCCCTTTTGACCCGGCAGGGCCTCTACAAGTACTTCAGCGATAAGCAGGAGATCCTACGGGCGCTCTTGGAGTGGAAGATCGAGGAACTCATCGCCGACATCGAGCGGGCCGCGGCCGGGGGTGAGGCGTTCGTCGAGAGGGTGCGGCGAATCGTCCGCGACGCGCTGCTTTTCCAGCAGAAAAACCGCGGCGTGTTCCACGCCCTGATCACCGCCAGCGTGGTTCCGGAGCTGGTCCGGGATCCGCGCCTCATTGACCTGAAGTCGCGGCTCATCCAGCAAGTGGCTTCGGTGATCGAGGAGGGGATGCAAAAGGGCGAGGTTCGGCCCGCCCCCGCCGCAGAGCTGGCCGAGCTGCTTTTGAGCTTCATTTTCCGCGCCGTGGCCAAGGATTATCTGGAGCCCGACAACCCCGCCAACTACGACCCGCGTTGGGTCGAGGAGGTGTTTTTGTACGGCGTGGTGCGGGGGGCGTAGGCTGAAGTCATGGAACTCGGCTTTTCCCCCTGTCCCAACGACACCATCATCTTTTACGCGCTCGTTCACGGCGAGGTGCCCTTTCCCGAACCCATCGTTCCCAGGATCGCCGACGTCGAGACCCTGAACGCCTGGGCCCGAGAGGGTAGGCTCCCGGCGACGAAGCTGAGTTATGCCGCCTTCGCGCGCCTGAGGGATACCTACATGGGGCTCAAAAGCGGCGGGGCGCTTGGCCGTGGGGTGGGGCCCCTGGTCGTGGCCCGCGGCGACCGGGCGTTTGCCGGGGCCCGGGTGGCGCACCCGGGTGAGGAGACCACCGCTTTCGCGCTGTTCCGGCTCTTCATGGGCGAGCTGCCGTTCGAGCCCGTGGCCATGGTTTACGACGAGATCATGCCCGCCCTCGAGCGGGGGGAGGTCGATCTCGGGCTCATCATCCACGAATCGCGCTTTGTCTATCCCCAGCACGGGCTGGTGAAGCTGCTCGATCTCGGGGCGTGGTGGGAAGAGGAGACCGGGCTCCCCCTGCCCTTGGGGCTGATCGCGGTGCGGCGGGACCTGGCGCCGGCCCTTGCCCGCGAGCTCGAGCGGGCCATTGGCGAGAGCCTGACGTTTGGGCTTCGCCATATGGACCGGGCCTGGCCTTACATCCAAGCGCATGCTGCCGAGCTCGACGACGCGGTCATCCGGGCCCACATCGAGACCTACGTCAACGACTACAGCCTCGACCTCGGTGACGAGGGCATCGAGGCCGTCGAGACCCTGGTGCGCCGAATGGAAGCGGCCGGCCTCGCGCCGCCCTCACAGGCCCCGCTTTTTTCCCCGGGCAGGTAATAAACTGAAAGCCATGGCCCCTCTTTTCCCCTCGGTGCTCCCCGAGGAGGTACGGGAAGCGCTGTCGGTCCTTTTTAAGCCCCGAAAAGCACGGCGCGGTCGCGTTCTCTTCTATCCCGACGATCCCGCGGAAGAGGTCTTTTTCATCGAAGAGGGGTGGGTTCGCCTTTTCGAGCTCGGGCCCAGGGAGGAAGAGGTCACGCTGGTGGTGGTCGGTAAGGGGGAACTTTTCGGCGAGGCGGCGCTGGCGGAAGGCCGGAGCTACGGCGTTTTCGCCGAGCCCATGGGGTCGGTTCGCCTGCTGGCGGCACCGGGGCTTGAGGTTGTGGCGCTGGCGGACCGCCACCCCGAAGTGTACGCGTTTTTGGTTCGCCTTTTGACCGAGCGGCTCTGGAACGCCGAGGCCAGGCTCCGGGAGATCCGCTACAAGGAGGTGCGGCCCCGCTTGGTGCGCACGTTGCTCGCCATGATGCGGGAGGGCGAGCGGGGGCTCGAGGTGGCGCTCAGTCACCAGGACCTGGCCCACCTCGCGGGTTCCACCCGGGAGACGGTCACCAAGATTTTGGGCGAGCTCGCCATGGAGGACCTGATCGAGCTCGGGTACCGCCGGGTTTTGATCCGTGACCCAAAGGCCTTGGCGTCGCTGCTTGAGTGAGGTGGGGGTGCGCTTTGTGTTTTGGAATCGACATGTCGCGCTGCGTGCCGTGATCTTCCTGTTGTTGGCGGTGTTTTCCTACGCCTCGGCCCAGGCGCCAACCTTGCGCGTCCTGCTCGCCAAGGGGGAGGGCTTTACCGTTGGTCTTTTGGGCCCCCACGACGTTTGGACCCTCGAGGGCAAGCGCTTTTCAAATCAGGACGGCGCCACCTACCGGGTCCGCCTGGGCAGGGATGGGGTGTTGGTCGACGGGCGGGCGCTCGGACCGCTCGTTTCCTTCGTGCCCAAGGGAGGGTTTTTTACCCTGAATGGCCGGCGTTACCCTGGATTTTTGCGGATTCTCCAGGAAGCAAAAACGCTCTATGCCGTCAACGTGGTGGGGCTTGCCGATTACCTGGCGGGCGTGCTGCCCGGGGAGATGCCGGCGTCCTTCCCCCTCGAGGCCCTCAAAGCCCAGGCGGTGCTGGCCCGGACCTACGCCATGCGCGCGCTCGGACGGGGGGCGATCTACGATCTTTGCGCCACCACGGCCTGTCAGGTTTACCTTGGGCTGGCCAAGGTCCAGCCGAGCTACCGGGCGGCGATTCAGTCCACGGCGGGTATGGTCCTCGCCTACCGGGGCGGCCTGGTGCGGGCGGTCTACCACGCCGATTCCGGCGGCAAGACGGCCTCGGCGCTGGAGGTTTGGGGGCAGGCGTTTCCCTACCTGGTGGTCCGGGACGATCCCTACACGCCGGGTCGGTGGTGGCAGAAGACGCTCGACCCCGAGCGAGTGGCCGGGGCGCTGGCCCGCCTTGGCCTTCGGGTAGGGCGGGTGGCGTCGATGCGGGTGACCGGGCGCACGGCGAGCGGGCGCGTCGGCACGCTGGTGGTGAAAGGATCGCAGGGCGAGGTGCGGCTTCGGGCACCCCAGGTCACCGGTTTTTTGCGGGGGCTCGGCCTGCCCTCGACCCTGGCCTGGGTCGAGGGGGGGTTGCGTTTTAAAGGACGCGGGACCGGACACGGGGTGGGCATGAGCCAGTGGGGGGCCAAGGGACTCGCCGAGCGAGGGTGGAATTATCGTGAGATCCTAGGTTATTACTATCCAGGCACCGTGCTCGCGCCCTACGTCCTCGAGGCGGGGCCTTGAGGTTGCTGTGGCTTGCTAAAGGAATTCCCAGAAGGTAGCCTTAAATTAAGGGAGCCCGCGCTTGCGGGGAGTTATGGAACGGGTGGCAATTTTTATTGATGGCAGCAACCTGTATAAGGGTCTGGTCGGTGAGGTCGCCTCCGACTACCGCCTTGACTTCGTGCGCTTCATCGAGCTCTTGGTGGGTGGCCGGAAGCTCTTGCGCGCCTATTATTACAACGCGCCGCTTCCCCCGGACGATCCCGCCGCCAGGGCGCACCAGAGCTTCCTCAACTATCTCAAACGGGTGCCCTACGTCGCGGTCCGGCTGGGGCGGCTCGAGCGCCGGGGCGAGGGGTTCGTGGAAAAAGGCGTCGACATCCAGATCGCGGTCGACATGCTCAGGCTGGCCTATGCCCGGGCTTACGACGTGGCGATTTTGGTCTCCGGCGACGGGGATTTCGCCGAGGTGGTCCGGGTCATCCAGGATCTGGGGATGCAGGTGGAAAACACCACCTTCAACGCCCTTTCCTCCTACCGGCTGGCCCAGCAGGCGGACCGCTTCTACCCCCTGGACGACTTCCCCTGGGATCAGCTCAAGGCGCCCCACGAGTAACCGGGTGGCCCGCCGCCTTGCACTCGAGATCCCGAGCCGGTCTTGGGACGGCTCAGGGCTCGAGGGCCCCGGCGAAGCTGACGGGGTCGGGGTCGATGATGAGGCGGGCCGGTCTGGGGTCGGGGAGGGCGGCGATCAGCGTCTTAAGCCGCTGGTGCGAGGCGGCGCGGAGGATCAGATGGTAGATGTGGCGCCCCTTGACCCGGGGGACCGGTGCTGGCGCTGGACCGAGGACCTCGGTGGGCTCGGCGATCTGGGCCAGCGTTTGCTGGGCCCCGGTGGCGGCCTCGAGGGCCTTGGCCTCGTGGCGGTGGGCGTACTCGAGCTTGACCATGCGCGTGGCCGGGGGGTAGCCGAGGGCGTTACGCATCTCGAGCGCCTTGCGCGGGAAGCTTTCCAGGTCTCCGGCGACGAAGGCCTTGATCGCGGGGTGTTCGGGGTTGTAGGCCTCGAGCACCAAGAGGGGGTTTCGCCTGGGGTGGAGGTCGGTGAGCTGCCAGAGCAGCGAAAAGAGCCGTTCGCCGGCTCGGAAATCGGACTCGGGCGCAAAGCCCTCGACCCAGGGGATGGCGACCACCGCGAGGTTGGGCAGCGGCAGCCGCCGGAGGACGCGGGTGGTGGCCACAATAATGCCCGGCCGGCCTTCCTCCAGCGATTCGGTGTCCGCCTCGCCATCGGCCGAGAGGCGCCCGATGGGATAGGCGGGGAAACGGCGCCGTAAGGCCTGGGCCAGCCAGTCGAGGCCCGGCCCCCTGGCGAGGAGCAGCTCGCTGCCGCACCTCGGGCAGCGCTCTGGGGCGTCTTTTTGGAAACCGCACTGGTGGCATACGAGTTCCCCGCCCTTGCCGCGGCGGTGGTAGCGAAGAGGGAGCGCGCAGTTCGGGCAACCCGGTTCATAGTCGCAGGCCTGGCAGTGGAGGCGGGCGGCGTAGCCGCGCCGGGCAGCGAGGACGAGGACTTGGTGCTCCCGCTCCAGGGCCTGGCGAATGATGGCGATGGTCTGGCCGCTCAGAAGCCCCCGGCGCTGGTCCTTTTTGAGGACGAGCGCCCTTGGGGGCCGGGTTTTAAGGGCGAGGGCGGGGCCTTTTCGCGCCAGCGCCTCAGCGCTGGGGGTCGCCGAGAGGGAGGTGAACGGGATCTGGAGGGCCTCGAGGAGGGCCGGCAAGAAGGCGTGGGTTCCCGAGCGCAGCTTGTGGTTGTCGCTGGCGTCTTCCACCACCACGATCCGGCTGAAGTCCTGGGGGAAAAAGAGCGCCTGGTAGGTGCCGAAGACGCTCTTTCCCCGGACTTGCCAAAGCCGCCGGCGTGCCTCGGGTGGGAGGTCGCCGCTTAAGAAGATCGCCTCCGGGAAAAAGGGCCTGGCGCGTTCGATGAGCGCGCCTTCGGGAAAGAGCACCAGGATGGGGCCGCGCTTTGCCAGCCCTTTAAGAACGGCCAGGCGTTGCCAAAAGCGCCCGCCGTAGACGCGCGCGGGGAGAGCCTCGACGTCGTGGGCCGGCAGGGTTTTGGGCGGTGGGGCCGGGGGGGCGAACTCGAGGGGGCGGGTTTCGATCCGGGCGTATCCCTTGGCCAGCAGGGTCTTGATGGCGTGGCGCCCGACCCCGGCCCGGCGCGCGAGCTCGGCCTGACTCGCGACCTCGCCGAGCGACCACAGGGTCATTAGCGCCGCTTTGGCGTTCGGGCTCAGGCGGTCGTCGGGTTTTTTGATCGGAACGAGAACGGTCTTCTCCGGCGTGGGTTCCTCGACCTGCTCTTCCAGCACGCCACCCTCCCGCAGCCCGTCGAGGAGTTTATGAGAAAAGCGCGAGGCCGCTTGCCATTCGGCGAGGGGCCTCGCCTCTGGGGGGAGGTTTTCCAGGCGAGTCCCGGGCACCAGGCGAACCCGGTGTTCGAACGGTCCCGCCAAAAAAGGGAGAAAGTCGGCAACGACCTGCCCGATGGGGCAAAAGAGCGCCTCCGCCGCCCGGGCGAGCATCGACAGTCGCTCGGGGTCGAGGAAAGGTTCCTGGTCGAGGTAACCGATAGCGTGGCGGAGGGCTTCGGGGCGCTCGGCGTTGAAGGTGGCGACCACCAGGCCTACGCGGACCGTGTTTCGGAAGGGGACCACGACCCGCATGCCCAGCTTTGGCGGCTGGCCGTGAGGGGGGAGGTAGGTGAGGGCGGGGAGGCGGAGCGGCAGGGCCACCTCGAGGGCAGGGGTGCTGGCGTGCCGTGACATCACCTCCAGGCTACGATGGGAACGTGCGCTACGCGCTCCTTTTCTCCGGGGCCCTGGTCTTCGCCGTCCTCTACTCGCCCCAGCCCCTGCTCCCCGGGATCGAGCGGCTCTACGGGGCCCCGCCGGGAAGTGCTGGGCTCGGGATGGCCCTGCCGCTCCTCGGGCTGGTGCTCGGACCGTGGTGTTTTCGCCGCTGGGCGGCCCCCGGCGAACAGAAGCTTTTTTGGGGCACCCTGGGGGTCGGGGTTTTTTCGCTGGTTTCGCTGGTGGTGCCGGGGCTGGTCTGGTGGGCTTTGGCCCGGTTCCTCGTGGGCTTTGCCCTTTCGGCGGTGGCGGTGTTGGGCTTTGCCCTGTTGCCCCGCCTTTTCCCCTCGCCTTATGCGGTCTCCGCCTTCGTGGCCCTCAACGCCCTTGGCGGAACGCTGGGCCGCTTTCTGGCCGGGGTGCTGGGGGAGGGGCTCGGGGTGCGACCGGCGCTTTTGATCATCAGCCTGCCGGTGCTAATCCTCGCGGGGTTTTTCCTTACCGGTCGTGCCCCCCCACTCCCCGAGCCCCGCGCCGCCCGGCCGGGGCGGGCCATGCTGGTGGGCGGAGCGCTGCTCTTTTCCAATCTGTTCCTCGCCAACCTTTTCCCCTATCGCCTCGAGGCCCTGGGGTTTGGCCTTGGCGCCATCGGTGGGTTTTACCTCGCCTATTTGGGCGGGCTCGTTGGACCTTTCGTCAGCGGCAAATGGGGCCTCAAAGCGGCGCTCGGGCTCGTTTTTCTCGGTGCGTCCCTGATGGCCGGGCCCTGGCTCGGGGTGGGGTTTGCCCTTTTTCTGGCCGGGATCTTTGGGATGCACGCGGTCTTCGGCGGCGTTTTCGGCCGCCGGGGAGAGAGCTGGGCCTATGTGAGCGGGTATTACCTGGGCGGGGCGCTGGCGGGCCTGGTGTACCCGCTCTTTCTGGGGGCGCCTTTTGCCCTGGCGCTCGGGACGGTGATCGTGCTCCTGGTCGCCTCTGCCTTCCTCGGCGCGAAGGTATAATCCGCTTCGTATGCAAAAGGTCGTGACCTGTCCCCTGGACTGCCCCGATGCCTGTCGCCTCGTGCTCGAGGTCGAGGACGGGCGCGTGCGTCGGGTGCGGGGGGATGCGGCCCATCCCACCACCCGAGGGTTCGCCTGCGCCAAGACCACGCGCTTCCCCGAGCGGCTGTATGCCCCTGACCGCCCCCTTTACCCCATGCGCCGGGTGGGGCCGAAGGGCGAGGGCCGCTTCCAGAGGATCAGCTGGGAGGCGGCGCTCGATGAGATCGCGGAAAAACTGAAGGCCACCCTCGATACCTACGGTGGGGCCGCGGTCCTTCGCTACAACTACGCGGGGACCATGGGCCTCATCGAGGGGCGCCACCCCGTGGCCTTTTTCCGCGCCATCGGGGCGACCGAGCTCGACGAGACCATATGCTCGGCCACCGGTGAAGCGGCCTGGGCCGAGATCTACGGGCCGAGGAAACTCGGCGTCGACCCCGAAGACGTGCCCAAGGCCCGGGTGGTGGCGATCTGGGGCGCGAACGTCCTTTCCACCAACACCCACCTGGTGCCCTTCCTGCGCGAGGCTCGGAAAAACGGTGCCGAGATTATCGCCATCGACGTCTACGAAAACCGAACCGCCCGATTCGCCGACCGGTTTATTCGCGTCCGGCCCGGAACCGACGCGGCGCTGGCGTTGGCCATTGCCCACGTCCTCTTCGCCGAGGGGTGGGTGGACCGGGCCTATCTCGACACCCACACCGAGGGGCTGGATGCCTATTTGGCCTCGGTCCGCGAGTGGCCGCCCGAGCGTGCCGCCGCTTTGACCGGCGTTCCCTCCGAGACCATCGCCGACCTGGCCCGGACCCTCGCCATGAAAGCGCCCCAGTTCTTCCGGGTGGGCTATGGCATGACCCGGCACCCCGGGGGCGGCAGCGCGCTGGTGGCGGTGCTCAGCCTGCCGGTGATCCTCGGCGCTTGGCGGTTTGAGGGCGGTGGGGCCATGCTCAGCACCAGCGGCGGCTTCGCCCTCAACAAACGCCGCCTCGAGGGGCTGCATTTTTGGCAGGATCCCCGGCCCGATGGGTATTTCCGACCCAACCCCGGGGTGCGTCACGTCAACCAGATCCAGCTCGGTCGGGCCCTGACCGCGCTCGATGACCCACCGGTGAAGATGCTCTTCGTCTTCAACGCCAACCCGGCGGCGACCGCTCCCCGCTCGGCGCTGGTCCGCCAGGGGCTCTTGCGGGAAGACCTGGTCACGGTGGTGCTCGAAAACGCCATGAGCGACACCGCCCGCTACGCCGACTACCTCCTGCCAGCGACGCATCCCTTCGAGCACCCGGATCTCTACGCCTCCTACGGGCACTACCACCTCTCGTGGTCGGAAGCGGCCGTGGATCCTCCCGGCGAGGCCCGGCCCAACACCTGGGTTTTTGCCCAGCTGGCCCGGCGGCTCGGGCTTCGTGCCCCGGAACTCTTCGCCGATGCCGGGACCCTGGCCCGGGAACTGCTCGACAGCGCCGACCCCATGCTGATCGACATCACCTTCGAGCGCCTCGTTCGAGAAGGCTCGGTGAAGCTCCGGCTCAACAGGCCCTTCTTGCCCTACGCCGAGGGACGCATGGACGGCAGGAAACTGACTTTGCGCGCTGTTGACGTCCGGCGGTCCGAGCCGGAGCCCGCCTGGCCCCTGGTGATGATCTCGCCGCCGGCGCATCACTTCCTGAACACCAGCTTCGGGCTCGTTCCCAGCCTGCGACAGGCCGAGGGTGGGGAGCCGTGGCTTTGGATGCACCCGGCGGACGCGGCGAAGCGAGGCCTGGCCGAGGGCGATCGGGTTCGGGTGAGGAGCGCATACGGCGAGGTGATCCGCAGGCTGCGGATCACGGACGCGACCCAGCCGGGGGTGGTGGTCCTCGAGGGCACCTGGCGGGGGCTCGACGCCCCCGACGGCAAGTCGATCAACGAACTCACCCCGGATGAACCCACCGACATGGGTGGGGGGAGCGCTTTCCACGGGGCGCTGGTCGAGGTTCTGCCGGTAAGCTAAGGCGATGAAACGAACATGGGCGCTGGTTTTGCTCTTGGGTGTGGCCCTGGCCTGGGGGCCGAAGGGGCACCGCCTGATCGCCGGGTATGCGGTCATGGACCTTCCGCCGGACACGGCGGTGGCATCCTTTTTCGCCGAACACCGAGAGGATCTCTTGCGCGCGGCCAACGACCCCGATCGCCGGAAGTCAAGCCTTCCCGGTGAGGCCGAGCGCCACTACTGGAGCAGCGAACTGTTCGAGCCCTGGCCCTTTTCCAGTTTCCCGATGTCCGAGGAAGCGGCCAAAAAGCGCTTCGGGGCCGACACCCTGGAGCGCGCGGGCACCCTCCCCTGGGCGATCGCCGAGAGCTATTGGAGCTTGGTCGAGGCCTTTCGCGACCGCGATCCCGACCGAATCCTGCGCTTTGCCGGCGATCTCGCCCATTATCTGGGCGATGCCCACCAGCCCCTCCACACCACGCTGGACTTCGATGGCCAGGCGTGGTTGAACGGTGGGATCCACGCCCTCTTCGAGAGCACCCAGATCGAGGCCTTCTGGGACGAAGGCGATGCGCCAGGCCCTTACCGGGCCCGCTTGATCGACGAGCGTCCCCTGGCGCTGGCCTTTGCCGTGATCCGCGAGGATTACCCGCTGGTCACCGTGCTCAACCGGGCGCTTTGGCGGGCCAAGCGGCTGTACTCCGAGCTCGACCGCCGCTACTACCGCACGCTCTGGCAGGGGATTTTCGGCGAGACCGCCCGGGTCCAGATCGGCCGGGCGGCAAGGCGGCTGGCCGATCTCTACCTGAGCGCCTGGATCCGGGCCGGCCGGCCGCCGCTCCCTTAGGGGCTCGCTCGCCGGGCGCTCCGGTAAATGCGTACGCTGATGATCCGGTCGCCCTGCTCGAGGGCGAAAAGGGCTTCTCGGCCGGTGCGTACCCGGCCGAAGATCGTGTAATGGCCGGTCAGATGGGGCGCCGGCCCTAAGGTGATGAAGAACTGAGAGGAATTCGAGTTCGGGTCTTCGGTTCGGGCCATGCCCACCCAACCCGCGTCGTCGTAGGCCAGGCGGGGGTCGATTTCGAGGCCGAAGGCGTAGCCCGCGGTACCGGCGCCCGTGCCGGTGGGGTCGCCGCTTTGGACCACGAAGCCGGGGACCACCCGGTGCCAGGTCAGGCCATCGAAAAAACGGTGGAGCGCGAGGAAGACGAAGGCGTTGACGGTGGTGGGGGCGCTTTTGCCCAGGAGCTCGATCTCGATGACGCCTTTATTGGTTTCGATCTCAGCGAAGTATTCGAAGGCCTCGAGGTCAACCACCCTCTCCGGCCGCTCAAAGCTCCGGACCGGTTGATCGGTGAGATAGGGTAGGGCTTCCACGGCGGCTCCTTCTCAGACCTTGGGCAGGGTCACCCCGCGCTGCCCCTGATACTTGCCGCGGCGGTCGGCGTACGTGGTCTCCGGCCGCTCGCTCTCTAAGAAGATGATCTGGACGATGCCTTCCCCGGCGTAGACTTTGGCCGGCAGGGGGGTGGTGTTGGAGATTTCCAGGGTGACGTGGCCCTCCCAGCCGGGCTCGAGCGGGGTGACGTTGACCACGATCCCGCAGCGGGCGTAGGTCGACTTCCCGAGGGCGATGCCGAGGACGTTTTCCGGCATCCGGATGTACTCGATCGAACGGGTCAGGGCGAAGGAGTTCGGGGGAATCAGGACTTCCTCAGCCTCGATGGTCACGAAGGCCCGTTCGTCGAATCGCTTGGGATCCACCACGGCGCCGTAGACGTCGGTGAAGACCTTCCACTCCGGCGCCGCCCTGAGGTCGTAGCCGAAGGAGGAGAGACCGTAGCTGATGACCCCCTCCCGAACCAGGTGTTCTTCGAAGGGGTCAATCATCCCCTTCCTCGCCATTTCGCGAATCCAGCGGTCCGGCCTGATACCCATACCCGTCACTATAAAGCGTGAAGCGTTAAGATAGGGGACGTGGACGTTTCTGCCGCCCTCGCCGAGCTGTATCAGTTGCAGGAAGAAGACCTCGAGCTCGACCGGTTGCAACAGGAGATGGAACGGGTACCCCCCGAGCTCGCCGAGCTGCGGGCGCGATGGGAGCATCGCATCGACGAGCTCACCGAGCTCAAGGAGCGTTTGCGGGGCGTTCAAAAGGAGTACGAGCGCAACGACCTCGAGCTCAAGGACCTGACCCAAAAACGGAGCCAGGCACAGGAAGAGCAGCTCCAGGCCAGCAGTTCCCGGGAAGCGACCCAGTACGAAAACCGCATCCAGCAGCTCTCGACCCGGATCGACGAGCTCACCGAGCTCACGATGCCCCTGGTTGAGGAGATGGAACGCCTCGAGGCCGAGATCGACGCGCTCGAACAGGAGCTGGCGGCGCTGAAGCCCGAGCTCGAGCGGCTGGAAGCCGAGAATACCCAGCGAGTCCAGGCCATCCGCGAGCAGTACGAGGCGAGGTTGGCCGAACGTCAGAAAATGGCGAAGGCCATTCCCCCCCAGATTCTGCGGGAGTACGAGGTGATCCGCCGGGCGCGAAAGGGGCTCGGCGTCGCGCGCATGACGAAGGCGGGGGAAGCGTTCCGCTGCCAGGCTTGCAGCGTCCAGCTGCCGACCCACGTGGCGCAAAAGGTCTACCAGGGGAAAAGGGTCATCCGCTGCCCTTCGTGCGGCCGGATTCTCTGGCGGGGCGCCTAGGGTCTGCCTCCCGGGCTTTGCATTCTCCCCCGGGCTATGCTATAAAGGGAGAGTATGCCCACTGGGCAGCTCGCCGCGAAAACTCAGGCCGTTTTTCGGCGTGTTGAAGGCGGGGGAGCCTTTCTCCCGCTCCAATTTCGCGGCCCAAGGAGGATATAGGCGGATGGAAGACCAGAAGACCCAGCTGCCGGCAGGAGAAGCCGGAAACGAGACCCCAACCGACAAAGCGGCTGAAGCGGTGCCAACCATGGAAGCGGCGCTCGCCGAGGCGCAGTCCCGGTTGGGCAAGGAGATCCGAAAAGGTCAGATCGTCAAAGGCCGTGTCGTGTTCGTAGGCCACGAGGGCGTGGCCGTCGACATCGGGACCAAGGTTGAGGGCATCATCCCCTTCGGTCAGCTCAGCGCCGAGCCCCTGAGCGAGGAAGAGCTCAAAGGGTTGCTTCGTCCGGGCGACGAAGTGGAGGTCTACGTTCTGCGCGCTGACCCCGAGGAAGGCTCCATCGTGCTTTCCAAAAAGCGTGCGGAGTCGGACAAGGCCTGGAAAAAGGTCGCTGAGCTCTACGAGCGGGGCGAGCCCATCGAGGTGACTTTCCGCGAGCGGGTGAAGGGCGGTCTGGTGGCCTACGTGGAGGGCTTGCGGGCCTTCATCCCGGCTTCGCAGGTCGACCTTAAGCGGAACGCGGATCTCGAGCCTTTGGTGGGCCAGACGGTCCCGGTCAAGATCATCGAGCTATCGAGGAAGAAGGGCCGGATCATCCTTTCCCGGCGCGTTTTGCTCGAGGAGGAAGAGCAGAAAAAGCGCCAGGAGGTCTTGTCGGCGTTGGAGCCGGGCCAGATCGTCGAGGGCAAGATCGTCGAGGTCACGGACTTCGGTGCCTTTGTCAATATCGGACCCGTCGACGGTTTGGTTCACCGCACCGAGCTGAGTTGGGGCCGGTTCAACCATCCGCGTGAAGTGGTCAAGGAAGGCGACGTCGTTCGGGCCAAGGTGCTCTCGGTCGACCCCGAGCGCGAGCGGGTCAACCTCTCGATCAAGGCCGCGACCCCCAACCCCTGGGAAAGCGTCGCCGAGAAGTACGAGGTGGGCCAGAAGGTCAAGGGGAAGGTCGTGGGGCTGACCCCCTTTGGCGCCTTTATCGAAATCGAGCCCGGCCTTGAAGGCCTGGTCCACGTCAGCGAGATGAGCTGGACCAAGCGGCCGCGCCATCCGAGCGAGGTTTTGAAGGAGGGCGACGAGGTCGAGGCGGTGGTGTTGAAGATCGACCCCGAGGAAAAGCGGCTTTCCCTGGGCCTTCGGCAGCTCATGCCCGATCCCTGGAAGGAGCTGCCCGACAAGTACCCGCCGGGCGCTGTGATCAAGGGCAAGGTGACCGGCATCACCCCCTTTGGCGTCTTCGTCGAGATCGAGCCGGGGATCGAGGGGCTCATTCACATCAGCGAGCTCGACCACCAGCGGATCGAGAACCCGGCCACGCTCTTTAAGAAGGATGATGAGGTGGAAGCGGTCATCCTGCAGATCGACCCTGCCGAACAGCGGGTTTCGCTCTCCCGGAAGCGGCTTCTTCCGCCGCCGGTGCCGACCGAGGAGGAGCGCCCGAGGCGCAAGCGCACCAAGGGCAAGCCAAAGCGCGGTGCGCCTCGCGATCGCCGTCCCCAGCCGGCGGAGGTGGGCGTGGCCGCGGCCTACCAGAACTACGACGCCTCGGTGGCCAGCCCCTCAAGCGCCAGCGTCAAGCTCGGTGACCTCTACGGCGATCTCCTCAAGGAGCTAAGCCTCGAGGAAGAGGCGGCCGAGGGCAAGTGAGCGCCCCGCCGTGGCGATCGCCACGGCGGGCGCTCCGGGAAAAGGCGGACGAGTGCAATCTCGCATCGGTATGTTGAAAAGCTGATAGGCGCTGACTTAGCTTCGTGAAGGTAGCCTGCGACGGGCGATCTGCGCCCGCCGCAGGTGTTTAGCCATCGCCAAAGAGGGCGTCGAAGGCGGTCTTCGAGCCCGCCTTTTTCTTCAGCCGGTAGAGATCGCCCCTGCGTTCGATCAGGCCTTGGTCGATAAGGGCAGCGAGGGCCCTCGTCAGTTCGTGTCGGGAGAGCGCCTCACCCTCTTCGTCGAGGTAGCGCATGATGTCCTTGTCGCTGGCCCAGCGCAGCGCCTCGATGGCTTTGAGCACGAAGCCTCTGGTGTCCATGGCCCGATTGTAGGGCACGGCTGTGGCAGACTGAGGGCGTTGGAGGCGAGCGATGACGGCGACGGAGCTGCGGGCGGCGTACGAGCGGGGCGAGCTGGTCCCGGAACGGGTGGTCAAGTCCTACCTCGATCGTGTTCAGGTGGGGGCCGTTTATCTGGAGAAGACCGAGGGTCTGGCCTGGCCCACGCCGGAGGGGCCCCTGACGGGGATCCCCATTTCGGTCAAGGACAACTTCGACCAAAAGGGTCATGTGACCGCCGGGGGGAGCGTGGTGTTGAAGGAGGGGCCGCCGGCGGCGCAGGATGCGACCGCGATCGCGCGTCTGAGAGCCGCGGGCGCGGCCTTGTTGGGACGTACGAACATGACCGAGCTCGCGTACTCGGGGCTCGGGCTCAACCCCCATTTCGGCACCCCGGAAAACCCGAACGACCCCGCCCGGGTCCCGGGCGGCTCCTCGTCTGGCGCCGCGGCTTCGGTACGAGCCGACCTCGCCGTCGCCGCGATCGGCACCGATACCGGGGGATCGGTGCGTATTCCCGCCGCGTTTCAGGGCCTGGTGGGGTTCAAGCCCACCAACGGCCTGATCCCCACCTCGGGCGTCCTCCCCCTCTCGCCGACGCTCGACACCGTGGGGCCGATCACGCGGGACCTCGAGGACGCCTGGCTGCTGCTGTCGGTGCTGGCGGGGTGGCCGCTTCGTCCCTTTCCCAAAGCCGAGGGGCCCTACCGCCTCTTGCTGCCAACGACGGTGGTCACCGAGGATCTCGATCCCGAGGTGGAGTTGACCCTGGAGGCGGTCGTGACCCGGCTGAGGGCCGCCGGTCATCGGGTGGAGCGGGCGCCGGTGCCCGAGTTTTTGGAAATTCTCGAGCTCTACCGCCAGCATGGCTCCCTGGCCGAGCACGAGGCGTACCGGCTCTACCGTGACCTGGTCGAGCGACGTGGCGAGGCCATGGATCCCCGCGTGGCCTCGCGCGTCATGCGCGGAGCCCGCTGGAGTGACGCCGATTACAGCCAGGTGCAGGCGGCCTACCAGCGCTGGCCCCGACGCTTTTGGCAAAAGTACGGTGCCTTCGATGCCCTCATCATGCCCACGGTGCCAGTGCCTCCGCCTCGCACTGGTGACCTCGAGGGGGACGAGGCTTACTTCCGGGCGAACGCCCGGGTGCTCCGAAACACCATGCTCTTCAATTTCCTGCAGGGCCCGGCGGTGAGCCTGCCCGCATCGCCGATGATCGGCGTCATGCTGGCAGCGCCGCCAGGGCGCGATGCGGCGCTTTTTGCCGTGGCCCGGGCGGTGATGGCGGCCTGATGCCGGGAGGGATGTCCCGGCCCCTTTTTCGGGCGCGTCTGCCTTTAAATTCGTAAAAACTGGTCAGCAATAGGCTGAATCGAGTACAATTCCCACTACCAGTTGGACACATGTCCCTGTTCGACGCTTGTGCCGTATGTCACGTTGAATATGCCCTTGGTACGGATGTCATCGGAGGAGGTAAGGGTATGGAAGGGAAGGGAGATCAAGGACAAAGGCCGATCGAGGTCGACCGGCGGAGCTTTTTGAAGGCCGCGGCGGCGAGCGCAGCGGCGGCTGCGGCCGGGGTGTCGGTCGGGCAGGAAACCGCGGCCAAAGCCAAGGCCGCTGAAGCCGGGTGGCGCTGGGATAAGGCCGTGTGCCGCTTTTGCGGGACGGGGTGCGGCGTCCTGGTCGCCACCAAGAACGACCGCGTGGTGGCGGTCAAGGGCGACCCCAAGGCCCCGGTCAACCAGGGTCTCAGCTGCATCAAGGGTTACTTCCTGGCCAAGATCATGTACGGCAAGGACCGGCTCACCCGCCCCCTCTTGCGCGTCAACGAGAAGGGTGAGTTCGACAAGAAGGGCAAGTTCAAGCCCGTCTCCTGGAAGAAGGCCTTCGAGGTGATGGCCGAGCAGTTCAAGAAGACCTACAACGAGCTTGGCCCGAGCGGCATTGCCTTCTTCGCCTCCGGCCAGTACACCATCCAGGAGGGCTACGCCGCCAACAAACTGATCAAAGCGGGCTTCCGTTCCAACAACATCGACCCCAACGCCCGGCACTGCATGGCCAGCGCGGTGGCGGCCTTCATCCAGACGTTCGGGATCGACGAGCCGGCCGGCTGCTACGACGACATCGACCTCACCGACACCTTCGTGCTTTGGGGCTCGAACATGGCCGAAAACCACCCGGTGCTCTGGATGCGGGTCATGGACCGCAAGCTTTCCAAGCCCGACCGGGTGAAGATCGTGGTTCTGACCACGCACCGCCACCTGAACGCCGACATGGCGGATGTGGCCATCGTGATGAAGCCCCAGACCGACCTGGCCATTCAGAACTACATCCTGCGTGAGATCGTCTACAACAATCCCGAAGCCATCGACTGGGACTTCGTCAAGAAGTACGCTGCCTTCGCCACCGGCTACGCCGACATCGGCTACGGCATGCGCTCGAATCCGGACCACCCCAAATACTCCGACAAAGAGCGCGAGACCATGATCAAGGAGCTCAGGAAGGTGGTCTCGGAGCCCGAGGCGCGGGCGCTCGCCTACCTCGGTCTGAAGCCCGGCGACACGCTGGAGATGAAGCACCGGAAGCTGGCCAGCGCGCACTGGACGATCGACTTCGAGGAGTTCAAGCGGGCGCTCGAGCCCTACACCCTCGACTTCGTGGCCGAGCTGGCCAAGGGCGATCCCGACGAGCCCCTCGAGGCCTTCAAGGACAAACTCCGCACCTTGGCCCGGCTCTACATGGAAAAGGGCCGCAAGGTGGTCAGCTTCTGGACCATGGGTTTCAACCAGCACACCCGCGGCACCTGGGTCAACGAGCAGGTCTACGCCATCCACCTCCTGCTCGGCAAGCACGCCAAGCCCGGGGACGGGGCCTTCAGCCTGACCGGCCAGCCTTCGGCCTGTGGCACCGCGCGTGAAGTGGGGACTTTCGCCCACCGCCTGCCCTCCGACATGGTGGTGAAGAACCCCAAACACCGCGAGATCGCCGAGAAGATCTGGAAGATCCCGCACGGCACCCTCAACCCCAAGGTCGGCGCCAACTTCGTGCAGATCATGCGGGACCTCGAGGACGGCAAGATCAAGTGGGTGTGGGTCCACGTCAACAACCCCTGGCAGAACGCGGCCAACGCCAATCACTGGTTCAAGGCCGCCCGCGAGATGGACAACTTCATCGTCGTCTCCGAGGCCTACCCCGGGATCTCGACCATGGTCGCCGACCTCATCCTGCCTTCGGCCATGATCTACGAGAAGTGGGGCGCCTACGGCAATTCCGAGCGCCGTACCCAGCACTGGCGCCAGCAGGTGACCCCGCTCGGCCAGGCGATGCCCGACCTTTGGCACTACGTCGAGTTCTCCAAGTTCTTCAAGCTCAAAGAGGTCTGGAAGGAACACCGCCTGCCCGACGGCACGGTGCTGCCCGACGTGCTGGCCGAGGCCAAGAAGATGGGCTACGACCCGGAGATGACCCTCTTCGACGTGCTCTTCAACCACCCCGAGCTCCGGGCCTACGCCTGGCCCGACCCGATCGCCGAGGGCCACCCCAACACCGAGGCCGAAGGCGACGGCCGGCCCATCCTCGACGCCGAGGGCAAGCCGTTTAAGGGCTATGGCTTCTTCATCCAAAAGGCCCTATGGGAAGAGTACCGGCGCTTTACCCTCGGGACCGGGCACGACCTCGCCGACTTCGACACCTACCACCGGGTTCGCGGGCTGCGCTGGCCGGTGGTGAACGGCAAGGAAACCCTCTGGCGCTTCAACACCAAATACGACCCCTACGCCAAGAAGGCCAATCCCACCGGTGAGTTCGCCTTCTACGGTAAGGCGGCGAAGAAGATCCCTCGGGGGACGCTGACCGGGCCTGAGGCCGGAACCTCGGTCGACCTCAGCGGCCGGGCCAAGATCTTCTTCCGGCCCTACATGGAGCCGCCGGAGATGCCCGACGATCGTTACCCCTTCTGGCTGGTCACCGGCCGGGTCCTCGAGCACTGGCACTCGGGAACCATGACCATGCGGGTGCCCGAGCTCTACCGCGCGGTGCCGGAGGCCCTCGCCTACATGCACCCCGAGGACGCCAAGAAGATCGGTGTCCAAAACGGCCAGTACGTGTGGATCGAAAGCCGCCGGGGCAAGGTCAAGGTTCGGGTGGCGACGAATGGCCGCAACCGGCCGCCCAAGGGCTTGGTGTTCGTGCCCTGGTTCGACGAACGGGTCTTGATCAACAAGGTCACCGCCGACTACCGCTGCCCCATTTCCCTTCAGACCGACTACAAGAAATCGGCGGTCCGAATTTACCCCGCCTGAGGGTGGGTGAACTGGGAGGATGGTTCGCATGAGAGGTGTGATGGTATCCCTGTACGTGCTGGTCCTCTCCCTGCTCCTCTTGCTCGCGTTCGCCGACAGCGACAAGAAGGGGGGAACTCAAACCGCCTCTTCGGCGACGGCGGTTACCACGATGAGCGACGAGGCCCGCCAGGCGATCGGGGCCGGGATCCGCACCAGCGATCCCCTGGCCTCGGGGGCCGAGGAACTGCCGGAGGTGAAAAACGAGGCGCCCCCGCCCGGCGCCGCTGAACGCCTGCCGCGTTCGTACGAGAACGCGCCCCCGCAGGTGCCCCACTCGCTCGACGGGCTGGTCCCGATCACGCTCGGGAACAACGCCTGCGTGGGGTGCCACGCCCCCGAGGTGGCCAAGAGCCTCGGCGCCACCCCGCTTCCGCCGACCCACCTCGAGATCGACCTCTTCACCAAGACCGAGGAAAAGCCGCTTCGCATCGATCCCTCGCGTTACTACTGCACCGCCTGCCACGTGGGTCAGGCCAAGGTTGATCCGCCCATCGAGAACTTCTTCGTCCCCGACTTCCGTTCCCCCGATTCGCAGTGGCGTTCGGACCTCTTTGAGCGCTGGAACGAGGGGGTGAAGTAGCGGTGGATCGGCGCGCCCTCCTCGGCAAGCTCTTCCCCGTCCGGGGAGGGCGCGTTTTGCCACCGTACACCGACGGGTCGACCGACTTTTCTGCCTGCGAGGCGTGCACCGGCGACTGCGTCACCGCATGCGCCGCGCAGACCGGGGTGTTGCGCCGCGACCCGAGGGGACACCCCTATCTCGACTTTGGCCAGGCCGGGTGTACCCTTTGCGAAGACTGCCTTCGGGCCTGCCCCTATGAGGTCATCGGCAGCGCGAGCCGCAGGCCCCTCGCCCGGGTACGGATCGACCCTGCAGCTTGCTTGGCGCATCAGGGGACGTTCTGCGTGGCCTGCCAAAGCGCCTGTCCGGAAGACGCGGTCCGCTTCGAGGGTATGGCGAGGCCGTGGATCAACGATCGCTGCACCGGTTGCGGTCTTTGCGTGGCACCCTGCCCCACCGGCGCCGTCCGGGTGGAAGCCGCATTCGAATGAGGAGGGAGGAGACGGTCATGAACATCTCTGGCTTGGTGGTTCGCGTGCGTCCCGAGGCGCTGGATTCGGCGCTGGAGGCCATTGTGGCCGGGCGTCTCGGCGAGGTCTATACGCATGACGGTGAGAGCAAGATCATCGTGGTGGTGGAAGCGAAGGACAGCGCCGAGGAGGTGGCGCGCTTCCGGGCCCTCGAGGCCATCCCCGGGGTGGTCTCGGTCGAGCTGGCCTACACCTACAGCGAAGAGCTCGAGGACGCGCGCGATCGCCTCGAGCGGAAGGAAGGCCTCCCTGAGGTGCTCGAAAAGGACCTGCCGGCGGAGAAGATTCGCTACGGCGGGGATGTGAGGAACTGGCTCCGGGGTGAGGATTTGCTGGAGTCCTGAACGCCCACGCCTCCCTCAAAAGGGCTGCGGGGCGCGAACGCGCCCCGCAGCCCTTTTTTTCGATTCAGGCGTAGCAGTCTGGCGCCGGCGGGAAGATGGCGTCGATGGCCTCGAGGACCGCCTCGTCCAGCTTGATCTCGGCCGCTTTGATCGTCTCCTCGATCTGGCCGGGGCGGGTGGCCCCGGTGATGGCCGAGCTCACCTCCCCGCGCCGGAGCACCCAGGCCAGGGCCAGCTGCGCCCGGCTCACACCGAGGTCGTCGGCGATGGCCTTGAGCTTTTTGACCTTTTCCCGGTTTTCCTCGGTCAAAAGCCGCTCGCGGAGCTGCTCGATTTCGGTGAGGCGGGCGCCTTGGGGCAGGCCTTCATCGTACTTCCCGGTGAGCATCCCCATACCCAGGGGACTCCACACCACCACGCCCATGCCGAAGCGGCGGGTTTCGGGGAAGATCTCCTTTTCCACCCGGTCGCGGTAGATGAGCGAGTACTGCGGTTGCTCGACCACCGGCGGGTGGAGGCCGTTGGCCTTGGCGAAGGTGACGGCCTCGGCGATGCGGGCCGGGGGCCACTCGCTGGTGCCCCAGTAGAGGATCTTGCCCTCATCCACCAGCTGGCTAAAGGCGCTGACGATCTCCTCCATGGGCACCTCGGGGTCGTAGCGGTGGGCGAAGTAGAGGTCGAGGTAGTCGGTTTGCAGGCGCTTCAGGCTCTTTTCGATCGACTCCCGGATGTGCTTTCGGGAAAGCCCCCGGTCGTTGATGTCCTCGCTCATGGGCCAGAAGACCTTCGAGCTCATGACCAGGGTGTGCCGGGGGTAATCCTTGAGGATCCGGCCCATGATCTCCTCGGCGACGCCGGTGGCGTAGACGTCGGCGTTGTCGAAGAAGTTGATGCCGCCCTCGTAGGCGATCTTCACGATCTGCCGGATCGTTTCCTCATCCTTCACCTGGTTGCCGTAGGTGACCCAGGCGCCGAGCGAGATGGCGGAGACCCGAATCCCCCACTGACCGAGTTTGCGGTATTCCATAGCTTCCCTCCCTTCGTAGTTTAACTGACCGATGGGTCACTGGCTTTTTGCCGAGGCCGCGGCTTGCTTTTGAAAGTCAAACCCGGGAACTCCGAGCCCCTGGAGGTAGGCGAGGAGAGCCTCGAGGTCTTCCCGGCTCAGGTCGAAGGCCGGCATGCGCACCCCCGGCTTCATCTCGGGGGCGTTTTGGATCCAGGCCTCGAGGAACGAGGGTCGGTTGGGCCAGACCCCGGAGGCGATGGTGGTGCGATTCCGAAAGAGTGTCAGATCCGGACCGGGGGTGGCGGGCGACGGCTGACCCTTCACCGGATGACACGAGGCGCAGTGGCGCTGGAAGAGGACGAAACCCTTCTTGGCCAGCGGGTCGTCCGGGGGCGCCGGCGTGTAGGCGCGGGCGGCGCGGACGAAGGCGTCGAAGGTTTCCTGGGGGAGGGCGAAGATTCTGAGCCGCATGCGATCATAGGCGGGGCCGTTGTACTCGACGTTGCGCCCCTCGTAGACCCCGGGGGTTTGGATCCGGAACTGGGCTTTGGTGGTTTGACCGGGGATGGCGTCGATCTTGACGCCCAGGGCGGGCAGGTCGAGGGTGTGAAAGACGTCGGCGCTGGTCACCCGTAGCTCGATCCACTGCCCCACGGGGACCCAGACTTCCCCCGCCGTGACGAGCCCGGCTTCCCTGGCTCCCCACCAAAAGCGCTGGCCGGTGAGCTCGACCACGAGCGCCGGGGCCTTCGGGGCCCGGAGGTTGCTGAGCGAGGTGATGAGCAGTACGGTGGCGATTCCGGCGATGATCACCGGAACCGCCCGCCAAAGGAGCCCCCCGCTTCGTTTTTGGCGGCGGACGTAGATCACCACCCCAATCGTTCCGCCCAGGATCACCAGCACGCTGGCAAGGGTAAAAACGATGACCCCGCCCAGATTGGCCTGGCCTTCCTCGACGCCGAAGGTCGTGGCCTGGTGGGCCACGACCAGGGAAAACAGGAACCAAAGTGGGAACAGGAGGAACGTGCGCCGCATCCCCTCTGATCTTAGAGGACGCGGGTGGGGTCGAAGGCCAGGAGCAGGAACAGGGCCGCGAGGTAGCTGAGCGAGTAGAGGTAGAGCGAGCGGGCGCGGGGGCGCTCTTCCGGACCCAGGGCCAGCTGGAGCGCCCGGATGAGAAGCAGGCTGTTGAGAATCGCCGCGCCGACGGTGTAGACCACGCCCACCTGCCCCAGCGTCAGGGGCAGGAACGAGATGATCGCGGTCAGGAGCGCGTAGAGGGTGATTTGCAGCGCCGTGACCCTCGGCCCGTAGATGACGGGGAGCATGGGGATGCCGACCTTTTCGTATTCTTCCCGGATCAAAAGCGCCAGCGACCAGAAGTGGACCGGGGTCCAGAAAAAGATGATCAGGAACATGGTCCAGGCCACGAGCGACAGCTCGCCGGTGGCCGCGGCCCAGCCGACCAGCGGCGGGAAGGCGCCGGCGGCGCCACCGATGACGATGTTGTGCCAGGTGCGGCGCTTGAGCCAGAGAGTATAGACGAGCACGTAAAAGACCAGACCGGCGAGCGCCAGCATGGCGGCGAGGAGGTTGGCCCAAAGGAGCAGGATGAGGAAGGAAAGGGTGGCGAGGATGAAGGCGAAGGTGAGGGCGTCCCGCGAGGAGATGCGCTCCGTGACCGTGGGACGTTTGGCGGTGCGTGGCATGCGGGCGTCGATGTCGCGGTCAATGACCATGTTGATGGCGTTGGCGCTGCCCGCGGCGAAGTAACCACCGAGAAGGACGGCGAGGAAGAGCTTCCAGCCCGGCCAGCCACCAGCGGCGGCGAAGAGCGCGGCGAGCGCAGTAAAGAGGAGGAGGCTGATGACCCTGGGTTTGGTCAGGGCCACGTAGTCCATGAGCGTGGCCCGCCCCCGCTCGGGGCTTTGCCCGGGGGCCGCACCGCTTGCCGGTGCGCCTTCTTCGACCTGGGGCACCCCGGTGGACAGGGCGCTGATGGTCAGCATGACCAACGAGAGCCAGACCGCATCGGCCAGGGCGAGGTGGATCATCTGCATCCACACCGGTGCCAGGAGGATCAAATTGGTGACCCCGGCCACGAGTTGCAAGAGAAAAACGAACACCAACAGCGTGGCGTAGCGGCGCACCGTGGGGTGGGGGCGGAGGAAGCTGGTCAGCCCGGCGACGAGCAGCAGGTAGACGCCGGTGGAGATGGCGATGAGGGGATGGAAGATGCGCAGGCGGATCAGGAAGTGGGCGGTCGGGGAAAAGTCGGCGCGGATGCCCTCGATCAGGCTGGGGGCCTTGAAGAGGGTGTCGCCTAGGGCGGTGACCGCCCCGCTCGCTCCCAGAAGACCCACCGCGAAGAGCCCGAGATAAAGGGCATACCCCACCGCTCCCTGGCCCCGTAGACGCAGGGGCGGCCCCCCGGAGGCCCAGTAGGCGTTGAGCGCCAGGGCGGCGAGGAGCAAAAAGGTGATGAGGAGGTGGACGGCCATGACCACTGCCCTGGCCACCGAGGCGTTGTAGGCCACGAGTTGAAAGATCACCAGCCCCGCTCCGGCGAGGGTCTCGACCACCATGAAGGCCATGGCCAGCGAGGCCCCGAGGCGGACGAGGTGACCTTTGGGGTAGAGCCGGAAGCTCCAGATCAGCATGACGAGGACCAGGAGGAAATCCAGGCCGCTCATCAGGCGGTGGGTGAATTCGATAATGGTTTTGACCTGTTCGGGCTGGGGAATGATCGTTCCCTGGCAGGTCGGCCAGTGTTGGCCGCACCCGTCGCCGGATCCGGTGGCGCGCACGTAGGCGCCCCAGATGATCACCGCGATGGTGTAAAACAATACTCCCCAGGCGTATCGAGCGAGGGCTCTCGACTTCATTGGTCTCGCGACACCTCCTGCAGCTGTCCCACCTTCGGTTAGGACTTATGCCCTAAGAATACATAACAAGGCCAGGGACCGCCAGGTCGGCCAGGCGTCCCTGGCACCCGAACTCAGCTTAGGGGGCCGGC
>CAZXOY010000027.1:0-11348 GCA_964642655.1 uncultured bacterium
TCAGGCCTGGTAGCTTTTGCCGGGGCCGGTCAAGCGACTGCACCAATTTGCGCCGGCCGGCCACCTGAGGTACACTGGCTGTCTGGTGCCTGGCCCCATCGTCTAGCGGTCAGGACACCGCCCTCTCAAGGCGGAGACGGGGGTTCAATTCCCCCTGGGGTCACCAAAAAAACGGCCGGGCCCGACGGCCCGGCCCCCTTCTTTTCGGGCCAAGACGCGGACGCCGCGCCTTCAGCGACCCCCGCCCGCCTGGCGAAGGACCTCTTCGGCCCAGGCCACGACCGGCGGGTCGATGAAGCGACCGTCCGGGAGTTTGGCCACCGCTCGCCCCTGGCGGCGTGCGGCCGCGAAGGCCTCGAGGACGGCCCGGGCTTCCTCGATCTCGGCTTCGGTGGGGGCGAAAGCGCGCCTGACCGGGGCGATCTGCCGGGGGTGGAGCAGCGTCTTTCCGGCAAAGCCCAGGTCGCGCTCGTGACGGGCCTCGGCCTCGAGGCCAGCTTCGTCGTCCAAAAAGGGATACACACCGGCAATCGGCGCCAAAAGCCCCCCCGCCCGGCTCGCCGCGACCAAATGGCTCTTGGCGTAGAGCAGGGCGTCCCGACAGTAGCGG
The DNA here is from genome assembly GCA_964642655.1 of uncultured bacterium. GTDB lineage: Bacteria > Deinococcota > Deinococci > Deinococcales > Marinithermaceae > WFXV01. The sequence continues at coordinate 611 of CAZXOY010000027.1, forward strand.
GCACCGATGTCCTTTTGGTAGTCCAGGGCGCCGAAGATGAACCGCTCCACCCCGTCGCCGGCGATCTCGAGGGCCTGGAAAAGCCCGCGAGCGCTCTCGATCATGGCGATGAGGGGCAGCCCCATCCGCCGCGCCGGGGCGAGCACCTCCGGGGCCTCAACCTTGGGGAGCACGATGGCGGTGACGTGGGGCAGTGGCAGGGCCTTTTGGTCCTCGGGGAAAAAGTCGCTCTGGGGGTGGTTGACCCGGAGGACCACCCTCGGACGCGGCTCGGCTTTTGCCAGCACCCGGGCGCTGACCTCCCGGGCGGCGCGCTTTTCCCCCTCGGGAACGGCGTCCTCCCAGTCCACGATGACCACGTCGGCCTCCGAGCCGAGGGCCTTTCTCAGCTTTCGCTCGTCGTTGCCGGGGACAAAGAGCCAGCTGCGCATAGGCCTATTCAATCAGGATGGGCGGCTTGCTGCCCAGACCTTCTGTCCTCCAGCGGCAGACCGGCCGCAGGGCCACGAAAGGGGAGGGACCGGGAACGCCCGGGGCTGCACTCAGTCACCCTCGCGCTGCGCGAGCAGCTCGAGGACCCCACCGTAGACCGCCATGAGCCGATCCTGGCGGAGTCCCCGCGCGTTCCAGGTGGCCACCGCGCAAAAGCGCCGGCCGTCTTTGGCGACGAGGGCGGTGGTCAGGTTCAACACCCCGACCTCGCTGCCGCCTTTAAACGCCACCTGCTTCCAGGCTTCAGGCCGGGCAAGGCCCGCGTTGATCCCCGAGATCGGCGTCGAGAGCGCCCGGTAGGCGAGTTGACACAGTTCAAAGGCGCTGTAGTGCCACTCGACCTCGAGGTTCCAAGGCCCCCGGTAGAACGCGGTGACGCTGGGGAGCGGCCGGGCCTCGGCCTCGGCCACGAGCTTCCGCCTTTCCTCAAGGCCCGCCGAGGTGTAGCGCTCGAGAAGGCCCGGATCGCTCCGCAGGACGAAAAATGCCCGGGTGGAGAGCAGCGGCCGGTTCTCGTAGGCAAAGCGCTCCACCGCCGCCCGGCCGAGGGTGTGAATGAGGTGGTCGGTGGCGGTGTTATCGCTCTCGGCCATCATCCGCCCGGCGAGGTCGGCCAGGGTGAGCGGCGTACCTCCGGGCCAGTTTTGCAGCTGACCGGTGGGCAGGCTCTTCCAGGCGGGGTTGAGGCGCACCACCTCGTCCCAGCGACGTTCGCCCCGCTCGATCGCATCGAGCAGGGCGGCCAGGACCGAGAGCTTGAAGGCCGAGCCCACGGCGAGCCGGGCCCCGGGGTTCAGCGACACGAGGGGCCGGTCACCTTCGAGCACCAGGAAATGGACCTCGCCGGGGAGCGATTCGAGCGAGCTCTTCGCCTCACGAAGCGAGGCCAGGCGCTGTCTGGGAGGTTTGAAGAAGAGGCCGGCGATCTTCCCCGCGGCGTTCAGGGTGATCGTGGCCGGCACCTCGCCGCGCTCAAAGACCACGACCCAACCTTCCCCTTCCGGCCGAACCGCCAGAAACCGTCCCAGCGTGCGTTTGAATTGGCCGACGATGGCCTCGATCTGTGCTGTCGGCACGGCTTTCAAAAACTCATCGGTAAACCACTCCGCCCGAGGGCGTTCGGTGAAAAGGGCCTCGAGGCGCGCTGCCTCGGGCGCCCGGGCCCAGGCGATGCCCAAAAGGGCAAGGGCCAGCAGGAAGATTGCCTTGCGCTTCATCCCTCCTCCTTTCGTGCGATTTTCCTGGCGTAGCGAACCGAGCAGGCGGCGGCGATCAGCAAGCCGGCGACGAGAACCAGCGCCGTCAGGAACCCCGGCAAAAAGAGCGCAGCCACAGCGCCGGCCGCGCCGGCCATCGCCATAACGCGGCCGGCATAACGGTTTGCCTTTTCCCAGACCACAGGGTCACTCAAGGTCTCCTCGGTCCGAAATCCGAAGTAGCGGTTCGGTTGGGGCGGGGCCACGGCGAGAGTGACACCGATAGCGAGGATGGAAAGCCCCACGAGTCCCATCACCGCCCGGAAGGCCAGTTCGCCCACCTGGAGCGTGGCCGGGCCTGGCAGATGCACCACCTCGCCCCGGGCCAGGCTCTGCCGCGTTATTGCGATCACCAGCAGCTGAATGATGGCGAAGGTCCAGGCGACGATCGCCGCGGCCAGGCGGCCCGCCTCGCCCTGACGGCGGGCGAAGAAGAGGATCAAAAGCGGGAACGCGCTCGCCAGGACCGGCAGCGTCAGGAGTTCGGTCTTCGGGCCCACCCGGTCGAGGCCCGAAGGCCCCCAGTGGGCGGGAATGCGCTCGGGGAAGACGAAAAGGGCGGCGAGGGTCGCACCCCAAATGAGCATCAGGGGAAGCGCGACGCCCCAAAAGCGGTATTTCCAGGTCACGGTGCCCCTCCGCGCTCTTCCTGACGCCACACCCGGTAGGAAACGTAGACCACCCAGAGGGTGGCGAGGATCTCAAGGCCGATGGCGGCGGCAAGGGCCGTGCTCGGGGGAGCGACGAAGGCCAGCAAGAGCGTCACCCCGCCGACGCCGACGAAGAGCCAGCCCGCAAGCCGGTGCGTCTTCTGCCAGGAGGCCTTGCTGGCGAGGGTCCAGGGGGTGCGCACGCCGAAGACCCAGTTTTGCGGGACCTTGGGCAGATAATTGCCGAGGATCAAAAAGAGCAGCCCCAACGCCATGACCACCCCCTTGAGCGGCGAGAAGGCGCTGCGGCTCAGGGTGGCGAAGAGGGCATAGAGGATCCCGGCCTGGACGAAAAAGAGCCCCCAGGTCGTGGCCGCCACCATCAGCGGCCAGCTCTTCCACTCGCCGCGCTTTTGGGGGTCGATCCTTGGCCAGAAGACCATGAAGAGAAAAAGGGCGCTGGCGATGGCGGGCATCGCCAAAAACTCGGCCTTACTCCCCCAGCGGTCCACCTCGCCGGCGAAGTTCCAGTGCACCGGCACCCGCTCCGGGAGCTGAAAAAACGCCCAGAGCGTCAGCCCCCAGTTAAGCAGGAGCCCCAGGATCGCCACACGGTGTCGTCCCATCCGCACTCCCCTCCTTCCCCGCTCGGAGCTCGATCAAAAAGGCCAGGGCCTCCTCGAGGACCGAGGTCGCGAGGCGGTAGATGCGCTCGTTGCCCCGGGCCTCGACCTCGACCAGCCCGGCGCTGCGCAGCACGCCCAGGTGCTGGCTGAGGGTGCTGCGCGCGAGGGGAAACGCCTCCGCGATCTCCCCGGCGCTCTTTTCCCCTTCGCGGAGCAGTTTCAAGATTTCCCGCCGGGTCGGGTCGGCCAGGGCCTTGAAGAGGCGAGAAAAGCTCACACCCCAATTTTACTTGCTATTTCGCCATTTTGCGAAATAGAATGCCCTCGATGCTCAAGCTCAGTGGGGTCCACGCTGGCTACGGCGCACGCGAGGTGCTGCATGGGGTCGACCTCGACCTTCAAGCGGGATTTTACGTGCTGCTCGGCCCCAACGGGGCGGGCAAAACCACGCTCTTTCGCGTCGCCGCCGGGGTGCTGCCGGCCCGGCGGGGCGGGGTGCGGCTGCTGGGCAAAGACCCCCATCGCGAGCCGCAGGTCAAGAAAGCGCTCGCCTACCTGCCCCACCGCGCCGGGATGACCCCGGAGGCCAGGGTGCGCGACGAGCTCGAATTCTGGGCCCGGGCGCTGGGCGTCGGGCCCGGGCGCGTGGACGAGATCGCCGGGCGGTTGCACCTCGTCCCCTTGCTGGCAAAGCGCCTGGGCTCGCTCTCCCGGGGCCAGCTGCAGCGGGTGGCCCTCGCACGGGCTTTGCTCGGCGACCCGCGGGTGCTCCTCCTCGACGAACCGACCACCGGGCTCGACCCCACCGCCGCCCGCGAGCTGCGGTCGCTTTTAAAATCGCTCGCCGAAGAACGCCTCGTCCTCTACTCCACCCACAACCTCTACGAAGCCCGGGAGCTCGCCGAGGAAGTGCTCTTTTTGCGCCAGGGGCGGCTCGTGGCCCGGGGCCGGCTCGAGGCCCTCACGACCGGGGGCAGGCGTCGCCTGGTGCTCCGCCTCGGCGCCGGGGCCAGCGAAGCGCTCCGGGCCCTCGAGGTCCCCTTCGAGGAACGCGGGGGGCGTTACTGGGTCGAGGTGGAAAACGACGGGGCGGCGGCCCGGCTGGTTCGGGCCCTGGTCGAAAAAGGGGTCGAGGTCTTCCGGGTGGAAGAGGCGGAAAACCCGCTCGAGCGCTGGTTTTTCGACCTCGAGGACGGAGCGGAGGCCTGAGATGGGTTGGCGGCTGGCAAAGATCCTCTTCGGTCACGAGCGAAAGGTGCTCGGCCCCAAGCTCTACCTGGTTCCCCTCGGCTACGCGGCCATCTTCTGGGCCTTCACCCTGGTCGCGGTCTACCTGCCGGGGCTCTTCACCGGCCCCACCCGACGGGCCCTCGAGGCCGCGGCCCGGCTCTACTTCCCCGGCCTCGAGGGCAACCTGGCGCTGGCGGCGGCCCTGGTATTCCTGCAGGGTCCCTACCTCATCACCCTCTTCGTGGCCCTCACCGCGAGCGGCAGCGTCGAAGCCGCCTTTGCCAGCGAGAGCGGGCGGGCCCGGATCGAGCTCTTGCTCGCCGGCCCCTACCGCAAAAGCGAGGTGGGGCTCGCCCTCTTGCTCTCGCGCCTCTTCCATACCGCCGTGGGCTGGGCGCTGCTTACGCTTTCCGCCTTTGGCGGCGCGTATGTCCTGCTCGCCCTTTTGGGAGCCAGCATCCGGCTCCAGGGCGCCTTCGTGGCGCTGGTGGCGGTGGTGCCGCTGGCGGTGGCGCTCTTTTCGGTGACCGTGGCGCTCTTCCTCGCGCTCTTCTTCCCCGCCCTGACCCGGGTGCAGCTCGGCAACTCCGGCAGCCTCCTTCGCACCCTCGCCCTTTTGCCGGTGCTGGCGCTCTTCCTCACCATCACCTTCCGCCCCGACCTGAACCCCTGGACCGTGGCCTGGGTCGCCCTGGCGGCAGGGCTTTTGGGGTTTGCCCTCGGCGCCTGGGCGTTTGGCCGCTTTTTCAGGGCCGAGACGATTCTTTCTTAGGTACCCCACCGTGGCTTTCGCCACGGCGGGGACCCCGGGCAAACGCAAACGACCGCCAATCTCGCACCGTCATGTTGAAAAACCCGTGGACGCTCACTTGGCGCCGAAGCGCCTTTCGACGTAGGCCTCGAGGATGGCCAGGAACTGGGCCTCGAGGTCTTCCCCGGAAAGCGTCGTGAAGTGCTTGCCGTCGACGTAAACCGGAACTTTTGGGTCCTCGCCGGTGCCGGGGAGGCTGATGCCGATGTCGGCGTGCTTGGACTCTCCGGGGCCGTTGACCACGCAGCCCATGACCGCCACCTTGAGCGTCTCGACGCCGGGGTAGCGCGCCTTCCACTCGGGGAGCCTGGCCTTCAAGTAGGCCTCGACCCGCTCGGCCAGTTCCTGGAAGCGGGTGCTGGTGGTGCGACCGCAACCCGGGCAGGCCGAGACCTCGGGCGAGCGACGGCGCAACCCCAGCGCCTGGAGCAGCTCCCAGGCCACCTCGACCTCGCGGCTGCGGGGCTCGCCGGGACGCGGGGTAAGCGAGACGCGGATGGTGTCGCCGATGCCCTCGAGCAAAAGCGGCGCCAGAGCGGCGGTGCTGGCCACGATGCCCTTGGTGCCCATGCCGGCCTCGGTGAGGCCGAGGTGCAGGGCGAAGGGGGTGCGCCGGGCGAGCTCGCGGTAGACCCAAAGCAGCTCGGCCACCCGCGACACCTTGGCCGAGAGCACGATCCGGTCTTCCCGGAGGCCGAGCGCAAGCGCCGCCTCCGCCGAGCGCACCACGCTCTCAACCAGCGCCGAGAGCACCACCGCCTCGGCCGGGGCCGGCTCCGCCCGGCGCGCGTTTTCGTCCATGAGCTCGGCCAGGACCTCCATATCCAGCGAGCCCCAGTTGCCCCCGATGCGCACCGGCTTTTCCAGGTCCCTGGCCACGGCGATCATTTCGGAAAACGCCTGATCCTTTCGCTTTTTGCCCAGGGTGCCGGGGTTGATGCGGAACTTATCCAGCGCCTGGGCCGCCTTCGGGAACCTTCGCAGCAAAACGTGCCCCGAGAAGTGAAAGTCGCCGACCAGGGGAACCGAAAGCCCCAGGTCTTCGAGCCGTTCCTTGATCTCGGGAACCGCCCTCGCCGCCGCCTCGTTGTTCACCGTGATGCGGACGATCTCGGCGCCCGCCGCCGCCAGCTCGGCGACCTGGGCCGCGGTCGATTGGGCATCGGCGGTGTCCGTATTGGTCATCGCCTGCACCACCACCGGATGCCCGCCACCGACGGGCACCTGTCCGATCCACACCGTAGGGGTTGCCCTTCGCACCCCCCCAGTCTATGGCAGCGGCCACCCGGCTTCGCGGATCGAGCCCACGTTTCCAGGATACCCGCCACCCCTCTTCCCACCCCCCCCGGGGTGGGTTATAATGACCACCTGGGGGTTCGCATCACCCCGGAAGGAGGCACGAGCATGGAAATGGTCAAGGATCCCGTTTGTGGTATGGAGGTCAACCCCAAGGAGACCAGCTTCGTTTCCGAGTACGAGGGCAAGACCTACTACTTCTGCTGCGCCGGCTGCAAGAAGAGCTTCGACAAGGCGCCCGAAGATTATATCGGCGGCGGCCACGGCGGCCACGGTGGCCATCACCACGGCCACGGCGGCCATCATCACGGCCACCACTAACCGCCAAAGCGCACCTTCGCCATACCAGTACCCCAAAAAGCGCCCCCTGGCCAGGCCAGGGGGCGCGAACTTGGCACAAAAAGCCCCCACCGTGGCAAACGCCACGGTGGGGCGGTCTCGCCTAACCCTCGAGCTTTAAGAGCCTTGCGATCTTCGGCCGCTGCTCTGGGAAGGTGCCGTAGAAGAATTCCTTGCCGATGACGGTGATGGGGGCGACGCGGACGCCGTATTTTTGTTTGGCCTCCTCCATCACCTTGGGGTCGGTGAGGTCGCGCTCCTCGTAGGCGATGCCCTTGGCCTCGAGCCAGGCTTTGAGGGCGCGGCAGTCGCTGCAGGTGGGGGTGGTGTAGAGCACCACCTTGCTGGTCGCTTTTCGGTTCAAAAGCCCTTTCAGCATCGCTCCCGACCTCCTCACGCCACCGCCGGCCGCAGCTCGTCGGCCTTCTCGTGCTCATGGGCGATCAGCGGGCGGAAACGGCGCAGGCGCAGCGAGTTGGTGAGCACGAAGATGCTGGAGAAGCTCATCGCCGCCGCGGCGAAGACCGGGTTGAGCAGGATGCCGAAGAAGGGGTAGAGCACGCCGGCGGCCACCGGGATCAGCGCCGTGTTGTAGGCGTAGGCCCAGAAGAAGTTCATGACGATGGTCCGGAAGGTCGCCTTGGAGAGCGCCACCGCGTTCACGATCCCGCGGAGGTCGCCCGCCATCAGGATGACGTCGCCGGCCTCGATGGCGATGTCGGTCCCGGTGCCGATGGCGATCCCCACGTCGGCCTGGGCCAGCGCCGGCGCGTCGTTGATCCCGTCGCCGACGAAGGCCACCTTCTTGCCCTCGGCCTGTAGGCGCTTGACCTCCTCCGCCTTCTGATCGGGCAGCACCTCGGCCAGAACCCGCTCGATGCCCACCTGGCGGGCGATCGCCTCGGCGGTCCGGCGGTTGTCGCCGGTCAGCATGGCGACCTCGATGCCCATCGACTTGAGCGCGGCGATCGCCTCGGCGCTGCCTTCCTTCAAGGGGTCGGCGACCGCGATCACCGCGAGCAGCTTGCCGTCCACCGCGGCGTAGATCGGGGTCTTGGCCTGGTCGGAGAGCTCGCCCACCAACGCCTCGGTGCCGGCGATGTCGATGCCGAGCTGCTTCATGTAGCGGTCGGCGCCGACGTAGACGGTGCGACCCTCGACCTCGGCCTTGAGGCCGAACCCGGGAATCGCCTCGAACGAGCTGACCTCAGGGAGCGTGATCCCCCGCGCCTCGGCGGCGTGGCGGATGGCCTCGGCGATGGGGTGCTCGCTCTTTTGCTCGGCGGCGGCGACCAGCCTGAGCGCTTCCTCCTCGCTAAACCCGTTTTGCGGGCGCAAATCGGTGAGCTCGGGCCGCCCCTTGGTCAGGGTACCGGTCTTGTCGAGGACCACGGTCTTGATCTTGCCGAGCATCTCAAGCGCGGTGCCCTTCCGGAAGAGGATGCCCATCTCGGCGCCCTTGCCGGTGCCGACCATGATGGCCGTGGGCGTGGCCAGACCCATGGCGCAGGGGCAGGCGATGAGCAGCACGCTCACCGCGGTCACGAAGGCGAAGGTCAGTTGCGGGCTCGGGCCGTAGATGTACCAGACGGCGAAGGTGATCGCGGCGATGGTGAGCACCACCGGAACGAAGACCGCGGCGATCTTGTCGGCGAGCTGCTGGATGGGCGGCTTTTGGCTCTGGGCCTCCTCGACCATGCGGATAATCTGGCTCAGCACGGTGTCGGCACCGACGCGGGTGGCCTTAAAGACGAAGGACCCGGTTTTGTTGACCGTGCCCCCGACCACCTCGTCGCCGGGCTTCTTGGCCACCGGAACCGGCTCACCGGTGATCATCGACTCGTCGACGTAGGACTCACCCTCGGTGACCTCGCCGTCCACCGGGATCCGCTCGCCGGGGCGCACCACCACCAGATCGCCGGGCACCACCGCTTCGATGGGGAGCTCGACTTCTTTCCCATCGCGCAGGACCCGCGCGGTTTTGGCCTGGAGCTGCATCAGCTTCTTGATGGCCTCCGAGGTCCGCCCCTTGGCCACGTGTTCGAGGTACTTGCCCAAGAGGATCAGGGTCACGATCACGCCCGCGGCCTCGAAGTAGGTGTTGGCCGTGCCCTCGGGGAAGATCTCGGGGACCAGGATGGCGAGCAGCGAATAGAGATAGGCGGCGCTGGTACCGATCATGACCAGCGAGTTCATGCCCGGAGCCCGGTGCTTGAGCTCGGCCCAGCCCACGCGGAAAAAGCGCCAGCCGGCCTTGAACATCACCGGGGTCACCAACGCGAACTCGATCCAGCGCCAGATGGTCTCGGGCAGGAGCGCCTGCATCCACTGTTTGAGGAAGAACGAATCGGGTGCGTAGGGGGTCATGGCGATGATGACCAAAGGTACGGTCAGCACCGCCGCCAGGGTGAGGTCCTTGCGGTAGGCCTGGAGTTCTTTCTCCCTGGCCTCGGCCTCGGGGTCGCCCCCGCCCGATTCGGCGACCTCGAGGGGCTCATACCCGGCTTCCTTAATGGCCGCCTTCATGCGCGCAAGGCTGACCACCTCGGGGAGGTAACGCACGGTCGCCCGCTCGGTGGCCAGGTTGACCGTGGCCTCCACCACGCCCGGGAGCTTTTTGAGGGCCTTTTCCACCCGGGTCACGCAGGACGCGCAGGTCATGCCCGCGATGGGGATCTCGGTGCTCTGGAGCACCGGCTCGTAGCCGGCCTCCTTAATGGCCCCCAGGATATCGTCGAGGCTGGCCTTTTCCGGGTCGTAGGTCACGGTGGCCTTTTCCGTGGCCAGGTTGACGGTGGCTTCCACCACCCCGTTCTGTTTTTTCAGGGCTTTTTCCACCCTGGTCACACAGCTGGCGCAGGTCATTCCCTGAACGCCTACGGTGATTTGCTGCGTCATTCTCTTCTCGCCTCCTTCCTACCCCCCCCTGGGGGGGTGGGTTATCTGAAGCTTAGCACACCTCTACCACCCGTGCAATCCCCTTCCCGGTATACCCCCAAGACCCATACTGCACCAAATGGCCGCCGCACCCAAATGGGTGCGGCGCGAAAGGAAGGAAAGGGGTGATTGAGGTCAGGCACAGCCTGACGTGCCCGTGCCCCTGGCACGCGACCGGAAATTCAGGCCGTCTCCAAAACCCGACGGGCTAGCGGTATTTGAGGACCTCCATGAGCTCCTCGACCACCCGGTCCACGTCGCCCCGGTCCTTGGCCGTGGCCACGTGGTCCCGGAGGTGGCTTTTGAGTACCAGCTCGCCCACCTTATTCAGAGCCCCCTGGACCGCCTTGATCTGCTTCAGAACATCGACGCAGTAGCTTTGGTCCTCGTAGAGCATGCGCAGGATGCCCTCGATGTGGCCCTTGGTGGAGAGCAAGCGCCGCCGCGCTTCCTCGCGGGTCTTTGGATCCAGGTGCAGATGGTTACGGTCAGCAACCTCAGGCATCTGCCGGCTTGGCCTCGTAGCCTTCCTCGCGGATGGCCTCGATCAGGGCATCCAGGTTGGGGTTGCCCTCGACGAGTGCCTCTCCGCGCTCGAGAGACACTTCCACCACGCGCTCGACGCCAGGAACACCTTTCAGGGCCTTGGTCACCGCCATCACGCAGTGGTCGCAGGTCATGCCGTCCACTTTGAGCTTAATCAATTCACTCACCTCCTTCGGCTTACCCCCCCCTCGGGGGGTGGGTACTTCCAGCTTAGCACCCCTTCCCAAAAGGCGCAACTCTCCAGGAATGGGAAAGAGAGAAAGGCCATGGCCAAAACCCCATTCATTCTGAACGATACCCCCTACGGCAGCGAGCGGAGCGACAACGCCCCGCGCCTTGCGGTCTCGCTCGCCCGGCGCGAGGGGGAAGGGGACGAGCTGGTCGAAGGCGCCCGCCGGAGCACGCTCTCCGAACACACCGACTGAATCCGGTGGGCCGACCGGGTCCTGGTGTTCTAAGCGTAGAGTCCGGCCTCGCAGCCATCGCCGTGCTCACGAAACCAAAACCGCTTCACGCCAGAGCCTCCAGCCGCGAGTGCTGTAGGGGGAACCGGCG
>CAZXOY010000027.1:11448-24992 GCA_964642655.1 uncultured bacterium
CAAAACCGCTTCACGCCAGAGCCTCCAGCCGCGAGTGCTGTAGGGGGAACCGGCGTCTCCCGGGCCGGGCGCGCAAACCAAAGTAAGCGCCACGAGCTTTCCAAGCACCGTACCGATGCAGGCCTGGTCCTCGTTGGCCTTTTGCATTCGGGCCGCCGCCCTGGCCAAAGCCAGGCCAGGGTTACTGCTTCTCCCCCAGCTCAGGCCGGGCTTTGTGCCCTCGCTCCCTTCCCGCCGGGCCGTACCCGGCTACCCTCGGGGAAAGCGTCTGGAGGTCCGATGAACCGACTCGCCAAGGAAACCTCGCCCTACCTTCTCCAGCACGCCGAAAACCCGGTGGACTGGTACCCCTGGGGAGACGAGGCCTTCGAGAAAGCGGCGCGCGAAAACAAGCCGATGTTTCTCTCGGTCGGCTACGCCACCTGCTACTGGTGCCACGTGATGGCGAAGGAGAGTTTTGACGACCCGGGGATCGCGTCGATCCTGAACCGCCACTTCGTCCCGGTCAAGGTGGACCGCGAGGAACGCCCGGACATCGACCAGCTCTACATGCGCGCCTACCAGCGAATGAGCGGCGGCGCCGGCGGCTGGCCCCTGAGCCTCTTCCTGACCCCGGAGGGCCGGCCCTTTTTCGGCGGCACCTACTTTCCCAAAGAACGCCGCGGGGGTCTGCCGGGGTTCGGGGAGGTGCTCCTCGCCGTGGCCCGGGCCTGGGACGAGAACGAGGGAAAACTCCGCGCCGAGGCCGAGCGGATCGCGACCGGCCTTGCCCCGAGCTTTTCGGTAGTCACCGAAGGCAGGCTCGAGGCCAAAGTGCACACCCGGGTCCTGGAAGGCCTCCGTCACGCCTTCGACCCCCAAAACGGCGGTTTTGGCCTGGCCCCCAAGTTTCCCCAGGCGCCCATCCTCGCCTACCTGGTCCGCCGGGCCTGGCTGGGCGAGGGCGAGGCCCGGAGCATGCTGGAAAAGACGCTCGAGGCGATGGCCGCTGGGGGCATCTACGACCAGCTCGGGGGCGGGTTCCACCGCTACAGCGTCGACGCCTTCTGGCAGGTGCCCCACTTCGAAAAAATGCTCTACGACAACGCCCAGCTGGCCTGGATCTTCCTCGCCGCCTGGCGGCTCACGCAAAACGCCCGCTTCCGCACCGTCGCCGAGGAAACCCTGGATTTCCTGCTGCGCGAGATGCGGGGCGAGCAAGGCGGGTTTTACTCCGCCCTGGACGCCGGCGAGCCGGGGGCGGAAGGCGCGTTTTACGTCTGGAGCTGGGATGAGTGGACGGCGGCGCTCGGAGAGGCGGCCGAACCCGCCGCCGCCGTCTTTGGCGTGCGAAAGGAAGGCAACTGGGAAGACGGGAAAAACGTCCTTTGGCGTCGCGGCGAGCCCCGGCCCGGGTGGCGACGGAAGCTTCTCCGGCGCCGGGACCAAAGGCCGCGTCCGGCGGTCGACACCAAGGTCCTCGCCGACTGGAACGGGCTGGCCCTTTTCGCCCTGGCCGAGGCCGGCCGGCTCCTCTCCCGGCCCGACTACCTCGAGGCCGCCGAGAAGACGGCGCGCTTTTTGCTCGAAACCTTGAGGCGCGATGGACTCATCCGCCACGCCTGGCGGGCGGGGCGGCTCCGCGAGGAAGCCTACCTCGCCGACCAGGCGGCGGTGGGCCTCGGGCTCCTCGCCCTCCACCACGCCACCGGGAAGCTCGCCTGGCTCGAGGCGGCGGGGGCGCTCGCCGGGGCGGCCATGCGGTTTTACGATGACCGCGACGGGCGTTTTTACGACGCCCTGCACGCGACGCCCCTCGGCCGGCCATCCGATCCGATCGACGGCGCCCACCCCTCGGGCAGCGCGCTCGCCGCCGAACTCCTGTTGCGGCTGGCGCCGGTTTTTGACCGGCCGGCGTGGGAGGGGGCGGCGCGGCGGGCGCTGAAGGGGCTCGAGGCCGCGCTCGCGCAAAGCCCTCTCGGGTTTGGCGCCCACGCGGGGGCCCACCTCTTCGGCCTCGAGGGCACCGAGCTTGTGCTGGTCCTGCCCGCCCAGTCGCTCGAGCCCGCCATCCGCCACGGATTCTTCCCGCTCACGGCCACGGTTTTCGGCCCGGAAGCGGCGCTCCCGGTGCTCAGGGACCGAGCCCCCGGGAAGGCCTACCTCTGCCGGTCCGGCGCCTGCCGACTGCCCGCCGAAGACTGGCCGGGTCTGCTCGCCGAGTTCCGGGCGCTCTACCCCTCGATGCCGGAGCAACCGTAGGCGCTCGCCCTTGATCCCGGCCGGAGAGCGTCAGCGCTGGCGGGGGAAGGCGCCGGTCGCCGGCTATCCTCAGCGATCGCCACCGCCCCCCGCCGCCAGGCGTGAAAGCTGCCGGAACGAGGCCCGGGCCAGCAGCAGCGGCGCGGCCCAGGGATGCGGCGCTTTGGGCAGCGAGACGCTCTGGCCGGGGCCGGACTCGGCCGAGGCGAAGACGAGGGTTGCCCCCTTTCGAGCCGCCGCCTCGGCCCAATCGCGCACCTGCGGATACCCCTCGTCCTCCGGCGCGAGAACCAAGACCGGGCCCCGCCCAAACGAGGGGGGTTCCTCGGCAATGGCGCGCGCCTCGGCAAAACGCCCAAGGCCCCGCGCCATGCCGCGGGCCACGGCTTCGGCGGCGGCCACCCCCGGGCCGAGCGAGACCACGACGACCCGATCCGCTTCCGAAAAGAGTTCGAGGAACGCGGGCCACTCGAGGTTCCCGGCCCGATCAAGCGCCTCGGGCAGGGCCTCGATCGCCCGCTGCATCTCCGGCGCCTGGCGCCAGTAGGCCAGGAACTGAAAGATCACCGCCGATTCGGCGAGAAAGCGGGCCAGAAGGCCGTCGTCCTCCTCCAGGAAAAGCACGAAGAGCGCGTCGACCGCCCGGGAAAGCGGCGAGGCCTCGTCCGCGGCCAGCCCCACGGTGAGCGCCCCCTGGCCCCGGGCGGTGCCCACGAGCGCCACCGACCCGGGCCGCGGGTCGAAGAAAAGGCCCAGCGACCCGGCCAGAGCCGGTTGCATCCGGTAGACCTGGGTCCAGGCCGGCTCCAAAGGAGCGAGCGGCAGCCCGAGCGCCACCCCCAGGAGGTGGCGGGCGTAGGTCAGACCGGGACCCGCGACCCCCGGCGAGACCGAAAAGGCGAACCCAGGCCGGCGCCTGGCCAGAAACCGCCCGAGCGAACGGGCCTCTTCGCGATTTTCCTTCAAGATGCGCTCGACCCTCGCTGCCACCTCGGGCGCCTCAAGCGTCTTCGTGCGGGAAGACCCTTCTTCCTTCGACATAGACCTCCTCCACCGTGAGCGACACGTCCATGACCACCACGTCGGCGCGCCGGCCGGGGGCGAGCGTGCCCCGGTCGGCGAGTCCAAGGTACAAAGCGGGCACCCGGGAGAGCATGGCGACGGCATCCGTAAGCGCCACCCCGAAGGCCACCAGGTTGCCGAGGGCTCGGTCCATGGTCAGGGTGCTCCCCGCCAGCGTGCCGTCTGGGAGCCGGACCGCGTCACCCCGCTTTTGCCCCCGCTGCCGCCCCAGCGCGTACCACCCGTCGGGCATCCCGGCGGCGGCCACCGCGTCGGTGACCGCGTAGAGCCCGGGGATGCGCTCGCGCGCGAGCCGGATGGCTTCGGGGGCCACGTGGAGGCCGTCGGCGATGATCTCGGCGAAGCCGCCCCGAAGGAGCGCCGCCATCGCCGCCCCGGGCGCGCGGTGGGAAAGGCCCGACATGGCGTTGTAGAGGTGGGTAAACCCGGCGGCGCCGGCCTCGAGGGCCGCCACGGCCGCCTCATAGGTGGCGTCGGTGTGGCCGATCTGCACCCGGATCCCCGCCCTCGCCAGCTGGCGGATGATCGCCAGGGCCCCGGGGAGTTCCGGCGCCAGGGTCACCACCCGGATGCGGGCCAGCGCCAGCAGCGAGGCCATCTCATCGGGGTCGGGATGGCGAGCGTGCGGCAGCTGGGCCCCGAGCTTCTTGGGGTTCAGGTAGGGGCCCTCGAGGTGTGCCCCCAAAACCCGGGCCTCACCCGGTCCCGGCCGGACCCGCACCGCCTCGATGCCCAAAAGCGCCGATCGCAGCTCGGCCTCCGGCGCGCACACGGTGGTTGGGAGCAACGCCGTGGTGCCGTGGGCGGCGTGAAATCGGGCCAGGCGCCGGACCGCGGCCTCGCCCTGCATGGCGTCGGCGCCGCCGCCCCCGTGGACGTGGAGGTCGATGAAGCCGGGAAGGATATAGCGCTCCGGCGCCGGACCGGGCACAAATCCGGCCACCCGCCGCGAAAAACAGAGCCGGCCCGGCAAAAAGCCCCGGGGGGTGAGCACCTGGCCGCTGAGACACTTCACGGCGCCGCCCCAACGCCCCGGCTCAGGTCGCCCGGAGCTCGGCGATGAAGTCGTAGCGATCGCCCCGGTAGTGGGCCCGGGTAAACTCCAGCGGCGTCCCTCCGGGGAGGTAGCTCACGCGCTCGATGTAGAGGAGGGCGCTGCCGGTGGGGATGCCAAGCAGCGAGGCCTCCCGCTCCCCCGCGGACACCGCCCGCAGCCGCTCAAGCGCCCACTCCGGACTGTACCCCCGGGCCTTGAGCGCGGCGTAGAGCGACTCCTCGATCCCCTCGGGATCGGGGAAAAAGCGGACCGGAATCACGGCGTGCTCGATCGCCATCGGCAGCCGATCCGCTGTGCGGACCCGCAGCAGCCGCACCACCGCCTCCCCCGGCTCCAGCGAGAGCGCGATCGCCTCCTCGGGGGTGGCCGTGCCCCGCTCGCGGCGCAACCACCTCGAGGCCGGCGTCATCCCCCGCTGTCGCATATCCTCGGAGAATCCGGTGAGCACCGAGAGCGGCCGCTGCACCCGGCTGGCCACGAAGGTTCCCGAACCGTGCCGGCGCACGAGCATGCCGCCGGAAACCAGTTCGTCCAGAGCCCGCCGGACCGTCAGACGGGAAACCCCAAGCCGCTTGGCGAGCTCCCGCTCCGAGGGCAGGGCCTGGCCCTCGCGGAGCTTGCCCTGGCGGATGAGTTCTTCAATCCGCCCCTTGAGCTGAAGGTAGAGGGGAGTCGTGCAATTGGGATCGAGCGTTAGGCCTTCGAGCGACACCCACTACCTTACCAATGCCAAACCACTTGTCACCAGGGACGGGCGACCTAAGCAGACCCGGCCGCTTCAACCAGGGCGGCGAAAAGGCCCCAGTGCTCGGGCAGGAGTTCGGGGTGCCACTGGATGAGGAGGTAAAAGGGGTGATCCCCAAGCTGCGCGGCCTCCAAAACCCCATCCGGGGCCTCGGCGAGTGCCACGAAGCCCTCCGGCAGGGCCTTGATCGCCTGGTGATGGTAGGAGTTGACCCTGAACCGATCGCCAAAAAGCGTGGTCAAAACGCCAGCCCTCATCGCCCGCACCGAGTGAGCCAGCGCCGGCGGGGGTGAATCTTGCCGGTGCTGGAGGTCGCGAAACCCGGCCCGGGCCAGGTCCTGATAGAGCGTGCCGCCGAGCGCGACCGCGGCCACCTGCGCCCCGCGGCAGATGCCAAGGAGGGGCAGGCCGTGCTCGGCGGCCCAGCGGGCAATGAAGACCTCCTGGGCATCCCGCGGCGGCACCACCTCGCCGAGCTCGGGCACGGGCTCCTCGCCGAAATAGGCGGGGTCGATGTCGCTGCCGCCGGTGAGGATCACCGCATCCAGACGGGAGAGCACCGCCTCGAGCTTGGGCTCATCCATGGGGGGAAGCACCACCGGCACCGCCCCCGCGGCCTTCACGGCCTCGAGGTAGGGCTCGAGCACGCCCCAGATCCGGGCCGGCATCTGCCGGCGTGGATCGATCCGGGGCTGGGCGGAAAGTCCGATGACTCGCACGAGGACTACGTTACCTCGAAAGCGCTTACTCCGTCAGACCGAGCGCCTTTTTGAGCGCCGCCTTGTGCAGCTTGCCGGCGCTGGTGAGGGGGATTTTCCCGACGAACTCGAAGCGGTCGGGGATCCACCAGCGGGCGATGCGCCCCTCGGCGACCTTCTCCTGCAAGAATGCCCGCAAGGCGGCTTCGTCGAGGGACCGCCCCGGACGCACCTCGACCACCGCCAAGGGCCGCTCGCCCCAGCGGGCATCGGGCATGGCCAGCACCGCGACCTGGGCCACGGCGGGGTGTTCGGAGAGCGCGGCCTCGAGCAGGGCCGAAGGGATCCACTCGCCGCCGGACTTCACCGCGTCCTTCTCCCGATCCACGACGTAGAGGGCACCGTCTTCGCGGACCACCGCCAGGTCCCCGCTGGCAAACCACCCGCCTCGGTAGCTCGCCTGGGTGCGGTCGGGGTCGTTGAAATAGCCTTCGGGCGGCAACCAGGGGCTTTGCACCCGCACCTCGCCAATGGTGCGGCCATCCCGCGGGACGGGTTGACCGTCTTTGCCCAACACCTCGACCTCGGCAAGCGGCACCGGGAAAACCCAGGTGGCGAGCTCGGCGCGGGCCGCGTCGCTCTCCGGGTCCACGCCCTCTGGCAGCGCGGCGATGGCGGTGGCCAGCTGGTCGGAGCCGCCGTAGATCAGGCTGTGGCGCACCCCCCTGGCCCAGGCCCGGGCCGAAAGGCCCCTGGGCAGGGGGCTGCCGCCGGTCAGCACCTTGAGGGGAAGACGCCGCTCGCCGGCGGCCTCGAGCAGCATGTGCAGCTGGGTGGGGACCATGTTCAGCCAGGTGACCCCCTCGCGCTCGATCAAACCGAGCTGCGCTTCCGGCGTGGCCCGCTCAAAAAGGACGAGTTTTGCCCCCAGGTAAGGCACGAAGAAGGCCGTGCCCCAGGCGTGAATGTGGAAGAAGGGGATCAGGGGCATGAAGACGTCGTGGGCATGGGCCTCGGCCCCGCCCCGGTTGAGCGCCAGGTGGTGCAGGATGGAGAGCGAGGCCATGATGATGTCCTGGTGCCGGTAACGCATGCCCTTGGGACGCCCGGTGGTGCCGGTGGTGTAGAAGATGGTGTAGATGTCGGTTTCGTGAACCTGACGCGCCGAATCGGGTTCCTGGGGCTTTCCCGCCTCGAGCAGCTCGCTGTAGCTCAGCTCCCCATCGGGCACCGTACCCTCGTCGAGCCACACCCAGTTCTTGACCCGCCCTTTAAGCGGCGCCGCCGCCTCGGCAAACCCGGTCCAGACCATGAGCCACTCGTCGCCGGCGTGCTCGATGGTGTAGGCGAGGTCGGCGGGCGGGAGGCGGAAGTTTAAGGGGTGAATCACCGCGCCGAGGAGCGACAGGGCGAAGTGGAGCTCAAAAAAGCGGTGGCTGTTGAGGTCGAGCACCCCAACCACCGTGCCCCGGCCCACCCCCCGGGCGGCAAGGGCGTCGGCGAGCCTCAGGGCGCGGTCGTGGACCTCGGCGTAGCCAAAGCGACGCGCCCCGCTCACCACCAGCTGATCCGGGGCCTGCCGCGCCGCCCGGCCGAGGATCTCGTGGGCCACCAGCCTACGCATGGCCCACCCCCTGGGCGAACACCTCCGGCGTCTTGAGGGCCCATTCGGGGTAGGGCTCGCCGGCCAGGAAGCGGCGGGCGTAGAGCCGCGCCAGCAAGCGGTAACGCTCGCCCGCGGTACGCGAAAGGTCGAAGAGGAGCGCCACCGTCGCCGCGTCGGCCAGCCGCGTGGCCGCGGCCTTGGCCGTCCACTGGGCCGCCTCGAAATCCAGGCTGGCAAGGCGCTTTAAGGTCTCTTCCACAGACGCTTTCGCCAGCGTTGCTTCCTCGTCCGGCACCCCGGCGAGCCAGCGGGCAAACTCGGCCAGAAACGGCTCGTGGGCCTGCTTTTTCTGCATGGCCTCGAGCATATCGAGCGCCTGCACGTTGCTCGGCCCCTCCCAGATGGGCGTGATCAGGGCCTCGCGATGCCAGCGGGCCACGGCATACTCCTCCAAAAACCCGAGCCCCCCAAAGAGTTCCATGGCCAGCCGGGTGATCGCGGCCGCGTGGTCGGCGGTGCGGTTTTTGGCCAGGTGCGAGAGGAAGCGGGCGTAGTGGTAGTTCGCGCTGTAGGGCGGCCGCTCGTTCCAGGCGCGGTCAAAGGCCTCGACGGCGGCGAACGCCAGCGCCAGCCCCCCGGCCTGGCGCACCGCGATGTCGGTGAGGTCGTAGCGAATGAGGGGCAGCTCGGCGAGCTTTTTGCCAAACGCGCGCCTGGCCTCGACGCGAAACCGGGCTTCAAGGCGGGCCTTGGCGGCGATGCCCATGGCTGCCACCGCGTTCGCCAGCCGGGAGACGGTGAGGTTTTCCAGGGTGTAGTAGATCCCCTTTTCCGCCTCGCCGATGAGATAGGCCTCGGTGTTTTCGAACTCGACCTCCCCCGAGGGCACGGCGCGGGTGCCGCTTTTGTCCTTGTAACGGCGGACCTTATAGTTCAGCTCACCCCGGCTGTTGATCCGGGGCACCAAAAAGAGCGCGAGCCCTTTCGGTCCCTCGGGCGCCCCCTCGGGCCGGGCGGTGGCGATGGCCACGTCGGCGAGGCCGGCACCGGAAGCGAAGTATTTATCGCCCCCGGAAAGAATCCACGCATCTCCGGCCCGGCGGGCCACGGTGCGATTCGCCCCCAGGTCGCTGCCCCCCTGGATCTCGGTCATCCAGGTGGCGCCAAAGGCCCCGCCGTAGAGCAGGCGGTCCCTCCATTCGGCGTGCTCGGGCGCGTACTTGTGGATAGCGTAGGCCACCTGGTGGGTGATGGTCAGGATGCAGTAAAAGCCGGGGTCGGCGAGCAGATACCCGAGCGCGTAGTGGTGGTGCCAGCTCCCCCCTTCATAGGGCGGGCGGACGATGGGCCGAAGGGCCTCGAGCAGGGGACGCTGGATCGGGGAGAGCCGGGCCCGGTCCACCCGGTTGCCGTCGAGGTCGTGCATGACCAGCACCGGGTGGCCCTCGTGGTCCACGTGGTAGGCCGCTTCGTAGACCTCGGTGCCCATCCGCAGTCCCCAGCGATCGAGCTCGGGCCGGTGCTCGGCGAAACCCTTCCAGTGGTGCGAGAGCACCGCCTGCAGGTCCTCGTCGAGCTGGAAGTGGTTCTTGCCGTAGGCGTAAGAGATATGTTCCATTGCCGCCTCCTCCAAAAAAAGCCGGCCTAGGCTTCCCGCAAAAGCCGGCGGATTTCCTCGGCGCGCTCCAAAAGCTCCAGTCGCATGGCCTCGAGCTCGGCGATCTGGGCCTCGATCTCCTTGAGCTTCGCCTCGCCCATCCTCAAAACACGCTCCAGCTGGGCCTTCCCCCCTTCCTCGGGGTCGTAAAGCGCCAGGATCTCCCGGATCTCTTCCAGGCTGAACCCGAGCCGGCGTCCGCGGAGGATGAGCCTGAGGCGCACCCGGTCGCCCTCGCTGTAGATTCGTCGCTGGCCGCGGCGCTTGGGCGAGAGGAGCCCGACCTCCTCGTAATAACGGATCGTCCTCGGGGTCACGTCGAACGCCTCGACCAAGTCACCGATGGTATAGGTCCGCTTTTGCCGTTCGGGCATGATTTGCCCCAGAATACTCTCCCCTTTACGTAAACGTCAATACTCACGCCAGGGTAAGCGGACCCCCCGCGCCTCGTAGTCGCGCACCGCGGCGATCGGAAGGTCGTGGGCTTGGGCCCAGGCCTCCCACTCGGCCCGGGGCTTTTTCGCGAAGAAGGCCCGCAACTCGAGGAAGCTCGGGTTGGTCGCCTCGGCCGGGGAAAAGGCGGCCCCCGCCAGGTGAGGCTTGCCCGCCGCCTGGCAAAAGCGGCGCCAGAGGTGCGGCTCGAGCGCGGCGAGCGCCACCGCTCCATCGGCGGCGGGGTAGGTGGCGTAGCAGAGCACCCGGCCGTCGAGGAAGGGGAGCTTTGGATAAGCGAAGATTTCCGCCGCCTCCGAAAGGTAGACCTCGAAAAAGCCCCCGCCCCGGCGAAGGCCCTCGAGCGCCGCCAGCGCCGCCCACATCGCCCCGCCCACGTCGGCGAGCTGCAGCGAGCGCCAGGCCTCGCCGAAATGGTCCAAAAGGCCGGCGTGGGCCAGGTAGGTGAGGTCGTGGCCGGGCGCCCGCCGGAGCTCGGGCTCCCGGAACCCGGCGATGCGCACGTAGACCAGGTTGGGATTGACCGCGCGGAGCGCCTCCGGCCCCACCCCAAGCCGCTCCATGACCCCGGGGCGGTTGGTCTCGAAGAGCACCGCCGCCTCCCTGGCGAGCGCAAAAAGGCGGTCTTTGCCCTCGAGGGTCTTCAGATCCAGGGTGACGGTCTCCTTGCCCTCGTTCAACCAGGCGTAGGTTTGGGGCTGGAACTCGGCCATCAGATCGCCGCTCGGGGGCAGGAGGCGGAGCACGCGAAAGCCGAGCATCCCGAGCACCCTCGAGGCCATCGGCCCCGGGAGGAGCCGGGTGAGGTCGAGCACCAACGGTTTCACGTGGGACCCATCCTGAGCGCCCCGTCGAGCCGGAGGGTGGTGCCGTTGAGCATGGGATTTTCCACGATGTGCTCGACCAGGGCCGCGTATTCCTCGGGGCGGCCAAGCCGCCTGGGGAAGGGAACCTGCTCGGCCAGGGACGCCTTCGCCGCCTCGGGGAGCGCCCCGAGCATGGGGGTATCGAAGATGCCCGGGGCGATGCCCACCACCCGGATCCCGTGGCGGGCGAGCTCCCGGGCCGCGGGCAGGACGAGGGCGCTGACCCCGCCCTTGGAGGCGCTGTAGGCGGCCTGACCGATCTGCCCCTCGAAGGCGGCCACCGAGGCGGTGACCACGATGACCCCTCGCTCGCCGTCCTGGTCGGGCTCGTTGGACGCCATGGCCGCCGCCGCCAGCCGCAGGGCGTTGAAGGTGCCGAGGAGGTTGACCTCGAGGACCTGCCGGAAGAGCGCCAGGGGGTGCGGTCCCGCCTGGCCGAGGATTTTCCTGGCCACGCCGATGCCCGCCGCCACCACCAGGAGCGAGAGCGGCCCGAGCTTCGTGGCCGCCGCCACCGCCGCTTGCATCGCCGCTTCGTCGGTGACGTCGGTCCGGACGAAGACCGCCCGCCCCCCACTCGCATCTTCCAGACTCCGCCCCGCCGCTTCGTTCACGTCGGCGATGACGACCCAGGCCCCCTTGGCCAGAAGGCGCCGCACCGTCGCCGCGCCGAGCCCCGAGGCGCCGCCGGTTACGATGACGCTCTTGCCCTCGATCTTCATACGCCCTCCTCAAATCCGCTCGATCACCGTGGCCGTGGCCATGCCGTGGCCGATGCACATCACCTGGAGCCCGAACTGCCCGTCGCGGCGCTCCAGCTCGTAAAGCAGCTTGGTCATCAAAACCGCCCCGGTGGCCCCCAGGGGGTGGCCGTGGGCGATGGCGCCGCCGAGGGGGTTCACCCTTTCCATGTCCGGATTGAATTCGCGCGCCCAGGCGAGCACCACGCTGGCAAACGCCTCGTTGATCTCGATCACATCGATATCCCCAAGGCTAAGGTTCGCGCGCTCGAGCGCCTTTTTCGTGGCCGGGATCACCTCCAAAAGCTGCAGCGTGGGATCGCCGGCCACCACCACCCGGGCCAAAAAGCGGGCCCGGGGCACGAACCCGTCGGCGATCGCCGCCTCGCGCTCGGCGATGAGCAGGGCCGCCGCTCCGTCCGAGATCTGGCTGCTACTCGCCGCCGTCACCACCCCGTCCTCGCGAAACGCCGGCGGCAGGGCCTGCATCCTGGCGAGATCGGGCTGGAAACGGATCCCTTCGTCCACCTCGAGCAGGAAGGGGCGGCCCTCGGCATCGGTGCCCTCGATGGGCGCGATCTGGGACCGGAAGTACCCGGCTTCGGTGGCGCGCGCGGCCCTTTTGTGGCTTTCAAAGCTGTAGGCGTCGAGCTCCTGACGCGAAATCTGGTAGCGCTCGGCGATGCGCTCCGCTGATTCGCCCTGGTGCACGATCTCGTATTTTTTGTGGAGGTCGGGGTTCAGTTTTTCGAAGCCGCCGCCGATGTCGCTGAACATCGGCACCCGGGTCATCGACTCGACCCCGCCCGCGATCAGGTAACGCGCGTCCCCGGCTGCCACCGCCTGGGCGGCGAAGTGGATCGCCTGCTGGCTGGAGCCGCACATGCGGTCGAGGCTCACCGCCGGCACCGTCTGGGGGAGCTCAGAGAGCAAGACCGCAAGCCGCCCCACGTTGGCCCCCTGCTCCCCGGCCTGGGTTACGCAGCCGGTGATGACGTCCTCGACCAGCGCCGGCGCGATACCGCTCTTTCGCACCAGGGCGTCGAGGACGTGGGCGTAGAGGGCATCGGGCCGCACTTCCCTGAGCGCGCCGCCGCGCTTGCCGATCGGCGTACGCACTGCCTCCAGGATCACCGCTTCCTTCACCGCTCCACCTCCTTCATAAGCTCCCGCACCATCACCAGGCGCTGGATCTCGGATGTGCCCTCGTAGATCGGAAACACCTTGGCGTCGCGATAGAGCTTGGCCAACGGGTAGTCCTCGCTGTAGCCGTAGCCGCCGAAGATCTGCACCGCCTCCCCCGAGGCCCACACCGCCACCTCGGCGGCAAAGGCCTTGGCGTAGGCGGCCTCGAGGGTATTCCGCACCCCGCGCGCCGCCTTCCAGGCCGCCTCCCGGGTCAAAAGCCGCGCCGCGGCCAGGCGCATGCCCATCTCGGCGAGTTTGAACCCCACCGCCTGGTGCTCAAAGAGCTTCTTGCCAAAACTCTCGCGGGCACCGGCATACCGCCGGGCTTCATCCAGCGCCCGCCGGGCGAGCCCGGTGGCGAGGGCCGCGACCATCGGCCGCGAGCGGTCGAAGACCCGCATGGCGATGGAAAATCCCTCGCCCTCTTCGCCCAGCCGGGCCGAAAGGGGAAGCTCGACGTCGTCGAAGGTGACCTCGGCCGCGGGCGAGGCCTTTTGGCCGAGTTTGGCCAGCGGCGGCCCGACCTCGACCCCTTTGGCCTCGCGCTCGACCAGGAAGGCGCTGATGCCCCGATGCCCGCGCCCGGGGTCGGTCTTGGCGAAGACCACGAAGAAGGAGGCCTCGGTGGCGTGGCTGATCCAGGTCTTTTGGCCCCGCAAAACGTAAGTGCGCCCCTGCCTGAAGGCGCGGGTTTGGATGGCGGCGGCGTCTGACCCGGCGCCGGGTTCGGTCAGGGCGTAGCTCGCGACCTCGCGTGCGAGTCTCGGTAGATAGCGGCGCTTTTGGGCCTCGCTCCCGCCGATGAGGATGGCGTCGGCGACCAGGTTGTTGAGCAAGATGGCCACCGCGATGCCCGCGCATCCCCAGCCGAGGGCCTCGGCCACCAGGGCCAGATCCAGGGTATCGAGCCCGGGCCCACCGTAAGCCTCGGGCACGATCAGGTGGGTGAAGCCGAGCCCCCGCGCCGCCTCGACGATGGGGTAGGGGTACTCGGCCCGGCGGTCATAGGCCGCGGCCTGGGGCGCGATCTCTTCACGGGCAAAACGCTCGGCCAAAGCCATGACCGCGGCCTGCTGGTCATTCAGGAGAAACTCCACTGTCCCCTCCGAAAATCTTGACTCGGTCCAAGCTTATCGCAACCCCGCCCCGGCGCCAAGTCCCAAAGCGACCTGGGGTATGGTGAACCCGTGCTCAGGCCCGCCTTCCTCGA
>CAZXOY010000028.1:0-24207 GCA_964642655.1 uncultured bacterium
AATTGCACTGCCGTTCACCGAACCTTGAAGCTATATCCGTGTATTACATATCACGTTATATATTATAAAGTGGACACGGGGGCGCAGTTCAAGCGGTCCTGGGGCTTCCCAGCCAGGTTTTAAAGAAACCGTAGAGGGTGCCCCCGAACCTCGTGAAGTTCGCTCCGGGTGTAGGCGGCCTCGAAGTCCTCCCCGGGAAGAAGGACCAGGTCA
Source organism: uncultured bacterium (assembly GCA_964642655.1). Classification (GTDB taxonomy): domain Bacteria; phylum Deinococcota; class Deinococci; order Deinococcales; family Marinithermaceae; genus WFXV01. Next base: position 214 of record CAZXOY010000028.1, read on the forward strand.
ATTCGGTCCGGTGAGTCGCCGAACTGAGCGACCCCTGGTGTGGCGAGGTCCTTGGGTGCCGGCTGGGGGACCCCTAGAGCGCCAGCACCATCAGCCGCCTCAGTCCTGCAGAAAAAAGGGGGTTGGCCTCTTCACCTCCGCCCCAAGACCCTCGCGGTAAATCCCATATTTCCACCCCGTGGGCCTTACCAATACGCCGACGCGCTTTGCAGGAGCCGCTCGGCGACGCTTTGGTTACGCCGCTCGATCTCGGGGCGTCGGGGGATGTCGAACGCCGGGGGGTCATCGAGGAGGGTGGCGCTCAACCGCTGGCCGAGCCGGGCTTCCCAGTTACGGTGCCAGTCCTCCGGGAGCGCCTTTGGGATCGGTTTTCCCTGGATCATGTGATAGAGCAAGGTCCACACCCTCGGCGTGGCATCGAGGGAGTACCCGCCACCGAGGGTCACCAGCAGTCTTCCGCCGGCGAAGGCCTCGGCGTACTCGAGGACCCTCGAAAACGCCTGCAGGTAACCCTGGGTGGTGAGCAGCAGATCGGCGAGCGGGTCCATGTAGTGGGCGTCGGCCCCGGCCTGGAGCACGATCACGTCGGGCCGGAACCATGCGAGCGCCCTCGGGGCCACGGTCTCAAAGGCCAAAAGCCAGCTCTGGTCCTCGGTAAAGGGCTCGAGGGGAAGGTTGAGCTTGGTGCCCACCGCCGCCCCCCGGCCGAGCTCGTGGACGTGCCCGGTGCCCGGGAAGAGGTAGCGCCCCGATTCGTGAAGGCTCAGCGTGAGCACCCGGGGCTCGTCGTAAAAGATCCACTGCACCCCGTCGCCGTGGTGAACGTCGATGTCGAGGTAGGCCACGCGCAGGCCCTGATCCAAGAAGTAGCGGATGGCCACCGCCAGATCGTTGTAGACGCAAAACCCCGAAGCGCGGTCGTACTGGGCATGGTGAAGACCGCCCCCAAGCTGGAGCACCCTCTTCGCACTTCCCGAGGCAATACGCCTCGCCGCCTCCAGGGTCCCCCCCACCAGCCGGCGGGCCGCCCGGTCCATCTCGGGGAACACCGGGGTATCGCCGGTCCCGAGGCCGTACTGCATGAGATCCCCGGGGTCCTCGCCCCGGCTCGCTGCCTCGACCCGGCGCACGAAACGCTCGGCGTGAACCCAAAGGATCTCTTCCCGGCGCGCCAGCGGCGGCTCAACGAAATCGACCGGCTCCCCCAGCGCCTCCAAAAGCTCGACCACCATCTCCAGGCGAACCGGGCTGAACGGGTGCTCGGAGCCGAAGTCGTAGGCCAGGTAGTCGGGGTGAAAGATCACCGGGACCATGGTTTCGCTGGCGGCCAAACGACCTCGAACCCCCGTTCCCGCAGCGCCTCGGCCAGGGGTCGGGCCTCGAGGGTCGAGATGCGCAGCACGTTGGTAACCCGGCCGTCACCGGTGGGATAGGTGAGCACCGAGTGGATGTTGATTTGTCGCTCGGCGAAAAACGCCGTCAGCCGGGCGAGCTCGCCGGGGCGATCCGGCAACGCCACCTCGATGCGCCCCGCGGGCTGGGTGGCACCGGTGAGGGTGATGAGGGCGTCGAGCAGGTCGATGCCGGTGATGATCCCCACCAGGACCTTGCCCTCCACCACCGGGAGACACCCCACCTTTTCCTCGCGCATGACCCGGGCCGCGTCCTCCACCGGGTCGAGAGGGTCCGCGGTCAGCACCGGCGACTTCATGGCCGCGCGCACGGGGGCGCTTTGCGGAAGCGGATTTTTGGAAAGCGAGCTGGTGGCCAAGCGGATGTCGCGGTCGGTCACGATGCCCACCAACCGGTCGCCCTCGAGGACCGGCAGATGCCGGATGCCTTTTTCCCAGAGCACCTGGTTGGCTTCGGCCAGGGTGCGCTCGGGCCCAATGGTAATCACCGGGCTTTTCATCACGTCACGAACGAGCATTGGCTCTATTGTATGCCCCGACCAGCGCCCGGGGTGTCCTACTTCTCATAGGGCTTCCCGATCGCCGCCGGTGGCCGCGCCCGGCCGATGAAGCCGGCCAGGACCAGCATGGTGAGCACGTAGGGGAAGGCCTGGAGGATTGGCGAGGGGAGCACGCCGGCGCCCTCGACCTGAATCCGGAAGGCCTCGGCGAAGCCAAAGAGCAAGGTCGCCCCCAGGATGCCAAAGGGGTGCCACTTACCAAAGATCAGCGCCGCCAGGGCGATGAAGCCCCGCCCGGCGGCCATCAAGCGGATGAACTGGTTGATCTGGTCGATGGAGAGGTAGGCCCCGGCCAGACCGCCGAGGACGCCGGAGAGCAACACCCCGTGGTAGCGCATCAGGAAGACGTTGATGCCCAGAGAGTCGGCCGCCTCCGGGTGCTCGCCCACCGAGCGCAGCCTGAGGCCCCAGGGGGTTTTGAACAGAGCGAAATAGGTGACCGGCACCAGGATGAAGGCCAGGTAGACGAGCGGGCTCTGGTCAAGGACCCGGCCCACGGGCGTGGAGAAGAAGTCCCGGGCCCCGGGCACCGACGACAGGTACTGACCGATCGACTGGACGCGGTGCACCACCTCCTTGCTGGCGGTGGCGTTTTGGTAAAGGAAGATCAGCACGATGGAGGGGAGGCCGAAGGAAAGCATGTTGATCGCGGTCCCCGAAACGATCTGATCGGCCCGGTAGCGGATCGAGACCACGGCGTGGATCCAGGCGGTGAGGGTGCCGGCCACGATGGCGGCGAGCACACCGGCCCAGGGAATCCACCAGATACGGATGTTGGGATCCTGGGCCAGGTAGGGGGCCTCGAGCTGCTGCACCGTGACCGCCGCGGCCAGGGCGCCGAAGTTGATGATGCCTTCAAGCGCGATGTTCACGATCCCCGCGCGCTCGTTGAACATCCCCCCGAGCGCGGTAAAGAGCAGCGGCGTGGTCTGCCGCAAGGCCCCGGCGATGAGGGCCACCCAAAAGGCGCTGGAGATCCAGTCCATGCCTATGCCTCCTCCCCTTCCCTCAACGCCTCAGCGGCGAGGAGCGGATCGGTGAAGTAGCGCGGGAGGAACCCGCCCGCGGCGATGAAGAGAACGATCAACGATTCAAGCACCAAAACCAGCTCCCGGCTGATTCCGAGCTGCAAATTGAGCTGCAACCCTCCGGTGAGGAGCACGCCGAAGAGGAAAGCGGCGAGGGTCACGCCGATCGGGGTGTTCTGCCCCATGAGGGCCACCGCGATGCCGTCGAAGCCGACGTTATAGGGGATCGACTGCTTGAGCCGGTATTCGTCGATACCCCCGCCGAGCACGTAGTGGGTGGCGGCCAGCCCGGCAAAGGCGCCGGCGATGGCCATGGTGAGCACCAGCTTGCTCGAAATCTTCACCCCCGCGTACTCCGCGGCCTTGGGCGCAAGCCCCACAGCCCGGAGCTCGTAGCCGTACTTGGTCCGCCACATGTAGAAGTTGTAGAAGGCCACGGCAAAAAGTGCGATCACGAAGGCGCCGTTGAGCCGCACCGAGGCCAGATCGGGCGACATGGTGGCGGGAATCCCGGGCAGAAAACCACCGAGGACGTAACCGCCCACGGCGGCCCCGAGCGCGTAGACCACCCGGCGCCCCAGCTCGAGCCGGCGCCCGAAGATGTAGTAGACGACGAGCATCAGCACCAGGGCCAGGGGCAGGGCCAGCGAAAGCTCTCCCGGCCCCGCGCCATCAAAGCCCAGCATTTTGTGGAGCATGGGGATCCGGGCCTCAGGGCGGATCTCGTAGCTCCTGGGCTCGTAGCCCGGGAACTTGAAGGGCAGGTAGACCTTTTGCCCGAAGAACGACCACTCGTTCTTGCTCAAAAGGAGCAGCATCGCCGAAAGGGCGATGTAGTTCATCATGATGGTGTTGATCACCTCGTGGGCGCCAAAACGCGCCTTGAGCCAGCCGGGGATCGCGCCCCAGATCGCCCCCCCGAGGGCGGCGGCGGCGATGGCCAGGGGCAGCACCAGGAAACGGGGACCGGGCAGGTAGACGCCGACCAGCATGGCGAAGATCGCCCCCATGATCAGCTGGCCCGGCGCCCCGATGTTGAAAAGCCCGGCCTTAAAGCCAAAGGCCACGCTGAGACCGGTGAAGATCAGGGGCGTGGCGATGAGCGCTGCCTGGAAGAGCCCCGAGAGCGAGAGCACGGGGCCAAAGAGGAGCTGGAAGGTGTAAGTGACCAGGTCCAGCTTGGCCACCAGGTAGCCATAGGTGGAAAGGGGTTCGCGCACCCCGGGGATGGGACGGAGCAGCCACACGATCGCCCCACCCACCACCATGGCCAGCACCATACTCACCGCCGGCACCACCACCCCCCGGTAGCGGACCAGGATCCGCTGCCCTCTCGGCTGGTTGAGCCGCGCGGTCACCAAAAGGAAAAGGGCGTAAAAGAGCTGGACGTAGAGACCGAACGACAGCGAGTAACGCCGGAGGGGCAGCCGCCTCGGACTGACCCCGCGCGCGAGCGCCTCGGCGTTGATCTCGGCGACGGCCTGGTAAAAGAGGTAGGCCTCGAGGCCAAAGAGCAAAAGCCCGAGACCGCCGAGCACATAGAGCCACCGGGCCCGCTTTTGGCCGCGGGTCAGGGTGTAGACGAGAACCGAGACCAGGGCCAAAACCGCCCACAGCGCGAACATGGTCCCAAGCCACCCCAACTCGGGCCAGGGGCCCCGGGCGTTGCTCGGGTTGACCACGCCAAAGGGCGCGAGCAACACACCACGCCCGCCAAAAGCACGCTTGGCCACGAACCACGGCGAAATGGCCATGAGGGCCGCCGATGCCAGGGCGATGAGCGGAAAAAAGACGCGGTTCACGGGGGGTTATTGTAAGGCATGGCCCGGGACTTTCACCACGGGGCTTTATGATGAATAGGTTATGGATCCCGAAAGCCGCGATCCAGAAGCCGTACGGCGCATGTTCTCCGAAATCGCGCCGCGCTATGACCTGCTCAACCGACTCCTCTCCTTCGGAATCGATCGCCGCTGGCGGATGGCCGCGGTTCGCGAGGCCCTCGAGGACAACCCCCGCCGGCTGCTCGACGTCGCGACCGGGACCGGCGACGTCGCGCTCCTGGTCAAGGCGGTCTCGCCGGGGACCGAGGTCATCGGCATGGATTTCTCGCCCGAGATGATCGCCATCGCCCGGCAAAAAGCTCGGCAAACGGGTTTTGCCGGACTCTACTTCGTCCCCGGCGACGCCATGGAGATGCAGTTTCCCGACGAATTCTTCCAGGCCCTCACCGTGGCCTTCGGATTTCGCAACTTTCACGACTACGAGCGGGGTCTCGCCGAGTTCTACCGCGTGCTCACCCCCGGGGGCCGGGCGGTGATCCTGGAGTTTCCGCCGCCTCCCGACGGCTGGTTCGGCCGTATCTACAAGGTCTATTTCGACCGCATCCTTCCCTTTTTGGGGGGGGTCATCTCGAAAAAACCCGAGGCCTACCGCTACCTCCCCGAAACCGTCGAGCGCTTCCCAAAACCCGAGGATTTCCGCAAAATGATGGAGGCGGCCGGCTTCCGGACGCGCTACCGCCTCCTCAGCGGGGGCATCGCGGCGATCTTCGTGGGTGTGAAGGATGCTCGAGGTTAACCCTCATCCGGCGCTCTTTTGCAGGAACGAGTCGACCAACGCCACCGCCCTCAAAGCACGGTTCGCCCTGGCGATGGCCCTGGCCCGCTCGCGCATCGTGGGGCGGGTGTACGAGAACGAAGCCGCGCGGGTGGTGCACGGCCAAGGCGGTCTGCTCATCGAAAGCAAGTCCCCCGTGAAGAGCTTTTTCGCCCACTTCGGGTCAGCGAGCGGCGCCTGGCTCCCGCCCAGCGAGGCGACGGCGCTGGCGCTTTGGGCCTTCGAGCGGCTCGAAGCCGGGGACGAGGGCTGGGGCATCGCCTCCTACGGCCGGGGACGCTTCCGCGTCGCGCTTCGCAGCCGGCACCAGGGCCGGGTGCACCGCGAACCCCCGCGCTTTCTGCGTGCCGAGTGGCCGAAACAGGGCCTGGCCATGATCGAGGTCCAGGGCGAGTACCTGCTCTTCCAGTACCCGAGGACACGACCCGTCCTCGGTCCGGTCCACGAATGATGATGGATACGCCAAACCGCTACGACGTCCTGGTGGTCGGGGCCGGCTTCGCCGGCTCGGAGGTCGCCCACCGCCTGGCGCAGAACGGGCTTCGGGTGGGGCTATTGACCCAGAGCCTGGACTCGCTCTTCTTGCCGGTGACCGAGATCAGCGACCCGCCGGCCGAGGGCACCCTGTTTGCCGAAGTGTACGAAGAAGGCCTGCCGCCGTTTTTGCTCCACGCCCGGGCCAAGTGGCGGCTGGAGTCGCTGGCGCCACGGCTCCACCTCTTCCAGGCCACAGCGACCCGCCTTCTCATCGAAGACGGGCGGGTGCTGGGGGTCGAGAGCTGGGAAGGTCCCGAATACCGGGCCCGGGTCACCGTGCTCGCGCTTGGGAGCTTCCTCGGGGCCAGGCTGAGGGTCGGCGAGATCGAGGAAGCGGCGGGGCGGCTCGGCGAGGCCGCCTACCCCGACTTCCACGCCCACCTCCGCGAGCTCGGGTTCCGCTTTGAACCCAGCAGCCTGAGCGCGCCGCCGTTTAAGGGCGCCCCGGGCTACACGGTCCGCTTTGACCGCTTCGCCCCCGAGGAATGGGACCGAGAAAGTTGCAGGCTCACCCGCTTTTCAGGGCTTTTTGGCGTCGGGGTCTGCGTCCTGGGCCAGGGGGGCTACAGGGAGGTCAGCCTCGAGGGCACCCGCCTCGCCGAACGCCTCCTCGAATTTTTTCAGAATCTTCCGATCGAGGACGCTGAGCGGCTTTGAGGCCGCATCCTGGCCGGCGGCATCCACCCGCGCCCAGTAAACCCGAACCCGCATGTCCAGGTGGGTGAGGCCGTGGCGAACCTCACCGGCGAACGCGGCGCCGCTTAACCCGTACTCGCGGAGGAGCGCCCCGAGGTCCTCGCCCATGGGAACCCCGTAGAGCCCCGAGAAGCGCTTGCCCTCGCGTCGGACGAGCACCACCCCCTCGCGTCCCACGAGCACCAAGGCGAAAAGGTCGAGGGGTTTTTTCCTCGTGCGCCGGGGCAGGGGGAACCGCCCGGGGTCGAGTTTTCCCCGGCACCCCTTGACCAGCGGGCAACCGGCGCAGGCCGGCTTTTTCGGGGTGCATCGCGTGGCCCCGAGCTCGATGAGGGCCTGGTTCCACTCCCCCGGCGCTTCGGCATCCACCAGGGCCCCGGCGAGCCGCCAGAGCTCGGCCTCCCCCGGCGCGGTCAGGCCGTAGTAGCGGGCGAGCACCCGGCGCGCGTTCCCATCGACCGCGGGCACCGCTTCCCCGAAGGCGATCGAGGCCACGGCGCCCGCGGTGTAGGGTCCAAGGCCAGGGAGCCGGCGGAGCTCGGCGTAGGTTTCCGGGAGCACCCCGCCCGTCGCTCGTGCCAGGGCGTGCAGCTGGTGGGCCCGGCGGTAGTAGCCCGCCCCCTGCCAGAGCTCGAGCAGGGCCTCGAGCGGGGCCTCGCCCAGCGCGGCCAGGGTGGGGAAGCGGGCCAAAATCCTGCGGTAAAAGGGAATCGCCCGCTGGACCTGGGTCTGCTGGAGGAGGACCTCCGCCAGCAAAATGGCGTAGGGGTCGCGCGTACGCCGCCAGGGGAGGTCCCGGCGGTTTTGCCGGTACCAGGCCAGGAGGGCCCGGCGCTCCCGATCGGTCATGCCCCGAAAAGGCGTCTGTGCTCGGCCAGCATGCAGCGATCCTGGACCACCGTGATGCCCCGGGCCATAAGCTCGGCCGCGACCTCGTCGTTGCGAATACCCAGTTGGAACCACACCACCTTGGGCGGGGGCCGCATGGCCAGGATGTCCTCGAGGTGCCCCGGGATCGCCTGGCTCGGCCGGAAGACGTCGACGATGTCCACGGGTTCGTCGATCGAGGCGAGGTCAGGTCGTACCGGCTCGCCAAAAAGCAGCTCGCCCGTGAACTTCGGGTTGACCGGGATGATCCGGTACCCCACCCCGGCAAGGTAGTCGGGCACGTAGGCCGCCGCCCGGGCAAGATCGCGGTGCGCGCCGAGCACGGCGACCACCCGGGCCGATTGCAGGATCGCTTTGAGCTCGGCGTCGCTCACGGAATCAAGTATAAATAGATATCATGTCAGTCCAACGTTCCCGTCGCTTTCGGATCGATGCGGGCCGTTTCCAGGGTCGCATCGCGTCTTTTGGGTTTTGGCGCCGCTTCAAGTTCATTCACCTCAGCTTCATGGGCATGCTGGCCTCGCTGGCCCTCGCCGCGCCGCCGGCCTACCCCGAAACGGCCATCGGCGCAACCTATCTGCCACCCGCGGGCGGGGGGCTTTGGCTCTCGACAACGCTTCCTGCGAGCCCGCTCGGGCTCGAAACCGGAGCCAGCCTCGAGCTCTTCAGCGAAGGCGGTGGCCTGGGTGGTCGGGCCGAGCTTGGCGCGCTCGTCTTCCCCGGCCTCACCCTCGGCGAGCACTTCGCCTCCGCCGGCGGCTTCATCCGTCTTCCCTTTGCCGCCTTCCAGCCCTCGGGCTTTGCCACCGGGCTGGTGGTGGGTCCCCGGGCCTCGCTGGAGCTTGCCAGCGGGCTCCCCCTGGTGCTGAGCGCCGAGGTCGGCGCGGGGTATTACCGGGGGCTCCACCTGGCCTGGGGCCTCGGGGCCCGGCTCTACGTCGAGCCGGTGGCCCTCGAGGTGACGAGCGACGAGCGGCTGCCCCTCGCGGTGCGCCTCCTCTTCCTGTGGTGAACAGAGCACACCGGCGCCCCCTTCCCGAGCTTGGCCGGACCCTGGGCAAAGCCCAAGGGGCGATCCCGGCGCTTTTGGTGCTGGGCGTGTTCTTCTTCTTCCCCTTCCTCGAGGTGATCCGCTTTTCCACCTGGCGCTGGTCGGGCCTTTCCCAGCCCACGCCGGTGGGCCTCGCCAACTACCGCGAGCTCTTCGCCGATCCGGTCTTCTTCCAAAGCGTCAAGGCCACGCTCATCTTCGCCGCCCTCACCCTGCCCGCGTTCCTCATCCTCTCGCTTTTGGTCGCCCTGGCGCTGGAGGGCCAGCGCTATGAGCGGGTGGTCAAGGGCATCCTCTTCCTCCCCGGGCTGGTCACGGTCGGGGCGGCCAGCACCTCCTGGTACACCCTTTTTGCCCCCGAATACGGGGCCCTGGCGAGCTTTTTGCCCATCCCCGCCTGGGATCAGGCGCCCTTTTGGGCCATGATCATGGTCGTTGCCTTCACCCTCTGGCGCTATCTGGGCTACGGCGTCCTGGTGGTCAGCGCCCACCTCAAATCGATCCCGCGGGCGGTGCTCGAGGCGGCGATGGTCGACGGCGCCTCGGGCCTCGAGGTCACCCGCTACGTGGTCCTGCCCCTCCTCCGACCGGCGGTGCTCTTCCTCACCGTGGTGGGGACGGTGCTCGCGCTGCAATCCTACGTGGCGGTGTTCCTGCTCACCCGGGGTGGACCCTACGGGGCGACGCGGGTGCTCGGCTACCTCATCTACGAGCTCGGCTTTGAAAACTTCCGTCTCGGTTACGCCGCCGCCGTCACCGTCGTCATGCTGGCGCTCACGGTGGCGGTGGCCTGGGCCCAGGGGCGTCTCTTGGAGGAACGATGAGACACGCCTTCGTCTGGGGCATCGTGGCGCTGGTGCTCCTGCCCTTCTTGTGGATGGCCTACGCCGCCTTTTTGCCCCCCGAGATCGTGTACTCCGGTGACCTCCGAAGCGGCATCGGCTTCACCTGGGAAAACATTCAAAAGCTCGCCCCCGAGGGGTTTTGGGGCCACCTCGGGTTTTCGCTCATCGCGAGCGGGGCCGCCGCCCTCTTGCAGCTGGCCACCGGCCTCCCCGCCGCCTACGCCCTTTGGAATGGCGCCCCGTTTTGGGGCCTTTTCCTCTTTACCCTGGCCATCCCCGCCGAGCTGCTCCTGGTCCCGCTCTACGGGGTGCTCCTGGGGCTGCGGTTGCTCGACTCGCCCTGGGCGCTGGTACTGCCCTTCGCCGCGAGCCCCTTCACCATCATGCTGATCTACCAGGGCCTGCGGGGGCTGCCCTTCACCCTGGTGGAGGCGGCCCGGATCGACGGCGCGGGCGAGGGGCGAATTCTCTTTGGCGTCGTGGCCCCGCTGCTGACGCCGAACCTCATCGCGGCCGGCGTTTTGGCCTTCGCCGCCCACTGGAACCTGGTGCTCTTCCCCCGGGTGGTGGTCGGAGAGCGGTTCTGGACGGTGCAGGTATGGATCGCCGACCTCGCCCGCCGCTACCCGGCCGACTGGGGGTTACTCTCGGCGGCGGCGCTGCTCTCCACGCTGCCGCTCGTTCTCATCTATCTGGTCTTCGAACGTAAAATCGTGGAGACGTTCGAAGGAAGCATAAAGGGGTGATGTGATGCGTGTACTCAGTTTTGTCATCGTCCTGCTCGGGCTGGCCTTCGCCCAGGTGGAAATCAGCTTCTGGCACGCCATGGACGGCCCCGCCGGCCGCCAGATCGAGGCCTTCGCCAAGGCCTTCAACCAAACCCAGAGCGACTACAAGGTAATACCCCGCTACGTGGGCGACTACCGCGAGGCGGAAACCCGCCTCATCGCCGCGCTGCGCACGGGAACCCAGCCGGTGCTCTACCAGGCCGAGATCGCCTTCTTCCCCCGGCTCGTGGCCGAGCACCTGGCGCTGCCGCTGCCGAGCGACCTCGGTCTTACCAAGGCCGAGATCGCGGATTTCTACCCGGCGGTCTGGGAATACGGCATTGTGGGCGGAACGCGCTACGGTCTGCCCTTGAACACCTCCACCCCGGTGCTTTACTTCAACGCCAGCGCCTTCAAAGCCAAAAAGCTCAGTCCCCCCACGACCTGGGAGGCCTTCGAAAAAGCCGCGGCCAAACTCTCGGACCGGCGGCGCAAGGGCTACATCGCGGTACTTGAGTCGTGGACCTTTGAGGCCATGGTGACGAGCCGCGGGGGGAGCCTGGTCACCCCGGACGGGCGCCCCAACTTCGACAGCGAGGCGGCCATCGAGGCCCTTTCCATGCTGCACAGGATGGCGAGGCGCGGCGACCTCATCGCCCGCCGGCTGGCGGAGAGCCAGTTCGCGCTGCTCGACTTCGTCCGCACTAAGGGCATGATGGTCTTCGCCTCCATCGCCAACTGGCCGGCGGCCGAGAACTACTCCTTCGCCTTCGGCCTGGGGGTGGCCCCGGTGCCCCGCAGCCCCGGCGGCAAGGTGCCCATGGGCGGGGCCCAGCTGGTGGTGCTCAAAGGGGCGAGCGAGGCCCAGATCGAGGGAGCGCTCCGTTTTTGGCGTTTCATGATGCGCCCCGACAACCTGGCCAAGTGGGTCGAGGCCAGCTACTACGTGCCCCTGCGCAAGAGCGCGCTGCCCTACCTGAAGGATTTCTACGCCGAAAACCCCTACCGAAAGGCCGCCTTCGAGCAGCTGGCCTACGCGGTGCCCCGGCCCCGGATCCCCGAGTTCGTGACCTGGCGCGTTTACCTCGAGGAAGCCCTGGAACGAAGCGTCAAGGGGGGCCTCGATCCCAGGAAAGCCCTCGAGGCCGCTCAGAAAAAGGCCCTGGAGGCACGATGAAATTCGGTTTCAGCCCCCTGGATGCCCGGATCCTCGACCTGGACGCCGCGCTCTCGCTCGCCGCCGAGCTGGGGATGAACCTCGAGCTCCCCTACGACTTCTTCGAAGCGGTCCCGGGCCTGCCCTCGCCCACCGCCATCCGCGAGATGGGCCGCACCTACGGCGTGGGCTTTACCGTGCACCTCCCCTTCGTCGACCTCAACCTGGCCTCGCTCTTTCCCAAAGCCTGGAACGCAGCCCTGGAGCGTACCCGCGATGGGCTCGCCTTCGCCGAGGCCCTGGGGGCCGAGGTCGCGGTGCTCCATAGCGGTCAGGTCCCTCTCCGTCATCCCATGATCACCTCCGCCGCCTGGCAAAAGCTGGAAGCGGCCCTCGAGGCCCTCAAACCCCTTCCCCTGCCGGTGGCGGTGGAGAACCTGGCCCTTGACGGCCGGGATCTCCTCGAGGGCCCGGAAGATCTCGCCCACCTCCTCGAACGACACCCCGACTACGGTTTTTGCCTCGACTTCAGCCACGCCTTCGTCGAGGGCGGCCTAAGCACGGTCGAAGCCTACCTCGAGCGCCTCGGAGACCGTCTCATCCACCTGCACATCAACGACACGCCCGGCGACCGCGACCGCCACCTCCCGGTCGGGGAAGGCCAGATCCCCTACCGGGCCCTGAGGCCGGCCAAGCTCCCGCCAACCGCCACCTTCGAGGTCCAGGGGGACGCCAGCGCGCTCAAGGCGTCCCTGGAAGCGATACGCCAAAGTTGGGACATTTGACCCGCCCGCCTTGACCTAGCTTGCGGGGGGTGCAGATGTCCACCCCATGGGCTTGCTATGCTTGTTTTTGGTGATGGCCAGTCGCCTTTGAAGGAGGGGCTATGAATCCACAGGTTGAACGGATTGAGGTCTACGTAGACGACGCGACCGAACCAGTTCAGGTGCTCACCAAGCCGCCGTTTCGAGTGCGCATCGACACCCGCACGCTTCCCGACGGCGAGCACACGCTCCGAATCGTGACCGTCTTCAAAAGCGGCGCCAAGGAGGAGCGGCGGCAGACCTTCTTCGTCGACAACCTCCCCGACGTCGCCCTCGAGGGCCTCGACGAGGACCAGCGGGTCAGCGGTGAGGTGGCGTTCGACGTCAAGGTGGGCGAGTACCAGGCGCCGATCGAGCCCGGCCGGACCTCCCCCTGGCTCTACGTCGTGGCCACGGTGGTGGTGCTGTTTTTGGTCTGGCTCTTCTTCGCCGTGAGCCCTACCTCCGAGGAGATCGCCTCCCAGATGGCCCCGAGCGGCGGGGCCGCCGAGGAGAGCGTGGCCCAGGGCTCGGGAGCGCCGGTCGACCAGGCGCTCTTCGACAAAGGGAAGGATATCTACGCCCAAAGCTGCGCCGCCTGCCACCAGGCCAGCGGCGAGGGCGTCCCCGGCGCCTTCCCCGCCCTCAAAGGGAACAAGTTGCTCGGGGACCTCAAGGGCACGCTCACGATCATTACCGAGGGCAAGGGCGGCATGCCCGCGTTCAAGGACTTCTCGGATGAAGACCTCGCCGCACTCCTCACCTACATCCGCAACGACTTCGGCAACAGCTTCGGCGGCGTGAGCGTCGACGACGTGAAGGAAGCGCTCGGAAAAGGTGGCGGTGCCGCCGAAGCCGGAGGCGGCGCCGACCTCGCGGCGCTGATCAAGACCGGCGAGGAGGTCTACGCCCAAAACTGCGCCGCCTGCCACCAGGCCGGCGGCGAGGGTATCCCCGGCGCCTTCCCCGCCCTCAAGGGCAATCAGAACCTGAAGGACAAAAAACTGGTGATCGACCGGATCTTGAACGGCGCCGGTGCGATGCCGCCTTTCGGCAGCAGCCTGGATGACGCCCAGGTGGCGGCGGTCGCGACCTACCTGCGGGCCAAGCTCAACGATTTCGGCCCGGTGAGCGAATCCGACGTCAAAGCGGAACGCTAGGGGGTGAACGAGCGGCATGTACAGGAACGACACGGTTCTGCCCTTCTTCGCTATTCTTTTCTCAATCGCCCTCTTCTACGCCTTTCAGCTGGACGCGATTCACCTCGAGCGACTCGCGGGCGAAGCGAAGGAAGAGCTCACCCCGGGCCAGATCGGCTTGCTCGCCTTTAGCGCGGTCTTCCTGGTCTACGGGCTGATCGGTTACTTCTCCGCCTGGCTCGAGGGCGTCGAGCTCCGTCCCGGCCGCCATGTCCCCGAGCCCGGGGCCGCGGTGGCGGTGGTGAGCGTCCTGCTGGCGGTGGTGCTGGCGGGACTTTCTGGGTTTTTCGTCCGGCTCATCCTCCACCAGTTGACCGTGGGCCCGGTGAGCAGCGCGGCGCAGGGCGTGGTCTTTGGCAGCATCATGCTCGTAGCCGCGGTGTTGCTCGCGATCTACAAGAAGTACTACCTCGGCGATGAAGTCCTGATCGAAGACGAACATTCGGAGGTGCCCTGGTAATGTCGAAGAAGAACGTAACTTCCAGGCGGGCGGTCATTCAGGCGAGCCTCGGGGCCGGGTTGGGGCTGGCCGGCCTTTCCTCGCTCTTCATCGCCGGCGGCCTCCGCCCCAAGAAAGAGATCACGCCCGAATCCGAGCCGATCAAGGAAGGCGACACCTTCGTGATCGCCCAGGGCCCCGACAAAGGCAAGCCCGTCACCCTGGACACGCTCCCCCTGGGCGGGCCCTTCGTTCTCGCCTGGCCCATGGACCCCAAAACCAAGGTGGTCAAAAGCGGCGAGCGCAACAACCTCTCGATGATCATCCGCTTCAACCCCGACGAGTACGACGCCGAGACCAAAAAGAACTCGGACCAGGGGGTCATCGTCTACTCCGCCATCTGCACGCACCTGGGCTGCACCGTCAGCGACTGGCTCGCCGATCAGAAGATCTTCCTCTGCCCCTGCCATAAGGGCCTTTACGACCCGCGCCAAGGGGCCAAGGTGGTCGGTGGGCCGCCACCCCGGCCGCTCCCCATGCTCGTGACCAAGGTCTCGGGGGGCAAGGTCGTCGCCGGCAGCGGCTTCCTCTCCCCGGTGGGGCCGCTCGGCACGCTCGCCAGGAACAAGGCCCAGGTCTAGGGTGGGGCCACCCGGGGAGGTGGGCTTCCCGCTCATCGGAACTCCGGTGGGCGTGGGCGTAGGCCCATTCGCTGCCAACGAAGCACCCGCTGGAAACGCCTGGACTGGAAGATTTTGGCGTTATCGGTCATCACCGCCCTCACTTGGATACCCATCCGCCGGTGGCGCCGCAGGGCTCTGAGCAGGAAGGCAGTCGCGCTTTCCTTGCGCTCGTCTTGCCTCACCTCGGCGTAGGCCAGCCGGCTCATGTCGTCCACCGCGGCGAAGACGAAAGACCAGCCGGGCGAGCGGTTGCGATCCTTTCGGTTCTGGGCCACCCGGTGGCCGGGCCTCTTAAAGCGCGCGAGCTTCTTGGTGTCCAGGTGCAGGAGGACCCCGGGAGCCTCAACCTCAAAGCGCCTGGGCGGGGGCTTGGGGTCCAAAACGGAGAGCCGGTTGAGCCCCCCGGCTTTCAGGATGCGCCCCGCCGTGCTCTTGGAGAGGCCGAGCCTACAGGCGATGGCGTGGCGGGCCAGCGGCGCCTGCGGAGTTCGATGACGCGCGTGCGGACCTCCTCGGGAGTTTGTCTTGGGCTCCGCCTCGGTCTTGAGCTCCGGTCCTTAAGACCAGCCTCGCCCTCCTCGCGATAACGCCGGAGCCACTTGTAGGCGGTTCTCGGGCTAACCCCTTGCGCCTTGGCCGCTTCCCTTACCACCAGGCCTTCGTGGATAATGCGGAACACAAGGATGCGCCTTGCTTGGTAGGTGATTCTTGCGGAGCTTCACTGGAGCCCCACCTCTCGTGCCCAAAGCCATTCCCTCACAGGCACCAGAAGTATGGGGCTCCAGTGAACAACGTGTTGGGAGGTTACATTCCTGCGCCCTGTTTGGGGGCCCGCACGGACGTGCTCAAAGGCTTTCCACCGCCACTGAGGGTTCCAGGGGGTTGAGGAACCGCACGCTCTCGAGCACTGCCCCCGTGGGGAAGTCCTCCGAAAGGACCACCGGGATGCCCTGGAGCCGGGCGATCGCCCAGATCTGGGCGTCGTAGAAAGCCAGGCTGTAGGCCTCGACCCCCCGCAGCGCTTCCAGGACTACGGGCGGGGTCAAGGGGAAGACGGGAAAGGCAAGAATGAGCCGCTCCACCTGGCGGGCCGCCTCTTCCGGACTCAACGGCGGCTCCAGCTTGCGCAAGGCGACGCTGGCGAATTCGGAGAGGGCCTGGACGGGAAGCGCGGCGTTCCCCTTGCGGGCGAGATGGCGCAAAACGGCCTTCGCCCGGGCCTGCTTCCAGGGATTCCGGGCGTCAAGGGGATAGAGCAGCAAGTTGGTGTCCAGAAGGTAACTGATCAGCGGCCCCACCTTCCCCGTTCGGCATAGAGCTCTTCCCTGTCGAACCGCCAGTCTTCGGGAAACCGGTGTTCCGCTGCGAGACGCTGAGCCTCCTCCAGGAATTCGAGGGCCGCAGCCTCCGCCCCGGGCCGGGCGCTGGCCTCCGCACCGGAGAGGAAGCGGTCCAGGGCGCGGCGGACCACCTCCGCCTCGGGAACACCCAGCTCCCGGGCCATCTTCTTCAGGAGGCGGTCCTGGTCCTGGCGCAGGTAGAGCTGCTTTCTTATCACGAGCCAATTATACATCATCTACATCACATGGCCCCCGTTGCTCGGTCGCCCGGCCTGACCCCGGACTTCCGGAGCTGTACATATCCCTTCAAAGCCCGGGGGAGCTGCCGCCGGCCGTCCGGCGGGGATTGGTTTCGCTCTGCACGCCGGGGTGTGCATCGAGCGGGCTGCCCGGGCTCCTCTCCCGCCCCTACTCCACGCTCGCGATGCAGTTCACGCAGCAGGGGAGACGCGTGCATTTGAAAAGGGGCTGGTTTGAGGGAAACCAGCGGCGCAGCCGAACGATTCGCTCGTACGCCCGCGCCGAGGCGCCGATGGTCGGCCTGGAAGAGCACGTCAATCTCCACCGTGCTCCGCGGCACACCGAGCACGTCAAGGCTTGCGCCAGCCGTTTGAAGGGGAGGCGGTAGGATCGCCGCCAGAATGCATCCCCGACTTTTTTGGTGAGCCAGCGAATCGTTGGCTGCAACCACCCAAAACATTGCCCATTGGAGCGCCGTTCGTTGGTGCCAGCGAGGCGGCTCCGCTCCTCCCGACGGTCCCGGCAGCAGAACAGCCTGGGTAATCAGGCGCCGGTTCACAGCCGGGGCTTAGCGTGAATAACGCGGCGGGTAGCTGCATCTAGGCGGTCACCATGAGCGTCTACGATCAGACGGTCCAGCCCAACAGGGAGACAGCGTTGGGCTGCACGTCGTGAGCCGGCCAATAAGGGTGGGGTCTCCCTGGAAAGGTTTGTCGGGCAGCGCTGTATTCGTCTCCTCCAAGAGCGGAAACTTCAGTTCTTGCGGTAAGTTTTGGCTATGGCATGAGGTTTCGATCCACCAGCTCGGACACGGGGAGCGCCTGGGGGATGTAGCCAAGCTTCTTGAGGATCCGGGCCACGGCTTCCATTTGGCGGAGTGTGGCCTCGCTCACCCCAAAGCCGTAGCGGATGCGCCGGCGCGCCTGGGCGATCACGGTCACGCCGTCCACGGTTCCTTTGGGGGTTTTGACCCCGTTTGGGAAGTACACCCGGGCGAGGAGGCGGTTGACCGCCTCAGGCCGGGCCTCGGCCATCTCGGCGGCTTTCTTGTGCGCGCGGAGTAAGGCGCGAAGGACCTCGGGTTTTTCCTCGATGACGTTTTGGGTCGTGGCGAGGACCGGGCCGGTTGACTCGGGCCAAACCTGGTTGATGTCGTAGACCGGGACGAGCCCGAGCTGAAGCCGGGCGATGGTGGTCCAGGGCTCGAGCATCACCGCCGCCTCGATCCGGCCGGTCGCGAGCCCCGGTACCAGGTTGGGGGCCTTGGTGTAGATGAGGGTGAGGTCGCTCGCTTTGAGCCCTGCGTCCTTCAAGACCTGGCCGCGGAAGAGCACGTCGGGCATGCTCCCCTTGGGGAGGACGCCGACGCGGCGGCCCTTGAGGTCCTTGGGGCTCTGGATGCCGCTATCCGCGCGGGCGATGACGACTAGGTCAAAATTGGCTGCTTTGCTTAGGATCTTGATCGGCGCCCCGCGCACCGCCCAAAGATAAGCGGGGGCAAAGCCCACGTAGACCGCGTCGAGCTGACCCGAAATCAGGGCCTGCATCATGGTGGGACCGTCGCCGAAGGGCGTGAGCTCGATATTGAAGCCGGCTTCTTTGTAGAGCCCGAACTCCTCGGCTACGAGGGGAAGCGCCGCGGGGAGGACGTTCACGTAGCCGACGCGGGCCTTGAGCTGGGCAAAACCGAGGCCCGCAAGCAGGGGGATCAACACTAGAAACTTACGCATGGTGTACCTCCTGAGTTTCGATGCCGAGCAGGCCGAGAATTTCCCGTCTCAGCCTTGAAATCGCACGATCATCGCGGGCTCTGGGCCTTGCGATTCGGACAGGGACTTCGGTGACGACTTCGGCCGGGCGTGGCGAGAGCACCACGATCCGGTCCGCGAGGAAGAGAGCCTCTTCGACGTCGTGGGTGACGAGGAGGACCGTCGGGCGGCGGGCGTTCCAGAGCGTGAGGAGCTCCTCCTGGAGCTTGAGCCGGGTGAGCGCATCGAGGGCCCCGAAGGGTTCGTCGAGCAAGAGCACCTCGGGCTCCAGGAGGAGCGCCCGGGCGAGGGCTGCCCGCTGGCGCATGCCGCCCGAGACCTGGTGGGGGTAGTAGTGCGCGAATCCCGCGAGGTGGACGCGTTCTAGCCAGGCGCGGGCCTCCGCGCGCGCCTTGTTCCTGGGGACCCCGGCCACCTCCAGGCCGAAGGCGACGTTTTGGTCCAGGGTGAGCCAGGGGAAAAGCGCCTCTTCCTGAAAGACCAGGATGCGTTTGGGGGACGGTCCGGTCACCGGCGCGCCCCCTACGGTGATCCGGCCCGAACTGGGGGGCTCGAGCCCGGCCACGAGCCGAAGCAGGGTGGACTTTCCGCATCCCGAGGGGCCCACGAGCGCGGTGAAGGTCCCGGGTTCGGCCACCAGCGAGATCGGCCCCAAAGCGGTGAGCGTACCGTAGGTTTTGGTAACGTTTTCGAGCCGGATCATCTCCCTTCCCCTTCCGCGTTGCTCACGCGTACCTCCAGCGCAGGAGCCGGCGCTTGGCGAGTGCGAAGAGGCCGCCGTCAATGGCTGCCGAAAGCAGACCGATCACGGTGATGCCGAGCAGCACCCGCGCCACGTCCCCCACCTGCGAGGCCGTGGCGATGGACCAGCCGAGCCCCACGTTGGTTCCTCCGAACATCTCGGCGGCGATGAGGGCCCGCCAGGCGTTACCGAAGCCGGCCTGGGCACCGGCGAGAAGCGTGGGGAGCGACGCGGGGAGATAAATCCGGAGGGCCAGCTGCCAGGGGCGGGCCCCCAGGTTACGCGCCGCGGCGACATGCAATTCGTTCATCTGCTCCACCGCGGCCACGGCGTTGATGGCGATGGGGAAGAGTGCGGCTAGCGTAACCACCCAGAGGATCGCCCGGTCGCCAAAGCCGAGGAGCAGGATGAGCAGGGGCAGGTAGGCGATCGGGGGCACGGACTGGAGGATGGAGAAGAGGGCCCGGGCGTAGGCGCGGAAGGTGGGTAGGACGCTGGCAAAAAGCCCGACCGCTACACCGACCGATACAGCGAGGGCAAACCCCGCCCCAAGTCGGGCAAGGGATCGCCCTACCGAAGACACAAACTCGGAATCGCGCGCGGCGGTTGGGAGGGCGCGGAGCACCTCTTCCGGGGACGGGAGCAAGTAGGCCGGAAGCGCGAGCGAGGCCAGTTTCCAGGCCAGAAGCAGGCTTCCCGCGGCAGAGAGCAGTGGCCAACCACGTCGTAGGGTACCCATGATCATATCTGTAACAGGGGTATTATGCACCGTCTGTAACTCGTACTACATCCACGCTTCGGCATCGTGCTAGTGCCCTGCTGCTAAGACACGCTCGCTGGTCGTCAGGGTCACAGGACGATCAGCTTGCGTCGCAGCCTGCAGTGTTTCAACCTCCATCGCAGTATCCTTGCTGGATCATGGACGATCATTGCCAGCAAGTCGCTTCCATGACCGTATAAGGAGCTGCGCAGCCCGCTGCACGTCCTCGCAAGTGGTGGCGCGGCCGAGAGAGAGGCGAACGGATCCGATGGCCTTGTCCTCGGTGAGACCCATGGCAATGAGCGCAGACGAAGCCGACTCTCCTCCCTCGTGGCATGCCGACCCAGTGGACGCAGCGATTCCAGGGGCTCCAGCAAGCACCGCGCTGCCGCGTACGCCGGGGAATCTCACGTTCAACGTGTTGGGGAGCCGCAGATCCTCGTGGCCGTTGAGTGCGACTCCCGGGATAGCGGCCTTAAGTAGGGACCAAAGTTCGTCGCGCAAAGCGCGTACCCGCGCCGCCTCCTGCTCCAGCGAAGCCGCCGCGATCTCGCAGGCCACGCCCAGCCCGACGATAGAAGCCACGTTCTCGGTGCCAGGCCGCAGGCCGCGCTCCTGGCCCGCGCCGCGTAGGAGCGGTTCCAGTACGACCCCTTTGCGGACAAAGAGCGCGCCCACACCCTTCGGCGCGTAGAGCTTGTGGCCGGCGATGGAGAGCAGGTCAACGCCCAGCTCATCAACGTGTACAGGCACTTTTCCCACCGATTGCGCCGCGTCTGTATGTAGCAGGGCTCCCGCTTCGTGAACGGCGGGGGCGATCTCACCGATCGGCTGGAGCGTGCCGGTCTCGTTGTTGGCGTGCATCAGAGTGACCAGTGCGGTTCTGCGGGTTAGGGCGCTGCGCATGTCTTCGGCGCGGACGCGGCCGGTTTCATCCACACCGAGCCAGGTGACTTCGTAACCGTTTTGCTCTAGCAACCGACAAGGCTCGGCGGTGGCAGGGTGCTCGATGACCGAGGTGACAATGTGGTTCCTCCCTGTCATGGCGGCCGCCGCACCCCGGATGGCCAGGTTGTTGGCTTCGGTGCCACCTGAAGTGAACACGATTTCGGAGGGATCGGCCCCGATAAGCGAGGCCACCTGGGTTCTCGCAGCCTCGACTGCGCCACGTGCCCGTCTTCCGTATACGTGGCTACTCGATGGGTTGCCGAAGTGCTCGTGCAAGTAAGGCAGCATTGCCTCGACAACCTCCGGCAGGACCGGCGTGGTTGCGTTGTGGTCCAAGTAGATTGGGGCGGTTTCGCGGTTCATGTCTCGGCCTCCTTGTCCTTAGCGAAG
Organism: uncultured bacterium; assembly: GCA_964642655.1. Lineage (GTDB taxonomy): Bacteria > Deinococcota > Deinococci > Deinococcales > Marinithermaceae > WFXV01. The sequence goes on from CAZXOY010000028.1 coordinate 21,083, forward strand.
ACGTAGATGCGGTTCTATTCCAGCGGTTGCTACGCCTCGTTGGTGAAGGACGTAGTTGTCCGCACCACAGCTTGCTGCTGGTACTCTCGCTTGACGCAAGTGCGAATCAAATGGTGAAGCTTTGCGTTGGCCAAGGTGACAAGGCGAACGCAGCTGTTCATCAAAAAGTTGAGCTCGCCGATGTGCTTGCCCGCCTCGAGGAGGTTGCCATCGCCGGCGCGCGTTCCGGTCGAGCGGGAAGCAGAAAGCGCGCTCGAAGTTCGCCTCGCGGATTGGTCGGAAGCGCCCGAAGACGAATCGCGGGTCCTCCTTCACGCTGAGCTTTCTCGAGAAGGGATGTGTGTTTACCGAGGCTCGGCCTATCTCCTGCGGATTGGGCTTGTGGATGCGACCGATGACAATCGTACTCCTGTAGTCGATCTCGGCAATGAATGCGAAGCAGTAGCACTTGACTGTCGGATTTGGCTCCTTGAAAGCGTGTGTTCATTGCGCATCCGTCGTGGGATGCCAGGTCCCAGCTGTCAGCGCGCGGACTGATCTCGCCGCCCTGCAGGTGAGGGAGTACCAGCGACTGGCCCGCATCAGCCGGTCGATGGGCGCTCGTGCTGAGTGGCTCACACATCGCCTATCCTTAGAACCAACGCCTGAGCCAATATTTCTCGAACAGTACCTTGCTCCAGTGCCAGCGGCGTCCCGGTCCGTACATGGAAACGACGGGGACCGGCTCAGCGTAGAAGTCGCCCTTGCCGAAACCTGCCTTCCCGTCGCCGGTCTCGATAAAACAGGAACCGTGACCATCAAAGCGCGCCGGCTTGCCCCTCCCGGTCACGGCGTGGGCGATGTTCCGTGCGACCACTTCTGCTTGACCGTGTGCGAACACACCGGCCTTGGGGAGCGGCTTACCGAGCCTGAGCGGTATGGTCGTGACATCGCCTACCGCGTACACCCGCGGATAACGCGTCTCGAGCGTGTACCGATCGACGGGGATCCAGCCGCTCTCATCCGTGAGTCCCGCTTCGTGCACCGGTCGCGCCGCACGGTGGGGAGGCACGTAAGCGAGTAGGTCAAACTCGGCGCTCGCTCCGTTGGCAAACGAGATGCGACCCGCGCTTGGATCGACAGCGGTGACCTGATGCTCCGGGTGATAGGAGATGCCCTTCAGTTCGACCATCCGGCGCACGGCCGCCGAGATGTCGGGTCCTGCGACGCCCATGGGCCCGGGCTCTGCAGCGTACAGATCGATTTGCACGCGGTCCCGGACTCGTCGCCGACGCAGGGCGTGCTCGAGGAACATAGCTGCTTCGTACGGGGCCGCGGGGCACTTGTAGGCCGGCGTGGCAGTCAGCACGATGAGCCGTCCGGTTCGGAAACTGGCGAGGGCGTCACGCAGACTCTCGGCACCGGCACGGGTGTAGAAGTTGTGCCCAGCCTCGGCAAGGCCTGGGATCGTCTCGGGGGCGAGCTCGGCCCCTAGGGCGATCACGAGGTAGTCCCCCACGAGGGGGCGCCCGTCGACGACCACGGAGCGTTCCGTCGGGCTGATGCGCTCGACCTCGCCTCGGACGACTTCGATACCCTTGCGTCCAAGGCGGTCGAGGGGTCTGGAGATCCGATCGGCATCACGGTCACCCGTCATCAGCCATAGAAGCGACGGAGCGAATACGTGTCGGGCCTCGCGCTCGACTAGAACGACACGGTGCTGCTTCGGTAGCCATTCGCGTAACCGATTTGCGGTGACGACACCACCGACGCCGCCGCCGAGAACAAGGATGGTCTGTGTTTCGGGCATCTGATCCTCCTAATCTAGAACACGAGGATGCGGTCGGCCCACTGCGTCCAGTCGGTCAATTCGTCGAGAGTACTACGGCGAGCGCCATCCGTGAGGTCGTCGTCGCTAATCCCTCGGGCATCCATGCACGTGCCGCAGACGCCGACCTCGGCGCCTCGTCTCATCAGCGCGCGCAGCATCACCTCGATGTTGTAATAGCCCTGTGGGACCTTTTGACCGCGTTTTGCGCAGCTCGCCGCGTCCCCGATCAGGAACACGCGAACCTCCTCACTATCACGCTTGGCCAGCGAGTTTGCGAGGCGCAGACCGTTGTAGCTACGCTCGGTTCCGTAAGGCGGATCGTTGAGAATGATTAAGGTTTTTCTCATTCTGCTCCTCCACGCATTCCCCGCGTAGTTGCGGTATCCTTCGCGATCTCGACCTCGAACCCGTGCGCGCGCCATTCGACAACGCCCTCCTCCATGCGGATAGCTGAGAAGCCAGCCGACCTTAGGCGCTTGACCGCCTCGATGGCCAACACGCAGTAGGGCCCGCGGCAGTAGGCCACAATTTCACGATCACGCGGCAGTTCACTGAGCCGCTGCTCGAGTTCGTCAAGTGGAACGGAAAGCGCACCAGGGATATGCCCCGCTCGATACTCCTCGCGGGGACGGACGTCGATCACGGTGACCTGGCCGCCGCGCACCCGAGCCAGAAGTTCGTCGCGGTCGACTGGTTCCATCCCCTCGCGCCCAGCCAAGAACTCGCGTTGCAGGCATTCGATCTCTGCCAACCGCAATCTTGCAAGCTTGCGGAGCGCGTCAAAGAAAGTGCAGACTTCATCAGCTGCTAGGCGATAGGTGACGTGCACACCATTCTTTTCGGCCTCCACAAGACGAGCAGCACGCAAAACCTGGAGGTGGTGTGAGGTGTTCGCCACACTCAGCCCGGCCTGCTCTGCCAACGCTTCCACGGTACGTGGCCCCTGGCAAAGCAGGTCGAGTAGCTCGATCCGACGTGGGCTACTGATCGCTTTGCCGATGCGCGCAAACTGTTCGTAGATCGCGTCCTTATAGCGTCGGGGATTCATGCTCATGGGCAGTCGACAACCCCCTTTCTTCTTTTTATTGTCTCAAACAATCATTTGACTATCAACTCCTCTGAACCGAATCGGGTCGGCTCTCCGCATCACCACGCGACCACAAGCCCCGAGCCCGTTACTCCAGTCAAACCGCTCGGCCTAAACTCCAGGGGCTGGATCAAAAGGCCGAACTCCCTGCAAACACCTCAAAGCGCCAAAGTGGCGGATAACCGTGGGCGGGGAGAAGGTCGTAAAGCTTGCCTACCAGTACCGCCT
>CAZXOY010000029.1:0-23030 GCA_964642655.1 uncultured bacterium
CTCAGTGGTATAGCATCGCCCCATGCGGACGGACCAGAATCAGATCCGATTTAACCAGATTCTCCTTGGGGTGGGGCTCCCGCTCAGCCTCGCCTTTTCCTGGAGCGCCGGGGTCTACCTGCTCGCACTCCTCATGGTCTCGCAGCACCTTGGCCTCGACCTGATGGTCCTCCTCAAACGGCTTACCGGCATCCCCAAAAAGCCGGTCGATGAAGACCCGAGGCCCCATCGCTTTGCCAGGACTCTGGGTGCCGTTTTCCTGATCGCCGCCTCGCTGGCGCTGCTCTTCGGCCACCCCTACCTCGGCTGGACGCTGGCCCTGGTCGTGGCCGCGCTGGCTTGGATCAACCTGCTCCTCCGCTTTTGCCTGGGCTGCTTCCTTTACTATCAGTTCCGCTTGCTCCGCTACCGGCTTGGCCTTGGCTAAGCGACCTCTCAAAAAGCCCCCCAGGCTATAAGCCTGGGGGGCTTTTGGCATTCCCCGATTACTTCGGTTCGTTCGGCCAGGGCCCCACCACGCCCTCAACCGCCCACTCGATCGTCTGCAGCTCCTGCTTCGAAAGGCGAAGCCCTTCGGGCACGCGGAGCACCCCTTTACGGTCGTAGATCGGCCCCTGGAAAGGATCAAAGGCCAGTTCGACGTCACTCATGAGCGCGTGAAGCTTCATGACCAGGTCATAAACGCTGATCTCGCCAAAGACCGGGTGCTTGATCTTTTTGGCCTTGAGCTCGGGAACGAACTTAGGATTGACCGGCACTCCAAAATCCGCGCCCAAAACCACCGCCTTTTGCGGCAAAAGCCACCAGTAATCCACGTCCTGGAGGTTCTTTGCGGTATAGAGGCCGGCGCGGACCTTGGCCAGGAAGTCCTTGTAGATCTCGCCCCAGCGAACGAGCTGCCCGCTCACCACGTAGTCGGGGGCGAATTTGAGCATCGGCGAGTAATGGGCGAACGAGGGGAAGCCCTTCTCGGCCGCCACCTGCACCACCGTGGGCGAGTCTTCGGTAAAAGCAAAGACGTCGGCGCCGTCGGCGATGAGCGCCTCCGTGGCCTCCTTGGCCGCCGCGGGGCTGTACCACTCGTAGATCCAGCGCACCAGCACCTTGGCCTTGGGGTTCACCGCCCGCACCCCGAGGGTGAAGGCGTTGATGTGCCGTTTGAGCTCGGGGATCGGGAAGGCACCCACATAGCCCACCTTTCCACTCTTGGTCAGCGCCCCGGCCATGAGCCCGTTGAGGTAGTAGATCTGGTAGAAGTCGGCCATGTAGGTGGCCACGTTAGGCGCCCGCTTAAAGCCAGTGGCATGCGCGAAGATCACGTCGGGATAGCGGCGGGCGGCCTCGAGGACCCCGTCCATGTATCCAAAGCTGGTCGCAAAGATCACCTTTGCCCCCTGCCGCACCATCTGGTCGATGTAGCTCCCAACCTGCCCCTCGGGCACCGACTCCACGTAGGTGGTTTCAAGCCAGGGGAACGCCTTTTCCACCGCCTTGCGCCCCTCGTCGTGGGCACGGGTCCAGCCGTAGTCACCCACCGGACCAATGTAGATGAACCCTGCCTTGAGCTTCTCCTGGCCGAAGGCCAGCGCTCCCAGGACCAGCAGCACCGCCACGAACCACTTCTTCATCCCCTCATCCTCCTTACGACCGCTCGCCCCGTATGTAGGGGCGTCCCAGCGCCTCTGGCGCGCCCAGCCGAACGCTCTTGCCCAGGGCGCTCAGGACCAAGAACAAAATGGTGAAGAGGTAGGGCGTCATCTTCAAAAACTCGGGAGCAAGGTAGGCCTGGAAACGGTAGGCCAGGTGGTAAAACGCCCCGAAGACAAACGCCGCCCCCACCGCCCTCAAGGGGTCCCAGGAAGCAAAGATCACAATCGCCAGCGCGATCCAGCCGAGCCCCGCGGTCATCCCCTCGGTCCAGGAGGGCCGGTAAGCGAGCGAGAGGTAAGCCCCCGCGACCCCGGCCATCACACCACCGAACACCACCGCCAGGTAGCGAACGAGATCGACGTTGACGCCGAGCACATCCGCCGCGGTGGGGTTTTCCCCGACCGAGCGCAACACGATCCCCGAACGCGTTTTATAGAGGAAAAACCAAAGGGCGAATGCGGCCAGGAATCCGAGGTAGAGGAGGGGGCTTTGATCGGTAAACACGCCGGGACCGAGCACGGGCAGATCCTTCAGGAGCGGGACATCGGCCCGGGGCATGGGGTGCGCCAGCGGCCGCCCAGCGAACGACTTGCCCAGCAAGCCGGAAAGGCCAAGCCCCACCATGGTGAGGGCCAGACCCGATACGTACTGGTTGGCCCGGAGCGTCACCGAGAAAAAGGCGTGGGAAAGCGCCGCCAGCCCCCCGACCGCCATCGCCGCCAGGACCCCGAGCCAGACCGATCCGCTGGCATCGGCCACCGCGAATGCGGAAAGCGCTCCCAGGATCATCATGCCCTCGACCCCGAGGTTGATCACCCCGGCTCGTTCGGTCACGATCTCCCCGAGCGCGGCCAGCAGCAACGGGGCGGAAAAGGCAAACCCCCGCGCCAGCATGACCACGAGCCAGTCCTCAACCACGACGCCCTCCAAAGCGGATCCGGTGATGAATCAGGACCTCGGCGCCAATCAGGAAAAAGAGGATCAAACCGTTCACCACCTGTACCAGCTGGAACGGTGTTTGCAAGGCCACTTTGGCCACGTCGCCAGCGGCGAAAACAAAACCGATGAGCGTGCCGGTCAGGAGAACAGCCAGGGGATGGTTCCGAGCCAGCCAGGCCACGATGATCGCGGTATAGCCGTAGCCGAGAGAGATCTGCAAGGGGCTGAGCAAACGGTGATGATTCGCGGCAACCTCGACAAAGCCGGCCAGCCCGGCGGCGCCGCCGGAAAAAAGCGCCACCAAAAGCATGGTCCGTACGATCCGGACCCCCGCATACCGGGCCGCCTCTGGATTCTCACCCACCACCCGCACCTCAAAACCGAGCGCGGTCCGGCCCAGGACCCAGCTCAAAAACGCCGCCCCCAGCCCGGCGAGCAAAAGCCCGGGCCAGGCGAGTGCGGTCCCCGGCAGCAGCGGGAGCCACGCCGCGTCGGGAAAGGTATCGGTGTAGGCAAAACCAAACACCGAGCGCCCCCGCCAGGGCCCGTGGATCAGCCATTCCACCAGGTAAATCGCGACGTAGTTCATCATCAGGGTGGTAATGACGTCGTTGACCCCAAGGCGAACCCGGAAGTATGCGGGTACCATGGCCCAAATCGCGGCGGCGACGAAGGCTGCAAAGGCCATGGCCGGCAGCATCAGCCACCCCGGCACGCCGGAAAAGAGCGCGACCCAGCTCGCCGCCACCGCCCCCAGGAGCAGCTGCCCTTCGGCCCCGATGTTCCAAAACTGAGCCCGGAAGGCAAAGGCGAGTCCGATCCCGGAGAGAATGAGGGGGACGGCCCGGCGGAACACCTCCGCAAGCCCCCGGCGATCGGTCAGCACGCCCTGATAGATCACGGAAAGCGCTTCGCCGGGAGGGGTTCCGTAGAGCCACAGCAGCAGCAGGCTGGCCACGAAGGCGGCGACCACCGCCGCCATGGAAATCAGGACCACCCATGCCGGCGAAACTTTATGGCGGGGTTCAAGCCTCACGCCGACACCCCCGCCATCAACAGCCCAAGCCGTTCTCGCGTGGCGTCCTTGGCCTCCAGCACCGCGACCACCCGTCCCTCAAAGAGCACGGCAATACGGTCCGATAGGTGGAGGATCTCCTCGAGGTCCTCGCTCACCAAAAGCACACCGGCGCCGCGTTCCCGTGCCTCCAGCAGCGCCTGGTGAACCTGGCTGGCGGCGCCGACATCGAGGCCGTAAGTCGGGTGGGCGGCCACGATGATCTCGGGATCGCCGTGGAGCTCACGGGCCAGGATGAGCTTTTGCACGTTGCCGCCGGAGAGAAACCGAACCGGAACCCGGACGCCCGGCGTCTTGATCCGGTACCGTTCCACGGCTTTGAGCGCGAAGCGGTCAATCGCCTTCGAGTCCAAAACCGGCCCCCGGGCAAACGGCGAACGCCGGTAGTGTTTGAGGACCAGATTTTCCGCCACGCTCAGCGTACCCACCACGCCACGACGGTTGCGGTCCTCAGGCACGTGCGCCACCCCGGCCTCGAAAAACGTCCGAGCGTCTTTTCCGGTGAGATCGCGATCGCGAAGGCGGATCCAGCCGCGGTGAGGCCGCCTCAGGCCGGTCACCGCCTCGATGAGCTCGCTCTGACCATTGCCAGCGACCCCGGCCACGCCGAGGATCTCACCCTCTCGGAGCTCAAAGGACACATCCTTGACCGCAAAATACCCCCGGTCACCCCGAACCCACAGATCCTTGACGAAGAACATCGGCCGTCCCGGCGCCCGGCGCTTCGCGTACGCGGGATGTTCGGAGGCCTCACCCACCATCAAACGCGCAAGGCCCGCCCGGTCGGTTTCGCTGGTACGGAGGCTCGCCACCACCCGCCCCCGGCGCAAAACCGTCACCCGGTCGGCGATCTCCATCACCTCATCCAGCTTGTGGGTGATGAACACCACCGCGTGTCCGGACGCCTTCATTCGCCGGAGGACACGAAAAAGACCCCGCGCCTCCTGCGGGGTCAGGACCGAGGTCGGCTCGTCTAAAATGAGAAGCTTCACGTCGCGGAGCAAAACCCGGAGGATCTCCACCCGTTGCTGCTCACCGGCGGAAAGCTGCCAGACGTAAGCGCCCGGATCGACGGGCAACCCGTAGCGCTCACCGAGCTCCCGGAGGCGCTCGGCGACCCGGCGCGCCGGAAAAACATACGGCAACCCGCCAAGGCCGAGGGCCACGTTCTCGGCCACTGTGTGCTTCCGCACCAGTTCGAAGTGCTGGGGCACCAGCCCGATGCCGAGCGAGAGCGCCTCCTTGGGCGAGCCGATCCGCACCCGACGCCCGCGAATTCGAATTTCACCCTCGTCGGGGGCCAAAAGCCCGTAGAGCATGCTGACCAGCGTGCTCTTGCCCGCACCGTTCTCGCCCAAAAGGGCGTGAACCTCTCCCGGGCAAACCTCAAGGTGCACCGCGTCGTTGGCGACGACCCCAGGAAACCGCTTGGTGAGGGAATGGACTTCGAGGAAGGGTTCGCTGCCCCGACAAGGCGACTGCGCCCCGGCCCCTCCCACGCGGCCCATCCTAACGAGCGGACGCGCCGAGGGCAAGCCCCCTCCTCGAGGCCTACGCTGGAATATTTGCCAAGTTTGCTGGAAATAAGTATAATTTCGGCAGCGGCAGGAGGCGAAGATCCACAACTTCCCAAAACGGGCGCCATGGGGTTGTGGGGAGCCAGTGGCGCGACCGGCCTGCGACCTCGGAGGTGAGAAACAGTGAGGAGGTCGCTTCATTTCTTTGCTGCCGCCGTGGCCACGTTGCTGGCCGTACCTGCCCTGGCGGCGTTTGGCAATCAGACGGTGATCAACCTGAACTTTCCCCGATACGTGGTCGTTTACACCAACGTCACCTCGGTCAGCTTCTTCTCAAGCACCACAGCAGCCGCCACCGGGGCGTTGGCGGGCCAAACGATCGGCGGAACCACCTACTACACCACGGTCGATCAGTGCCTGAACGCTCTAAACCAAGCCGGTGGCTTACCGAGTGCCTACAGCGTGAACGCGACCACAACCCAAACCGCAAGCGCCACCTGCGACTTCGCCCCCAACGACGTGGTGAAAGACAGCGGCTTCTCGGTGAGCGGTTACGCCAACGCCGCCACGAACGACACCGACGGCGAGTTGCTCATCATCAGCAATGACCCGGCCGCAACCTTTGCGGTGAGCGCGACTCCGAGTGGCACCCTCTCCGCCCCGGTTTACGTCGTCCCCGGCTACGTCAACACCAGCGGCCAGATCAGCCAAAACAGCACCACCACACCCCAGGACGTCACCACCGGTGCGACGTTCACCCAGGCCGACGCCTACACCACCGACTACAGCTTCGCCCGGGTCATCCCGCTCCTCTTTTACGCCCAGATCGACCCGCTCAGCACCGGCCAGCTCAACGAGAGCGTCACCCTGACCTGGTCGGTGGTGTTCGGCCCCTAGGAGGACGGGTGCGTGGCTTTCTCGGACGCTGGCTCCCCCCCTTGATGGGGGGGCTTTTGCTCCTTTTCGCCCAGGCCCAGCGCGCCCCGGCGCTGGGCCTGGCGCCGCCCTTCGTGGAACTCGAACTGGCCCCGGGCCAGCGCTACGAGGGGATCATCCGCCTGGTCATGGCCAAAAAGGGCGAGGGTCAGTTCGAGGTGCAACCTTTGGATTTCGAGTTCGACGATGCCGGCCAACTGGTGGTTGAACCGCCGGGAATGAACCCCTACAGCGCTGCCGACTGGCTGCAGTTCTCCGCCGACCCCTTCGCCCTCAGCGAGGGGAAGGTTCGAACCTTCTCCTACGCGGTCGAGGTGCCCCCCTCGGCCCGGGGCAGCTATTGGAGTGCGATCGCGTTCACGCCGGTGGTGAACCCGGAGCAAAGTGGGGGGAAGGTGAGCGTTCAAATCCGCACCCAGGTCCTCTTCGGCATCTACATCACCACCACCGGAGGGCAGGACCCCGCGTTCGCCATCGACGAGGCCCGCTTGCGCGAGGGCAGGCTCGAGGTCCTGGTCTCGAACCGGGGCAACACCTACCTGGCGCTGGGGGGCACGGTGCGTTTCCTCGACGATCGGGGTCGGACCGTCGCCCAAAAATCCTTCCCCAAGTTCCTCCTGCTCCGCGACGCGAGCCGCCTCTTCCGCTTCGACCCGCCACCCACGAGCCGGGCCGCGGTGATCGAGGTGCGCGACCGCAAGGGGAAGCTCCCGGCACAGGCGCGGGCCGTGCCCCTGAAATAGGCCATGCTGCGCTGGATCGGGCTGGTTCTCGCATTCGCCTCGCTCGCCCTGGGGCAGTCCTGGACGCTCTTTGGCTTTGCCCAGGCCCCGGCCAACGCCAGCTTTAACCCGGCCACGCAGGATCTGGTGTGCGCGGCCCTCGAGGCCCCCGACCAGAGCGGTCTCTCGCTGACCGTGCTCCCCGGAACCTGTGCCTCTCCCGTCGTCCGCTGGCCTTACGACACCGACGATAACCAGCAGCGCTACGCCCTGACGTTCCAGCTGGCGTTTTGGGGCCAGGGGAAGGCCTCCGACCCCCTGACCGGGGTCGGGGCTCTCACGACGCTGCTCAAAAACAACTACCTGCTGGCCCTCGCCGTCTCGGGCACCGGAACCGGGCGGCGGCTTGAATACCTCCCCCCACTCCAGCCAGGGGGGAGCGTCAAAGGCCCGATGCCGGACGGCCCGGGCTGGACGGCCTACACCGCACCAGAAACCGACATCCCCTTCGGGAACCCCACGGTCCTCTACACCCTCGACCTCAGCAGCTTCGTCTGCCAGCTCTTCGGCGCGCCCTACGCTCCCTGCTGGTACGGGGTGCTGACGTGGGACCTCCCCACCCGTCTGCGCCTGGGGCGAGACGCACCCGGGAATCCCCAGCTCCAAATCACCTTCCAGGGTTTTCGAAGGCGGTGAGCACCGTGCGGCGGACCGTCCCCACGCTGATCCTCGCCCTTTTGGGCTGGGCGCTGGCGCTGAAACCGGGTGAGGTTTTCTCGCTCGTGCTCCCAAGCGGGAGCGAGATCACGGCGGTCGAGCAGGCTGCCGAGCTTCAGCCGCCCCTCGCCCTGGCCAGCGGCGATCTCTACCTCTTCCGGGTCGCCGAGAACGCCAGCGCCGACGCCGGGATCGTCGTCCGCTACCGAACGCCGTCGGGGGAAACCGGACAGATCCGGCGGACGGTCGACTACCGGCCAGAACTCCGGCTGAGCTTTCCCGCCTCGCTCCGGCTGGGCGCGGACGGTCGGGCGCTGGCCCGGATCGTCCTGGAAAACCGGGGGAACGGGAAGGCCGATTTCCATATTCGCATCCGCCTGGGGACCGAGACCCTCTACCGGGATACCCTCACCCTGGGACCGGGGCAGAGCGGGGAACGGGCCATCCCCATGGACCGGCGGGGGGTCTACCTGGTCGAGGTGGTGGACACGCGCTCCGGCGCCACGCGCTACGCCTGGCTCCGGGTCAGCGGCGGCGGGCAGGAGGGATTCGACGAACCCGCGCTCGATTTCGATCTGCGTGGCGGCCTCGAGGCCGGCGGGCCCGGGATCGAACTGAGCGTTTCCGGCCAACTCAGTGACTACGTGACGGCCCGGGGCCAGGCCCGGTTGGATCCCCGCGGCCCCGCGGTTTCGCTGATGCTCCTCGGGCCGGGACCGCGGGCGGCCTGGGTGCAGCAGGCGGATTCGGGCGAGGTCGTGCTCGGATACGGGGCCCGTCCCTGGGAGGGCCAGCTTGCCGTGCGTTATCCAAGGGTCACGGCCGCCGCCAGACTCAGCTACGATCCCGGCGCCTCGCGCCGGGTGGGCCTGGACCTCGAGGCCACGCCGCAACGCCTCAAGGGCCGCCTCACCGCCAGCGGTGGCCCCCTTTCCAGCTGGCTCGAGTGGCAAAGCGGAAGCGGGTTCGGGGGCGGGGCAGAGTTCAGTTGGTCGGTCGCGGGCTGGGTGTTCGATACCACCCTGGGCGCCGAAAGCGGTCGCTGGCGGGGAGCCTTCCGCCTTTTTGGCCACGGCTGGCGCGCCGAGCTCGACCTCCCCGACCCCAAAGCCCGGCTGCGCGCCGAGGACCAGGGGGTATTCGGGGAGGTCGAGCTCGCTACGGGAAGTCTCCGCTTCAGCGTTGGCAACCCCAATCTCACCCTTGGCCTCCAGGCTGAGGGCGGGGTGGCCACCCCCAGCGTGAGCTGGAAGGGGCGGTGGGCGCTCGCAGCGGTGGGGCTCTCGGCCCGGCTTTCGCTTTCACCCGCCCAGGGCCAGGCCGAGCTCGGCGCCGACGCGGGGACCTTCGCGGCGCGGGTGGGGTTGGCCCTGGCCAGAGCCCCGCGCCCCGACCGGGTCTGGGTCGAGGGTCGCTGGCGGAGCGGCGCCTGGGAGACCAGGCTGCGCCTGGAGCGAATCGCGAACGAAACCAGGGTCGCCCTCAGCGGGCGTCAGCGCTTCCGGCTCGAGGTTCCCGAAACGGTGGCCGATCTCTTCGGGGGCACCCGTTACGCCCGCGTACAGCTCGACTGGCCCTGCCGGGCCGAGCGAGCCACGATCGAGGTGGACGGGCAGACCCGCGCCGTGGCCAAGGGCCAGTGGCTGCGCCTCACCCCGGGAACCCATCGCCTGGCGCTCGCCGACCCCCTGCCTCCGGGGTGCGTCGCCGAGGCCTGGACGAAAACGCTTTCCCTCGGCGCCGGAAAACGCGCCCGTCTCCGCCTCCCCCTCGTCCGGCCGGCGAGGCTCGTCATCACGCTCGAGGGCAATCCGCCCCCGGGGTCGCTGCTCGTCCTCGAGGGTGCGCGGGGCGCCATCCGGCGGCCGCTCTCGTCCATGGTCGAGATCGACGGCCTTCCCCCGGGCACGTACCGGCTGCGCCTTTTGGGGCTCGGGGCCACCTGGGAAGCCGACCCCCAAGAAGAGCGCCTTAAGCTGCGTTCGGGGGAAATCGGAAGCGCGAACTTTACCCTGCAAAGGCGGGTGCTCGTCGCCGAGTCCCGGCTCCGGATCGAAACCCTCGAGGTCAGCACCACCACCCCAGCCCCCGGCGATTCCCTCGCGGTTCAAGCCCGAGTGAGCGGGGCCGACCGGGTCTACGTACGCATCGGTCGCCGCCTCTTCCCCCTGACCCGTAAGGGGGAGGCTTGGTTTGGCGTCGCACAGCTCCCCCAACGACTGCGGGGCCGGCTGCTGCTCCGCCTGGTTGCGGAAAGCCAAGAGGAGCGTCGGGTGCGTAACATCGCGCTCTCCGTCCGCCCGCCGCTCAGGTAGCCTCCGGGGGTATGCTCGGGTATGGTCCCACACCGTTTTCCCGGAACCCCTGAAGACCTCGAGGCCGAAGCACGCCTCCGTCGCCTGCGCTCCGACCGCATCGTCCAGGCTTGCGTTCAAGGGCTCGAACCCACGGCCTCGGTGCTCGAAATCGGCGTGGGTAGCGGCGTGCTCCTCGCCGAGTTCGCCCGGCGGGGCTATCGCGTCGGCGGCGTCGACATCCGCCCCGACATGATCGAGGCCGCCCGGCGCCGCCTCCCCAATGCGGAGCTCATACTGGCCCCGGCAAACGCGCTTCCCTTCCGGCCCCAGAGCTTCGACCTCGTGCTCTTTGGGCTGGTTTTCCACGAACTCGAGGACCGGGTGGGTGCCTTGCGCCAGGCTCGCCGTGTGGCAAAGCGCCGGGTCGCGGTGCTCGAGTGGCCCTACGAAAGCGGCGAGTTCGGCCCGCCTCTCGACCACCGGCTGCCCCGTGAAACCGTTCTGGCCGAGTTCGCCGGGGCAGGGCTTTCCCCGGTGACGAGCGAACGCGTAGGCGCGTTGGTTCTCTACTTCAGCGAAGCGACGACGTCCTGAACCTACGGTTTCCAGCCCAACGGCTCGGCGCCCTGGACCCCCTCCGGCCCCACCGTAAACCGGAGGAACTTCGAAACCGCCACCGTGGCGGGGTAAGGGCTCGAGCGACGCCTGGCATCGGCAAAGACCCAGACCAGGGCATTGTGGAGGTCGGTGAGCATGAAATCGAGCCTCCAGGCCGAAAGCCCCTCGCCCAGGGGCGGGTGGTCGAAGCAGTCGGGGGCATAGGTCGTGCACCCAGGCGTGAGCACCACCTGCTCGCCCTGCAACCGAAGCACGAAGGCGTCGAAGCGCACCGGAAGACCGGCGCGCAGATCCCGGATCCAACCCCCGGTGACCTCATCCCAGTACACCCGGGCTTCCCGCGTCCGCGGAATGACGGAATAGCGCCAGGCTCCCGGGGTGGTCGTCGAACGCGACGTGGTCTGGGAAATCCGGAAAAAGTCGGAGGTCGGCACCGTCTGGGCCAGGGCGAACGCCAAAAAGGCCAGCCACCAAACCGCGCGCCGCATACCTCCAGGTTATTCGGGGATTTCTGTAGGTTCGGGTTTTTTGAACCAAAGCCAGGACTCGAGGTTCCCCCGCTTCCCCGCGATCGGACTCGGGGCCTCGCCGGCGAGCAAAAGCCCGAGTTCGCGCCCGCTCGCCGCCACCCGCTCAAAGGCCCGCCGCCGGGCCTCGGGGTCGCGAACCACCCCCCGGTGCGACCCCGGCTCCAGTTCGAACTGGGGCTTCACCAGCACCAGCACATCCCCACCCGGCGAGGTCCACCCGGCGAGGCGGGGTAGGATCAGCGTGCTCGAGATGAACGAGACGTCCATGACCGCCATCGAGATCGGTTCGGGAAGGGCCTTGAGATACCGGGCGTTCACCCCCTCCATCACCACCACCCGCGGGTCTTCGCGAAGCCTGGGGTGCAACTGCCCATGCCCCACGTCGATGGCATAGACCCGTCTTGCTCCCCGCTCGAGCAAGACCTGGGTAAAGCCTCCGGTGCTGGCCCCCACGTCGGCGACGACCCGTCCCCCAACGTCGATGCCGAAGGCCGAAAGCGCCCCGAGCAGCTTCTCCGCCCCCCGACCGACGAACTCCGGGAAGGAAAGCACCCGAACCGAGGCGCCTTCTCTCACGGCGAAGGCGGGTTTTCGCACCCGGACTCCATCGACGAGAACCTGACCGGCGCCGATCAGGGCCTGGGCCTTGGCCCGGCTCTCGACCAGCCCTTTTCTTACCAGATAGCGATCGAGCCGCTCGCCCTTCGCCATCGCTTCACGCGCTGTAGGCCGCAATGAGCGCCCGCAGGGCCTTGCCCCGGTGCGAATAGCGCGCCTTTTCCTCGGGGCGCATCTCGGCGAAGGTCTTGCCCGCCTCGGGGACGTAAAACAACGGGTCGTAGCCAAACCCGTGGCTGCCCCGGGGCGCCTCGAGGATCCGCCCCTCGGTTTCTCCACGGAAGACCTCCACCCGGCCGTCCGGATAGGCCAGCACCAACACCGCCACGAAGCGGGCGGTTCGCTCCGCCTCCGGCACCCCGCGCAGACGCTCCAGGAGATAGAGGTTCCGCTCGGTGTCGGTCTTTTTCCCTCCATAACGGGCGGAAAACACCCCGGGCTCGCCTTCGAGGGCATCGACCTCCAGACCCGAATCGTCGGCCAGCGCCACCAGCCCCGAGTGCCTCGCGGCGTAGGCGGCTTTTAAAAGGGCGTTATCCTCGAAGGTTAATCCGGTCTCCTCGGGCAGCGTGATCCCAAAGGCGTCGAGGGACTCAAGGCTCCAGCCGAGGGGACCGAGACCGTCTTTGAGTTCTTTGAGCTTCCCGGGATTCCCGGTGGCCACCAGCACGCGCATCGCCCCCAGCTTAAACGACCCCGCGCCCCCTGGCGTCTGGCCCTGAACCGCCCGGGATAAACTGCAGACATGTCGGCTTTGGTGCGCCAGGCCGTATCAGGAACTCTTACTCAATCGTGGACGGTTATCGCGTTCGCCGTTGCCGTTCTCTACTTCCTCAACCTGCACCGGCTCTACCAGGTCTACGGCGACACTGCGCTCGCTTTCGTCGTCCTCTGGCTCCCCTTCCTCGCCTGGCGCACGGGGCCGAAGGGCGGTTTCCTGCTCGGGCTCCTCGCCAACGCCCTCCACTGGCCGCTCATGCCCGAACGCTTCGCCATCCTTTCCAGTTCGCACCTCCCCCTCTTCCTGGTCAACCTGGCAGGTGGCACCGCCACCGGTTTTCTGGGCCAGCAATGGCGGATCCACCAGGCCCGGGAACGTGCCCTCAGGCTGCTCGGCACCGCCGGCCGGGTCGCGGCGACCACCGGCGAGTGGCCGGCGCTGCCGGAGCGGCTCTGCCGGAGCGCGGCCCTCGAGGGCGGCTACCCGGCGGTGCTCTTTTTCGAGGTGGACGAGGCCAGGCGAGTGGAGCTTTCCGCCTGGCACCTGGCGTCCGCCACCCGCGTCCTCAAACCGACGAACCGCCATCTCGAGGTCTACGACCGGGGCCGGCGCCTCGCCAGCATCGACCTCGAAGCGGTCAGCCCCTGGATCCCAGCCGAGGTGGTGTCGGTGGAAAGCGACGGGAACCCCAAAGCTTTTTCCAAGCTGGCCGCGGCCCTCTCCCTTCCCCGGCTGGTCCTGGTCCCCGTTCCCTGCAAGGACAGGGTGAGCGCGGTGCTCGCGCTTGGCGAACGCGAGCGGCGCCCCCTCACCCCAGGGGAAGACGAGGCGCTCTCCGAGGTGGGCCTGGTGCTCGGCGCTGCCCGGGAGCGGTTCAGGCTGAAGGAAGCGCTCGAACGCCAGGCGGTGACCGATCCGCTCACCGGCTTGCAAAACCGGCGCGGGTTTGCCCTTTCGGGGCAGGCGATGCTCGAACGCGCCCGGTCCCGGGGGCGCCGGGCCGCGCTGCTCTACCTCGACCTCGACCGGTTCCAGATGGTCAACGACACCCTGGGGCACGCCGCCGGCGACCAGGTGCTGCGCGAGGCGGCGACGCGCCTTTTGCGCGCCTTGCGTGAAGAGGACCTCTTGGCCCGAATCGGCGGCGACGAGTTTGCCGTGCTCCTGGTCGGCGACCGGGAGACGGCCGAGGCGCTGGCCAAGGAGCTCGGCTCCGTTCTGTCGCACCCCTTTGCCATCGCCGGCCGCAGCTTCACCCTCAGCACCAGCATCGGCATCGCCATCGCCCCCGACGACGGCGTCGAGATCGAAGACCTCTTGCGCAAGGCCGACGTGGCCATGTACCAGGCCAAGCGGCTCGGCCGGCCGGTTCTCTTCTATAACCCGAGGAGCGACCAGGCCTTAAGAGAGCGGCAGGCCCTCGAGGAGGACTTCCGAAAGGCTCTCAAAAACGGCGAAATCACGCCCTACTACCAGCCGGTGATCTCGCTCCGACAACGGCGAGTGGCCTTTTTCGAGGCCCTGGCGCGCTGGCGGGTCTCCCCCGCCGTTTTTATTCCCCTGGCCCAGGAGCTGGGCCTCGCCGACGCCCTCGACCGGGCGATCCTGGAGCGGGTCGCGGCCGACCTGGCTCGCTGGCGCCGGGCTGGACACGCCATCACCGCCAGCGTGAACGTCACCCCGACGACGCTCGCCACCGGCGACTTCCTGCCCTTCGTCCTCGAAACCCTCAAAACGCACGGCCTGCCGCCGGAGGCGCTCATTTTGGAGATCACCGAATCCTCCTTCCTGGGCTCGAGCGGTGAGCGGGCCCTCGAGGCCCTCCACCAGGCCGGGTTCAGCCTCGCCGTCGACGACTTCGGCACCGGCTACTCGTCGCTGGCCCGCCTCAAACACCTGCCCCTGGACTACGTCAAGGTGCCCTACGAGTTCACCCGCGAACTCCCGGGCTCGAGCGCCGACGCAGCCATCGTGACCGCGATCCATATCGCCGGCGACGAGCTCGGCTTCGAGACGATCGCCGAAGGCGTCGAACGCGAGGCGCAGGCCCGCTTTCTGAAGGAAATCGGCTACGACCTGCTCCAGGGCTTTCTCATCGCCAAGGCGATGCCAGCGGACGAAGCCTTAGCGTGGTTTCGCGAGGCCAGAAGCCGAATTTCCGCGCTCTCGTTGTGATTCGAAACCCAGCTACGCTTCCGATGCCCGGCCTGCCATGGCGCGATGCACCTGGGATACGATCCCGGGAATCTTCTCCAGCCCGATCGCGACCATGCGCTGGAAGACCCCGGCCGGGAGCGGACGCCCCTCGCCCCCCCCGTGGACCTCGATGATCTCCCCCTTGGCCGTTCCCACCACGGTGAGGTCGGCCGAAGCGCTCATATCCTCCGCCTCAGTGAGGTCAAGAAACACCCGGTCGTCGCCGAACCATCCCAGGCTCACCGCGGCGAAGGGGACCAGCGGCCACTCGTCGATCTCACCGCGCCGCACCAGACGATCGAAGGCCTGCCAAAGGGCGGCATACCCCCCGACGAGCGAGGCCACCCGGGTTCCGCCGTCGGCCTGGAGCACATCGGCGTCGACCACCACGGTCTTTCCTGGCACGGCTTTCAGGTCGAGCACGGCTCGAAACGCGCGCCCCAAAAGACGCTGGACCTCCTGGGTGCGCCCCCCGAGGCGGAAACGTTCGCGCTGGGTCCGGTTCCGCGTGGCCCGGGGCAAGAGGTTGTACTCCGCCATCAGCCAGCCGCTGCGACGGGGGACGTGGCGCGGGACCCCTTCGGTCACGCTCACCGCCACCAGAACCCGGGTCTGGCCCAGCTCGATCAGGGCCGACCCCTCGGCGTACTCGGCATAGCCAGGCACCACGCGCAAGGGTCGCATTTCCAGGGCCTCTCGACCGTCTCTGCGGGTCATCTCTCCTCCCGGGGCCAACTTAACATGAACCCATGGGCCACCTGGCGCGCCTCGTTCCCGTGCTCGTGCTCCTCATCACCGCCTGTCAGGATCGCGCCGCCCCCCGCACCTGGGTCGGCGTACTGGTCTCGGGAGAGGGACGCATGGAACGCGTGCTGGGCCTCGAGGAGGGCCTCGAGGCCTTCGGCCTGACCGGCGTCGAGCTCCGCATCTGCAACGGCCGCGGCACCCCGGCCCAGCTCGGCGAATGCGCCCGCCGTTTCGAAGCCCAAGGGGCCGCGGTTCTCGTGACCACGGGCGGCATCGAAACCACCGAAGCCCGAGCAAACACCCAAAGCGTACCCATTCTCTACGTCGGTCTCGCCGCGAGTCAGGACTGGCCGTTCATCCAGAGCCTCACCCGGCCGGGGGGCCGGATCAGCGGCGTGGATAACGGCTACGCCGAGCTCGCCGGGAAGCGACTGGAATGGGCGGTGAAAGCGCTCCCCGGCGTCCGACGGGTGCTGGTCCTGTTGCAGCCCGGGGTGGTGCCCACGGCCCGCGCTTTCCAAAACCTGGCCCGGGCCGCCGAAGTCCTCGGGGTGAGACTCAGCCGCTTTCCCGTGGAGCGCCCTTCGGACCTCGATCGGCTGCCCCAGATCCTCACCGAAACCCGTCCCGACGCGGCCCTGATCCTGCCCAGCTACATCCTGGAAAACGCCCTCACTGAGCGCGTCTTACCCGCACTCGACACCGCTCAAATCCCCCTCATTGGCCTTTCAGAAGAGCAAACCCGCCTCGGCGCAAGTCTGAGCTACGGGGCGAGCGGGCGTGCCCTGGGGCGGCAGGCGGCGCGCATGCTCCGGGAAGTCATGCGGGGCTACCCCATTGCGGCGCTGCCGGTGCAGCGCCCCGACGTCCCGCGCCTCTCCCTGAACCCCAGCGTCCTAAAGCGCCTCGGGATCGTCCCCAGCCCCGACATCCTCCCCATCGCCCAAGAACCATGAGCCGGCTTGAGATTCGATTCCTCGTGGCTGCCGCTGCGGCGGCGATCCTGCCCCTGATCGGGGTATGGCTGATCGGATGGCGGCTTGTGGGTGAAGCTTACCTGGGCCAGGCCTCGCAACACCTTGCCGGCATGACCGAACGCATCGCCGTCGAGCTCGAGGCCCGCCTCGTGACCATCGACCGGGTGTTAAAAACGGTCTGCGTCCTCGCCGGCGATAACCCCGAACTGGCCCTCGATGTGGCCCTGGCCGAGCTCCCCGAGCTCGACACCGTGGGACTGTCCGACGAACGCAGGTACGTTCGTGCTTCCCGGTTTCGGGTCATTCCCCCAAGCAGCCGCCTCCCGAAGGCGGACCCGGGGAACGTACGCAAGGACGAGTGGGGCGAACCCGTGCTCCGGGTGGTTGTAACCTGCGGCCAAAGGCGGCTGGAGGCCGACGTGCGCCTCCGCCCGATCTTCGACCTGGTGGCGAGCGTGCCGCCCAACGACACCGCCCGCCTCTTCGACCAATCCGGGCACTTGCTGGCCAGCTCCGACCTCACCGAGGTGCTGCGCCAGGGCCTTCAAACACCCGCGTCCGAGGTGCGCCGTTCGACCCGCCGCCTCGAGAACGGCTGGCGCCTGAGCGTGGAAACCTCGCGCGCCGCCCTCACCGCGCCGCTGGGCCGCGCCAACTGGCTCATGGCTTTGGCCCTGGTGCTGGCGCTTTTCGCGAGCGCCGTCCCCGGCGTCAGGCTCGCCCGGAGCCTGACCCGACCGCTCAGCCTTCTCTCGCAAGGGGCGGCGGCGCTCGGACAATCCAAAAAGCCGCCCCAGCTCCCCGAGACCGGTCCGCCCGAGGCCAGGGCCGCGATCCGTGCCTTCAACCGCATGGCCGAAGACCTGGCCGAGCACGCCGAGCGACTCGAGGCCCTGGTCAACGAACGCACCCAGGCGCTGCGGCTGGCCCTGAGGCAGGCCGAGGCGGCGAGCCGGGCCAAGAGCCGCTTTCTGGCCTCGGTGAGTCACGAACTCAGGACCCCGCTCACCAGCATCAAAGGGTATGCCAGTACGCTCCGGAGCCGGGACGTCCGCTGGTCGGAGGAGGAGACCGAGGCCTTCCTCAAGGTGATCGAAGAGGAAGCCGACCGCCTGTCGTGGCTCGTCAACGACCTGCTCGATTTCGCCCGCCACGAGGAAAAGGGGCTGCGGCTGGTGACCAAACCCCTCGACGTGTCGGCACTGATCGAGACGCTCCAGCCAAGGCTCTGCAAGCTGGCCCCCGAACACCCCGTCCATTTCTCGATCGCGCCGGGCGTTCCCCGGGTTCCGGCCGATCGCGAGCGGATCGCGGGTGTGCTCTACAACCTGGTGGAGAACGCCGGGCGGCACACCCCGCCGGGTACCGAAATCACCGTCGAAGCCCTTCCCCACCCCGAGGGGGTGGAGATCGTGGTGCGCGACAAGGGGCCCGGAATTCCCCCGCCCCTCTGGGAGGCCGTCTTCGAACCCTTCTTCCAGGGGAAGCCCAAACCCCAGGGCAGCGGCCTGGGCCTCGCAATCTGCAAACTCGTCGTCGAGGCCCACGGCGGGCGGATCTGGATCAACGCCCCCGACGGCGGCGGAACCGCGGTACACTTGATCCTGCCGAGGGAGGCCCATGCGGGTCCTGATCGTGGATGACGACCCCAACATCCAAAACCTGATCGCGGCGAACCTCAAAGCGCGCGGGTACGAGGTCGGTACCGCCAGCGACGGCGAGGCGGCGATACGCGAGCTTTTGGCGGGTGCCTGGGACGCCATGTTCCTCGACCTGCGCATGCCCGGCCTGGATGGGCTCGAGGTCATCCGCCGCGTTCGGCCAAAGTTCTCGCTCCCCATCATCGTCATCTCGGCCCTCGGGGAAGAGGCCACCAAGGTCGAGGCGCTCGATCTGGGCGCCGACGACTACCTCACCAAACCCTTCGGTATCCCCGAGCTCCTGGCCCGGCTGCGCGCGGTCCAGCGCCGCTACGGCGCCCCGGAGGGGCCGCTCCGCTACGGCGAGGTCACCCTCGACCCCCAAGGTGGGTTCGTTCGAGCCGGCGACCGAGAACTCCGCCTCACCCCCACCGAGTCCGCCCTCCTCCACCACCTCCTCAAGCGGGCCGGCCAGACGGTGACCCATGCCGAGCTCCTCGACGCGGTGTGGGGCCGGGGGGAGGGCGACCTCCACTACCTCCACGTCTACGTCGGCCGTCTCCGTAAAAAGCTCGCGGGCGCGCTCCGCATCGAGGCCGTACCCGGTGTGGGTTACAGGATTTTGAGGACTTTTTGAGCGCGTCAGTTCGAAACTCGACCTGGAGGTGGCGCGATGAGAAAAAGCCTCGTGTTCGTGATCCTTTTGAGCGTGTTCGGGTTGAGCCTGGGGCAAAAGGTTCCCGATCCCCCGAGCGCCTACCCAGAAGGCGAGCTCGGCAAGCTGGTCAAGCTCGGCGAGGAGCTGGTGATGAAAACCGACACCCATCCCCTCACCCGGGCCTATGTCGGCAACAAGCTCCAGTGCACCAGCTGCCACCTCGAGGGCGGCAAGACGAAAAACAAGTTCGCCACGTTCATCGGTACCGCAGCCGCTTTCCCCGCCTACAGCCCCCGGGAAAAAGCGGTCATCACCCTCGAGGACCGTATCCTGAACTGCTTCATGCGCAGCATGAACGGCACCCGGCCCCCGGTCGGCTCCAAAGCCTCGGTGGCCATCGCCGCCTACATCACCTGGCTCTCGAGCGGCCTTCCCATCGAACAAAACCCCAGCAAGCCCATCGGGCGCTACAATGCGCCCTGGCCCGACCCCGCAATCGCAAAACTCGTCAAGTCGGGCCGGGTTGACCTCGAGCGGGGCGGCGAGCTCTACGCGCAAAAGTGCGCCGCCTGCCACGGAAAAGACGGCCAGGGCGTGGGCACCTTCCCACCCCTTTGGGGTCCCAATTCCTACAACAGCGGCGCGGGCATGGCCAACGTCATCAAGGGCGCCTCGTGGCTCAAGTACAACATGCCACTCGGCAACGCCAACCTGAGCGATCAGGAGGCGGTGGACATCATGGCCTACGTCAACAGCCACCCGAGGCCCGCCTTCAAGCTCACCGAGCACCTGCCGGACCCGGAAAAGCTCGGGGAATACAACTCCAACGTCCCCGAGCAGATCATCCCCGCGCCCACCTGGCCGCCGAAGAAGTAGCCGGCGAATGTGGGCGGCCTGCGCCCGAGGCGCAGGCCGCCCTTTTTTTGTCCACCCTGCCTCATTTAAACGTTAAAGAGCACCAGCATCACGTCGCCGTCTTGCATCTCGTAGTCACGGCCCTCGGTGCGCACCCAGCCGCGCTCCCTGGCCCCGGCCCAGGACCCGGCCTCCACCAGGCGGTCCCAGGGCACGACCTCGGCACGGATGAAGCCCCGTTCCATGTCGGAGTGAATCTCACCCGCGGCCTGGGGCGCCTTGGTGCCCCGGCGAACCGTCCAGGCCCGGATCTCCTTTTCCCCGGCGGTGAAAAAGGTGATGAGGTCGAGCGCCCGGTAGCCGGTTTCGATCAAACGGTCAAGGCCCGAGCGTTCCAAGCCGTATTCGCGGAGCAGCGCCGCCGCCTCTTCCGGGGAGAGCTCAGCCAGCTCGGCCTCGAGCTTGGCGCAGACCACGACGACCTCGGCCCCCTCGAGGGCGGCCCTTTCCCGAAGCGCCTCGACGTAGGGGTTTTGCGCCCCGTCCGGGAGATCCTCCTCCGAGACGTTGGCCACGTAGATCAGGGGTTTGGCGGTAATGAGGCCGAGCTGTCGGTAGAGCCCGGCCAGTCGCTTGGCCTCCTCCTCACCCCTGGCCTCGTACTTGCGCAAGGGTCTTCCCTCTCCCAGCCACTCGACGAGCGGCCGCAAGAGGTCCAGGGTCGCCCGGTCCTCCTTGCTCACCCGGGCGCTGCGTTCAAGCCGTTCCAGGCGGCGCTCGAGGACCCCGAGATCGGCCAGGGCGAGCTCGGTGTGGATCGTTTCCACATCCCGGATCGGGTCCACCGAGCCCTCGACGTGCACCACGTTGGGATCCTCAAAGGCGCGCACCACGTGGGCCACCGCCGCCACCTCGCGGATATGGCCGAGGAACTGGTTGCCAAGCCCCTCGCCCTTGTGCGCCCCCCTGACCAGCCCGGCGATGTCGACGAACTCCACCGCGGTGGGGACAATGGGGGGAAGGCGATCCCCCTTGCGGAAAACGCCCTGCAGGGCGGCGAGTCGGTGGTCGGGAACGGGCACCACGCCGACGTTTTTTTCGATGGTGGCAAAAGGGTAATTCGCCGCCAGGGCGCCGGCCCGGGTCAGGGCATTAAAGAGCGTGGATTTACCAACGTTGGGGAGACCGACGATTCCGATTCCAAGGTTCGGCATGCCAAGGTGGGAGTATACCCCAGGCGCGCTCCTTCTTCAGTGCGCCTTCAAGGCTTTAAGCCCCTCTTCCAAAACGTAGGCCTTGTAGCCATCGGCGTCGAGGTAGAGCGCCGCCAGCGACGACATGTGGCCGAGATCGCACACCAAAAGCACCGGCTTATCCTTGGGGAGGTCGTACTTGCGCTGGGCAATGGCCTCGAGGGGCACGTTCATCGCGCCGGGCAGGCTCCCCTGCTTGAATTTGGCCGGATCGCGGACGTCGACCACCAGGAAACGCTCCGGGTTTTTCTCGTATTCGTCCCAGCCAATGCGAACGATACCCATGAACATCATCATATCAAGAAGCGCCCCCGAGCGCTCAGGCCGGGCCGGGCCGGGTATAGCATGGCTGAAGGATACCCATTAGGCTAGGGTATGGGCTGGTTGTAGGAGGTGCGTAACCGTGCTCTTAGTCGTTGGCGAGGCCCTGATCGAGATGACGAGCGAATCCGAGGGGCCATTTTCAAGTGATCAACGCTTCGTGCCCGAACCCGGCGGCTTCGCCCTCAAAGAGGCCGTCGCCGCCGCCAAACAAGGTGCCCGCGTCCGCCTGCTCTCACGCATCGGCCGCGACGGCGCGGGCGGCTGGATTAAAAAGAAGTTGCAACAAGCGAATCTCGAACTGATGCTTCAGGAAGACCCGGTCTTCCCCACCAGCCTGGTGGTCCGCGGCCCGGACACCCTGATCTACCGCCTGGCCGATGCCCACCTTGAGCCCGCAAACGAGGCTTTTTTCGAAGGCGGGCGCCTGCTCCACACCACCGCCTGGCCCTTCGGGCTCGATCCCGGGCGCACCAGCGCCGTGCAAACCTTCCGGGAGGGGATGCGGCGGGGGCTCGGGCTCTCGATGGACCTCAACTACCACCCCCGGGCCTTCCGGGGCGATTTTATGGAGATCATCCGCCCCTACCTCCCGTTTACCTACCTCAAAATCGACGAGGACTCGCTCGAACACCTGGGCCTCAAACCAAGCGAGCTCTTCCAGCTGGCCACCACGGTGCTCTTTTTCCGCAGGCAGCAGGTCCGGCTCCTGTCGCTCATGGACGAAGAGAACTTTCCCCTTGCCGCCGAGCAGGACCCGGAGGCCATCTACGGAAAGTTCCTGGCCGCGGTGAGCCAGGGGGCCGAGCCGGCCGACGCCCTGAGCACGGCCATGGCCGAGTGAGTCCAAGCGGCACCGGAGCACTGGGCTATCCGGCGCTCCGGTGCTTTTTTCGGAGCCAGCCCTCGAGGACCAGGGCGTAAAAGGCCAGGACCAAAGCGATGGCCCCCAGGATGAAGGGAATGGCCCCGGGGCCAAAGCGGCCAACCGCCACCCCGATCAGCGAGGGGAAAACCCCGCCCACGCCGCCGGCGAGCAAAACCCACGATGTGGCCCGCCCCCCCGGTCCGAGGACCTGCTGTACCCACGACATCGCCGCCGGGAACACCGGGCCCAAGAAGAAACCGGCAGCGGGGTAGGCATACCCCGCCCAGGGGCCACTCGCGACCAAAACATAGGTCAACGCCACCAGGGTGAGGGCGACAAACAGAAAGCGCTCGGCCCGCAGCCCGGGCGCAAAGGCCGCTACCGTCAGCCGGCCGGCGGTCTGCATCCCCCAGTAGAGGCCGATCCATACCACCGACGTCCAGCCCAGGGTCTCGAGGTGATAGGCTCCCCAGTGCCCCCCGCTCGACTCCAGGCCGACGTAGACGAAGAAAAAGGCCATGAACGCAAACAAGCGGAGGTCGGCACCACCCACCCGCGCCTTCTCCCCTGGCACCGCCGGCACTCCGGGGACGCCCAGCACCAGCGCCGCCACCAAAAAGGCCAGGGCGGCGATGGTGGCATACAGGGCCGGAAGCCCAAACCCCAGCAGGATCCCCACGAGCCAGGGCCCGACCATCGAGCCCAGGCCGAAAAAAGCGCTCTCGAGGTTGAAGGCGGCGAGCCGCCGCGTCGGGTAGGCCGCCCCCAGCAGGACCAAAATGGTGGTGTTGACCCAGCCAAACCCGGCACCGGTGACGAAGGCCCCGAAAAGCGCCACGCCCCACACCGGGGCCGCCGCCAGCGTCAGGGCGCCGAGACCGAGCAACGCCGGTCCGGCGGGCAGGGCGGCGGAAAAGCCGACCGCCTTGAGCCGTCGCCCGGCGAGCCAGGTCGTCAGCAGGGTTCCGGCGAAAAACGCCCCGACGATGAACCCCACCTCGTCGATGGGGACGCCAAAACGCCTGGAAAACGCCGAGAAGGCCGGGCCGAAGGTCGTCTGCACCAGCCCCACGAGCATGGCGGAGGCCAGCGCCGCGGCCATCGGGGTCCGTCTCACGAGGGTCTACTCTAACCCGACCCGAGGTCGGTCAGATCTCCTCGCGAGCCAGGTCGTT
>CAZXOY010000030.1:0-23001 GCA_964642655.1 uncultured bacterium
AGCCCCGATGACACACCCGAGCACCGCCCTGGCGATTAAGCTGGGAATGTGCGATGGATCGGCTGGATTCTTCTCGTTTTGGCAGCGCTTTTGCTCCTGCCCCTGATCGGCCCTTTGCTGGTCGTCGGCGGGTTGGTGGTTTTGGTTGTCCTGGTGGCGCTCGGTGTCGGCCTTTTGCCCCTTTTGCTCCTCGGCGCGCTCTTGCTGATTCCGGTTCTGGCCCTGATCGGGGTCGGGCTGGCGCTGGTGAAGATCGCCCTGCCCCTGCTCCTGCTCGGGCTCGGCCTGTGGTTCCTCACCCAAGGGGGGCGGCGGGGCTGAGATGAAGGGGTTACTCCTCGCCCTCGGCGGAGGCGGCATCCGCGGATTTTTCCACGTGGGCGTGCTCCGCATCCTCCGCGAGCACAACATCCCACTCAGCGGGATCGCGGGGTCCTCAGCCGGTGCGCTGGCCGCGGCGAGCTACGCTTTTGGCCTCGAACTTCACCCCGACGCGCTGGCGGAAAAGATCCTCGACCCTGACCTGGCGAGTCTCACCAAGGTGAGCGGCGGCCCACTCGGCATCGCCCAGGCCGGGACCTTGCTCTTTCGGGCCATGCGCCGCCCCGCGCTCGCCTCGCAGGGAAAAATCGCCGAGGGGCTGAAAACGCTCTTTGGCGATCGCAGAATCGAGGAAGCGAGCGTCCCCCTGGCGGTCGTCGCCGCCGACCTGCTCACCGGCGCGCTGGTGGTGTTCCGTCAGGGGCCGCTCGTCCCGGCGCTCCTCGCTTCCAGCGCCATCCCCGGCATTTTCCCTCCGGTCGAGATCGATGGCCGCTACCTGGTCGACGGCGACATCGCCGAAAAAGTTCCGGTGAGCGCCGCCAGAATGCTGGGCCGGGGGCGGGTTTTGGCCATCGACATTTCGAACCCGGCGCCGACCGAGCCGCCGCAAAGCAGCCTGGACACCGTGCTCCAGTCGGGGGAGGCCTCGAGGATGCGACTCAAGGACCTGGCCCTGAAATCAGCCGATATGGTGCTGCGCCTGCCCATCACAACGCCCATCGACACCTTCGACCAGGACCAGATCCCCTTTGTCTACGAGCTGGGCATGGAAACCGCCCGCGCCCATCTGTCAGAGATTCGCGCCCTTCTCTCGCCCTGGCGGCGAATCCTCGGGGGGTGGCGGCAAAAGCCACACCCCGGCGAATGAGGCGATCGCGAGCAGGAAAAACCCCGCGCCCACCCCCGGGTCACCGAGGCGGAAGGCAACCCCGGCGGCCCAAAACAAGAGGCCCGGGCCGATTCCAACCCGCATGACGGCCGCCCGCCAGGCCAGGCGATCCTCGGCCCGGGCCGCGGAGACCAGACTCCAAAGGTAGATGCCCCCAGCGATGAGCCCGATGACGGCCGCTGCCGGGGCCGCTGGAATCTCGGTCGCTTTCCAGGGCAGGAGCAAAAACAGGGGCAAAAAGACGAGCATGAGCCCCAGTTCGAGGAAAAACAGCTCCCACGCTTCCCGCCGCGATCGCTTCACTTCCCCGTTCCGGCGCATGGGCTAGTGGTGCAAGATCCTGGCCAAGAAGGCCTGGGTGCGTTCGTGCTGGGGATGGGAGAAAATCTGGTCAGGCACGCCTTCTTCGACAATTCGCCCCTCATCCATGAAGATCACCCGGTCAGCCACGTCTCTGGCAAACCCCATCTCGTGGGTCACCACCAGCATGGTCATACCGGAGCGGGCAAGCCCCCGCATCACGTCGAGCACCTCGCCCACCATCTCCGGGTCGAGCGCGCTCGTGGGCTCGTCGAAGAGCATGATCTTGGGTTCCATGGCCAGGGCGCGTACGATCGCGGCCCGCTGTTGCTGCCCCCCCGAGAGCTGGGCCGGGTACTTGTTCGCTTGATCAGCGATCCCCACCCGCTCCAGGAGCTCCATCGCCTTGGCCACCGCCTGCTCCCGGGGGATCTTACGCACCCGCGTCGGCGCGAGGATAACGTTTTCCAAGATCGTCATGTGGGGGAAGAGGTTGAATTGCTGAAAGACCATGCCGACTTCACGGCGGATGGCTTCGATGTTCCTCACATCCTCGTTGAGCTCGACGCCGTCGACAACGATCCGCCCCTTTTGCACCGGCTCCAGACGATTGATGGTGCGGATGAGCGTGCTCTTCCCCGAGCCCGAAGGGCCGATGATAACCAGAACCTCGCCCGGTGCGACCTCGAGGCTGATGTCCTTTAAGACGTGCAGTTCGCCGAACCACTTGTTCACGTTTTCCATGCGGATGATGGGTTCCATTCGACCCTCCATTTTAGCGACTTCCAAGGCCCATGGCTTTTTCCACCCGCCTCGAGGCGTAGGAAAGAACCGCCGCCCCGATAAAGTAAACCAGCATCAAGAAGAGGTAGACCTCCCGCTCAAGGCCCAGGTACTTAGGGTTGGAAAGCGCCACCTGAGCCATGGAAAGGAGGTCAAAAAGACCGATGATCACCAGCAAGGACGTGTCCTTGAAGATCGCGATGGCCTGGCCGATCAGGGCGGGGATCACCGAGCGGATCGCCTGGGGGAGAATGATGTAGGTCACGGTCTGGTATCCGGAAAGCCCCACCGCCCACGCCGCCTCCCACTGCCCTTTGGGCACCCCTTGCAGCCCGCCTCGCACGTACTCTGCAAGGTAGGCGGCGGCGAAGAGGGCAAAACCAGCGATGGCCCGGATCATCTGGGGCACCCGCAGATTCTCGGGCACGAAGAGCGGCACCATGATCCAGGCCAAAAAGAGCACCGTGACCAGGGGAACGCCGCGAATGAGCTCGATGTAGAGCGTCGAGAGCAAGCTGATCACCGGCATCTTGCTCGTCCGGCCGAGCGCGAGGATGAGCCCGAGGGGGAAGGCGATCACCACGGTGCTTACGGTCACCACCATGGTGAGGAAAAAGCCACCCCAACGATTCATCGGCACCCCGGAGGCCACGTCCAGCGCCAGGAGAAAGGCGAGGAGCCACATCACCGGAAGGAACTTCCGCAAGCCGGAAAGGCGTGCGCCGAGAGGATAGGCGGCGAAGAAGGCGGCCAGGGCCAGGAAGAGCCAAAGCCGGGTGCCCGGCATCACCACGGGCCAGGCCAGCCCCCAGACCAGCAAGGCCAGCGCGAGCGCCCTCGACAAAGCCGGCCCCCAACGGCGCGCGAACACACCGAAAGAAAGGCCCATGAGCCCGGTGGTGATGGTGAGCGCGACCCACAGCCGCCAGACCTCCTCCGGGGGATAGGGGCCGACCATGAGCAAGCGAAAGTTGTTCGGGATCACGAACCAGCGCGCCTCGGTGAACGCCCAGATCGACACCGAGCGGAGGAACGCGATCAGCAAGCCACCCACGCTCAGGGTGAGGAGGGTGTTCCACCACCCGTCGAAGAGGTTTTTGCGCATCCAGACCGCGAACCTCATCGCGATGCCCCCTTCAGCGCCACTCGCCGGTTGTAGGCGTTGACCAGCGCGCTAATGGTCAGGCTCATGGTGAGGTAGGCCGCCATAACGATGACGATCCCTTCCAAGCTGCGCCCCGACTGGTTGGCGATGGTGCCGTAGACGTTAAAGAGTTCGGGATAACCCACGGCGATGGCCAGCGAGGAGTTTTTGGTGAGGTTGAGGTACTGGTTCCCAAGCGGTGGCACGATGATCCGCATCGCCTGGGGCAAAATCACCAGGCGCAGGGTCTGCCCGTAACTGAGCCCGAGGCTCGCCGCCGCTTCCCACTGCCCCTTGGGCAGCGACTGGATGGCGCCACGCACGATCTCGGCGATGTAGCTCGCGGTATACACCACCAGCGAGAGCAGCACCGCCGCGAACTCGGGGCTCATCTGCGCCCCGCCGATCACGCGGAAGCCGCGCTTTTCGGGAAAGGAGACCTCGAGCGGCGCCCCGGCGATAAAAAACCCACCGATGATCAAGGCCGCCGCCAAGAGCCACAGCGGCGAGCGCCTCCGTTTCCAAAAAAAGCCCAGAACCAGGGTCGCGAGCCCGCCATAGAGAAAGAGCTCGTAGCGCCCCCAGGCCGCGGTCGGTACCGGCCAGGGCAGGTAAACCCCCTTTTGGCTCACGATGGTGCCGAAGTACTCACTGGCCTGCCGGATCGGGGGCAGTTTCAAGATCGCCCCGAAGTACCAAAAGAACATCTGCACCAGGAGGGGGGTATTGCGAACCAGCTCGACGTAGGCGAACGAGAGGCGATTGACGAGCCAGTTCGAGGAAAGGCGCCCGACCCCAACCAGCACACCGACGATCGTCGTCAGGACGATGCCGGTCGCGGCCACCCGGATGGTGTTGTAGATCCCGGTAAAAAAGGCCTGCCAGTAGGCGTCGGAAGGCTGGAAGGGCCGGAGGAGCATCCGACCACCCTCGATGACGATGGTCTTCCCCTCGCTGATCGAAAACCCAGCTTCTTCCCCCAGGAAGCGGAAGGTAAAGGGAATCCCCCGCGAAACCATGCCCTGGTAGGCGGTATAGCCAAGGAAGAACAACAAAGCGAACACGATCGAGGTCGCGGCGACCTGAACGAGGATGCCGATCACGCGAACGTCCTGATAAAAAGCGACTTTTCTTGTCTTCATAACGCCGCACCATTCACGGGGCAAGAGCGGCCCCGGCGGGCCGCTCTCCCTTCGCTCTTTCAGTCCCTTTGCCCATGGCTCGATTCACAACGCGCTGTACCTCGGGAACCGTGAAGCGCAAAGCGCCCCGGCACGTTTTGCGGGATTAACGGAAGGGCGGCGAATACATGAGCCCGCCACGGGTATAGAGGTCGTTGAGGCTCCCTTTGCGGGGGATGTAGAACGGCGAGTTCGGACCCAAGTGCCGGTCGTAAATCTCGCCGTAGTTCCCGACGTGTTTGATGATGCGAACCACGAAGTCGTTGGAAAGCCCGAGGCCTTTCCCCAGGTTCCCCTCAACGCCCAAAAAGCGCCGGAACGAAGGCTTGTCGCTTTGAAGCGCCTGGTCGACGTTGGCCTGGGTGATCCCGAACTCCTCGGCCTGAATGGTGGCGTAGACGATCCAGGTCAGGGCGTCCTTCCACTTCGAGTCGTTTTGGAAGGTGAAACCGGCCAGGGGCTCTTTGGAGAGCGTCTCCGGCAGGATGGTCAGGGCTTCGGGATCGGGCGCCTTCGCCTTCCATCCGACGAGCCCCGATTTGTCGGTGGTCACCGCGTCGCAGCGCCCGGAGAGGAAGGCGTTGAAGACCTTGTCGAAGGATTCGAAGGTAAGGAGTTTATTGCCCTGCCAACCCTGGGACCGGACGAAGTCGGTCCAGTTCTTCTCGGTGGTGGTGCCCTGGTTGGTGCAGACGGTGGCGCCCTCGAGGTCATAGACCGAGTTCACCCCGAGTTCCTTTTTCACCATCACCCCCTGGCCGTCGTAGAAGTTCACCGGCAGGAAGTCCACCCCCACCGACCCGTCACGGCTGGTGGTGATGGTGGTGTTACGGAAGACGACGTCCACCTCGCCGGTCTGGATGGCGTTAAAACGCGCCTTGGCGGTCAGGGGCACGTAGTCGACCTTCTCGGGGTCGTCGAAGAGCGCCGCCGCCACCGCCCGGCAGAAATCGACGTCAAACCCCACGTACTTGCCGGTCTTCTCGTCCACATAGCCGAACCCCGGCGCCTTGCCGTTCACGCCGCAGATCAACTTGCCCCGCTCCATGACCACGTCGAGGCGGGATTTTTGCGCCATGCCCAGCGCGCCGAAACCCAGTGCCACCAAACCAATAAGAACAAGCAACTTTCGCATAGATACCCTCCCTGAGTGAACGCACTTACTATAGCCATCCCTCCGGCCGGGCGCAAGGACCGCAAACTTATGCTTACGTCGCCCCTTCCGAACGCAAGCGGCGCTCCAGCCAGTCGGTGAAGAAGGTGAGGATGGTGGTCAGCAGGAGGTAGACCGCGGCCACCGCCAGGTAGATGGGGACCGGGCGGAAGGTGGCCGAGATGATGCGCTGGCCAGCCATGACCAGCTCGAAAAGGCCGATGGTGTACGCCAGCGAAGAATCCTTCAAGAGCGCCACCACATTGTTCACCAACGGCGGCACCACGATCCGGACCGCCTGGGGCACCACGATGAATCGCATGACCTGCGGCTGGGAAAGCCCCAGCGATTGCGCCGCCTCCCACTGCCCCCGGGGGATGGCGAGGATCCCGGCCCGGATCACCTCGGCGTTGTAGGCCCCGACGTTGAAGGAGAGCGCGATGAAGGCCGCCCAGTAGTCGGTGAGGATGTCCTCGATGGGCGGGAGGCCGAGCGGCTCGAGGTTCTTCCACACCGGGGCCAACAGGTAAGGCAGGCCGTTATAGGCGAAGAGGATCTGCACCAAAAGCGGCGTCCCCCGCACCAACCAGACGTAGAAGGCCGCCGGGTAACGGAAGAGCGGGTTCGCCGAGAGCTTGGAGATCCCGGCCACCAACCCCAGCGCCAGGCCCATCAGGGCGCTGATCACGGTGAGCTTGAGGGTCACCTCGCCGCCCCGACGCAAGGAGTCGGCGTAGAAGGGGATCTTCTCTGGCGTGAAGTTCACCGAGTTGAGGTAGAACGCAAGGCCTCGGGAAAGCAACTCGAAGAAAAGCAGCCAGGCCGAAAAACCGGCCACGAGCAAGAGACCCACGAAGAACGCTATACGCAGGTATCGCAAGTCGGCCTCCAACTTCAAAAGGGCCCTGGGGTCATCCAGGGCCCTGGCCATCGTGGCTTACTGGCAGCGGATGTCCTTTCCGAACCACTTCATGGAGATCTGGGCGTAGGTGCCGTCGGCCTGAATCAGATCGAGCGCCATATTGAGCGCCCGCAAAAGCCCCTGGTTCCCCTTGGCCACCGGGATGCCGATCTCCTCCTTGTTCAAAAGGCCCGAGAGCTGGAGCGACACCCCGCGCTTTTTGACCACCTCGAGGGCAGTGAACTGGTCGGTCACCCAGGCATCGACCCGCCCCGAGAGCAGGGCCTCGAGGGCGTTGGGGTTGGTGGGGAAGGTCTTGACTTCCTTGACTCCGGGCGCCTTTTCCACCACGAAGTCGTAATAGGAAGTGCCCACCTGCACACCGACCACCTTGCCCTTGAGGTCGGCCAGGCTCTTCGGGCCGCCGGGTTTTGAGACGATGAGGTTACCGGTGCAGTAGTAGGGGTTGGTGAAATCGACCGCTTTTGAGCGCTCCGGGGTGATGGTGTGCGAAGCGACCACGAAGTCGAAGCGCCCCTGGTTGAGCGCGATCAAGAGGGTATCGAAGGGCTGGGCCTTCCACTCCCCTTTGAGGCCGAGCTTTTCGACCAGGGCGTTCCCGATGTCGATGTCAAACCCCACCAGGTTGTTCTGCTCATCGAAATAGTTAAAGGGCGGGAACTCGCCCTCGGTCCCCACGATCACTTTCCCCGACGTCACGATCTCGTCGAAGGTTCGGTAACTCGCCGCCAAAACCAAAGAGCCGAGCGCCGCCAAAAGGGCGAGCGCAAGAACCGCTTTCTTCATACGAATCACCTCCACGGCAAAATTATACAGGTCGCCTTGCCGTAGACTAAGCCAGTGGATGTCACGCTGACCGTAGAAAAACTCATCCCCGGTGGGTTAGGCCTTGCGCGAACGCCGGAGGGCGTAGCGCTGGTGGCGGGCGCCCTCCCCGGCGAAACCGTCAAGGCCAGGCTCATACGGAAGAAAAATCACCTCGAGGGCGAGGTCATAAAGCGACTCACCACCTCTCCCCTGCGCGTCGATCTGCCCCTGCCCCCGGGGGCCGACCTCCCCATGCGCTACGAGGCTCAGCTTGAAGTGAAGCGCGCCTTCGTCGAAGAGTCGCTGCGCCGAATCGGCAAGGTCGAGGCCGAGATCCGCCCGACGACGCCGAGCCCGAACGAACTCGGCTACCGAACCACCGGCCAGTACCTCATCCTCCCCACCGGGGGCCTCGGGCAGAGAAAACCAAAGAGCAGCGAGCTCGTCCCGCTGAAGCAGGACCTCCTGGCCGAGGAGCACCTCAACCAGGCCTTCACTCGCCTCGCTTCGTGGCCCCTCGTGGGGCCGGTTGAAGTCGTGATTCAAAGCAGCATTCACGAAAAGGGCGCGCTCGTCGGTCTCATCGGCGGCCACCCCCAGGCCCTGCAAAAGGCGGCCCGGGCGCTGGTTCAGGAGGGAATTGCTGGCGTGTGGTGGGGGGCCGAGGACCCGCGGGGCCGGTTTCGGGGCACAATCCGGCACCTCGCGGGGCGAAAGGTACTCATCGAGGTCTACGGCCAAATCACCGCCCCCGTCGACCCGGTGAGCTTTTCCCAGGTGAACCCCCTGGCGGCCGGGCGCATGTACGGCCGGGCCGTGGAGTTGGTCGAGGGGGGTGAGCGTGCCGTTGAACTGCACGCCGGGGTGGGCGTGTTAAGCCTCATGCTGTCCGAGAAGTTTCGAGAGGTCGTCGCGGTGGAGATCAACCGCCGCTCTGTCCAGCTCGGGCAGAAAAACGCCACCAAGCTCGGCCGGGAAAACGTCACCTTCCACCGCGACGACGCGAAGAACGTCGCCCGATTCCTTCCCGCCGATCTGGTGGTCCTCGACCCGCCACGAAGCGGTCTCGACCGCGATTTGATCGAAGCCCTCGGTCAAACGCCACCGCCTGAGATCGTCTACATCGCCTGCGACCCCAGCACCTGGGCCCGGGACGTGGGCCGACTGGTGACGCAGGGGTACCGACTCTGCTATGTCGAGCCCTTCGACTTTTTCCCCTACACCCACCACGTCGAGATCCTGAGCCTTTTGGTCCACGAATCACCCTGCGACCGCCGAATCGTGGCACAATAGGCCTATGAAGGCCAAAGCCGCTCTTTGGCTCCTCCTGCCGGTCCTCGCCGGGTGCAGCTTCCTGACCCCCGAACGCCCCTATTACAACGCCCACGAGGTCGAGCTCCTCACCGAAAATTCGAGCGAGCGGTTGGTCTACTTTTACGGCGATGCGATGGAAATCCGCCTCGAGGGCACGCCGCTCCGCCTTGTACCCCAAGGCCCGGCCCAGTTCGGACCCCTCGAGGTCAACGGCATGCCTTATTACCGCGAGGTAAGCCCGCCCACGCGCCCGCGCCTGGAGGCCCTCGAGGACATCGGGGGACAATACTTCGAGCTCCGAGTGGGCACGGCCATCCTCGGCGCGTGGCTGTTTGATGGCGACCGCTGGTACCGGTTGAGCACCGCCCTGGCGACCGGTGCCGACGTCGCCGTTCGTCCCGAACCGTTCACCCCCGGTTTCCAAAGGCTCACCTACAGCGAAGCGAAATCGGTGCGGCGCATGATCGAAGAACTCGGCAGCAATGGCCCGGTGGTGGTTTTCGAACGATCGGCACCGAGCTCGCCCCCGTACGACTTCGAACCCGCACCCTGGGTTTACCGCCGCGCGTCGCTCCGCATCCAAACCTCGGTGCCAAAAGTTCCACTTTCACCGGCGCTCATCCGGCCCTGGCACGTCCTCGCCAGAGGCAGCTACGCCAGCTACAGCGACCGCCAGCCCCTGGGCCTCCTGGCCTGCACCCAGACGGCCTACCTCCAGATCTGGCAACGCGCGACCGGGAACCAGCTGCCCCGCCCGCCACTGCCGGACCTGAAGTACCCGAGATCATGCGTCGCCGCCTTTTTCTGGGGCCTCAAACCCACCGGGGGCTACCGGATCGACGTGGCCAGCGTCGAGGTCAAAAACGGCCTGGCGAAGATCCGCCTCCTCATGCAAGAACCCTCGCTCGGCGCCCGGGTCACGCAAGCCCTGACCAGCCCCTATATCCTGGTGGAGATCAAAGGAACCCCCTCCGAAGCCTGGTTCTACGACCCCTCGGGCCGGCTCTTGGCCCAAGCGAAAGCCGAATGAGCCCGGGCCCCAAGCGTCCCCCGCCACGGCTTTGGCCACGGCGGGGCGCAAGGCCACCTAGACGACCGCACGCCCGGCAGCGGTCGGTCGGAAGGCCCGTGGGTGCTTACTCAGTTTTTGCCGCGATCTCGAAGCGGCAGCGCCTGCCCCCGTCGGAAATGCGCTCGACCAGGCGGACGGGCAGGCCGAGGATCGTCTCGAGCGCACGCTCCTCCGCCAGGCAGAGCTCCTGGTGCTGGGTCGAAAGCCCAAGGCGGGGGCACGTGAGCTGCTCGATGAAGAGCGTACCGTCCTCCTCGACCACCCTCGCCGCATAACCCTGGGCCTTGAGGAAACGGACCAGCGCGTCGAGCCGCTCGCGCCCCACGCCCCCCAGCCCGTTCAGCCCCTCGCGCAAACGCCGGCACTGGTCGTCGGCGAGGAGCCCCACCAGCATCTCCGAACCCAAATTTCGCTTGACGACCTCGATCAGCGAACCGCACATGCGGGCGTAGGGACCCTCGGCATCCACCGACCGCCACAGCCGCTTGGGGCGGCCGCGCGAACCGTTTCGCTTTTCCTCGTAGCGAACCAGGGACAAGGCCTCGAGGTCGCGCAAGTGCCGCTGGATCGCGACCCTTGAAATTCCAAGCTCTCTGGCAATCTCCCCGACATCGGCCGGGGATTGCCGCAAACGCTCGAGGATCCTCCTTTTGGTCGCCCCCAGTGTACCTTCCATCAAACCCACTCCCAGGGTAGGCAATGCCCGACCACTGGGTTAGGAGAGGGGTTACATTGGCGTGATACACTCAGGGCATGGCCCGGGAGGAGTAGGCCCGGCTCGCCCGACAGAGCGGGACCCCCGTGGCTGAGAGGGGTCCTCGGGAAAGAAGGGCTGAACGTCGCCCGGGTGGCGTCGCGGGAGGAACGGGGGGAGAAATACCCCATTCGAGCTACGCTCGAATGGGGGCCCCGGAAAAAGCCAGACGAAGGCAAGGTCTTTGTCGGACACCGGGGAAAACCCCCTCAGTAGAGCCCGCCGGGTGCGCCCGTTACAGCGCGAAGAGGGCACGCTCCCAGGCGGGAGCGTGAAGCGCGGTGGTACCGCGGGGCGTACGCCTCGTCCGCGCAAACGGCGTGGGGGAGGATTTTTTATGCTCGAAAAAGGCTACGATCCGCATCAGGTCGAACCCAAGTGGGCCGAGCGCTGGGCCAAGCAGCCTTTTCAGGCGGACCCCAAAAGCGGCAAACCGCCGTTCGTGATCGTCATGCCGCCGCCCAACGTTACCGGTGTCCTCCACATGGGGCACGCGCTCGACAACGCCATCCAGGACGCGATCATTCGCTATAAGCGGATGCGGGGGTTTGAGGCCCTCTGGGTCCCCGGAACCGACCACGCCGGCATCGCCACCCAGGTGGTGGTGGAACGGCTGCTCATGAAGGAAGGCAAGCGCCGGCACGAGCTGGGCCGCGAGAAGTTTCTGGAGCGGGTATGGCAGTGGAAGAAGGACTCCGGGGGCCAGATCATCCGCCAGCTCAAACGCCTCGGGGCCAGCGCCGACTGGACGCGGGAGGCCTTCACCATGGACGAGGCCCGCTCGCGGGCCGTGCGCTACGCCTTCGTCAAGTACTACCACGAGGGCCTGGCCTACCGCGGCGAACGCCTCCTCAACTGGTGCCCCCGCTGCGAGACCACGCTCTCCGATCTCGAGGTCAACAACGACCCGACCCAGGGCACGCTCTACACCCTTCGCTATCCCCTCGAGGACGGCGGTGAAATCAGGATTGCCACCGTACGCCCGGAGACGATCTTCGCTGACGTGGCCATCGCCGTTCACCCCGACGACGAGCGCTACCAGCATCTCATCGGCAAAAAGGCGCGCATTCCACTCACCGAGATCTGGATCCCGATCATCGCCGACGAGGCGGTGGAGATGGAGTTCGGGACCGGCGCCTTAAAGATCACCCCCGCCCACGACCCCACCGACTGGGAGATCGGGCAGCGCCACGGCCTGCCCGCCCCGAGCGTGATCGACCTCGCGGGCAAACTCACCGGCGAACGGGTACCCGAAAACTTCCGCGGCCTCGATCGCTTCCAGGCCAGGAAGCTCGTCGCCGAAGCGCTCAGGGAAGAAGGCCACATGGTGGAGGAAACGCCGTACGAGATCGCGCTTTCGACCTGTGACCGCTGCGACACCGCGATCGAGTACGCGCTCTTTCCCCAGTGGTGGCTCAAGATGAAGCCGCTGGCCGAAGCGGTGATCGAGCGCCTCGAAGCCGGGGACATCCGCTTTTTCCCCGAGCGCTGGCGGCGGGTTAACGTCGAGTGGTTCAAGAACATCAAAGACTGGAACATCTCCCGTCAGCTGTGGTGGGGCCATCAGATCCCCGCATGGTACTGCCCCGAGGGGCACGTCACCGTGCCCGAACTCGAGCGCTTTGACGAGGATCCCACGGCGTGCGCGGTCTGCGGCTCAAAGGAACTGAGGCGCGACCCCGACGTCTTCGACACCTGGTTCTCCTCAGCCCTCTGGCCGCTTTCGGTCTTCGGCTGGCCGGACAAAACCCCGGATTTCGAGGCCTTCTACCCCACTCACGCCCTCGTCACCGGCTACGACATCCTCTTTTTCTGGGTGAGCCGGATGGAGGTCTCCGGCTACCACTTCACCGGCCGTCGCCCCTTTGAAAACGTCATCCTCCACGGCCTGGTGCTGGATGCCAAAGGGCAGAAGATGTCGAAATCCAAGGGCAACGTGGTCGACCCTCTGGAGATGGTCGAGCGCTACGGGGCCGACGCCCTCCGCTTCGGGCTCGTTCACCTGGCCACCGGCGGTCAGGATATCCGCTTCGATACCC
Source organism: uncultured bacterium (assembly GCA_964642655.1). GTDB lineage: Bacteria > Deinococcota > Deinococci > Deinococcales > Marinithermaceae > WFXV01. Next base: position 12,683 of record CAZXOY010000030.1, read on the forward strand.
GCTGGCTGGAGATGGGGCGCACCTTCGCCAACAAGCTCTGGAACGCCACGCGCTTCGTGCTCATGGCGAGGGAAAACTTCGTGGAAAAGGAGAACGAGCCCACGCTGGCCGACCGCTGGATGCAGACCGTCCTCGCCCGAGGGGTCGATGAGATCACCAAACTCATGGAGCGCTTCGACCTGGCGCTCGCGGCCCGGGAGATCTATCAGCTCACCTGGAGCGAGTTCGCCGACTGGTACATCGAAGCGGCCAAACCCGCCCTCAAAGCGGGGAACCGTGCCACCCTGGAAGGCCTCGAGCGCACCCTCACCACCATCTTGAAGCTCCTCCACCCCTTCATGCCGTTTGTCACAAGCGAGCTTTTCGCCCACCTCACCGGCGACGAGGACCTGGCCAGGGCGCCCTGGCCCGAAGCCGGCGAATCCGACGGCGAGGCCTTCGAGGCCTTCGAAACCCTCAAAGCCGCCGTCACCGCGACCCGGCGCCTCAGGGGCGAGCTGGGGATCGACCCCTCAGAACGCATCATCGTCCACCTGGAAGGACCTGGGGCTTCCATCGTGCTGGAGGCCTCCGAGGTCTTCCGGTTCCTGGCCAAGGCCGAACCGAAGATCGGTTCAGCCAAGCGAGCACTGGCTGCCGTCACTCCCTCGGTCACCGTTTATCTTGAGCCCCAAGGGCTGGTCGACGTCGAGGCCTGGCAAAAAAAGCAACAAAAGCGCCTTCGGGAACTCGAGCGACGCCTCGCGGCCACGGAAAAGAAACTCGCGAGCGAGGGCTTCCGCAAGCACGCCCCCGCCGAGGTCGTGGCCTTCGAAACCCAGCGGCTGGCTGAGACCAAAAGCCAGATCGAACGAATTCAGGAAAACCTTCGCCGGCTCAGCCAAACAGGTTGAGTCGCGGACCGTCGCCGTCAGCCTCGGGGGCCTCGAGGACACCGTACATGCCCTTGAGGTTGACGGTGACGAACTCCAGCGACTGATCGGCCCGAACGCCCGCGAACGCGTCGGGCTGGGACAGAGGGTAGACGGTCACGTCAAAGAGCGTTTGAAAGGCCTTGGTGGCCGAGAGGTAGTCCGAGATCCGGGCGCCGTGCGGGACCTCCAGGCTCCCGGAGAGCACGTGGTTGGGAAAAAGAAACGCCATATACCGGCGATCAACCGAGAGCGTGGTCTTCGGGTGAGAGGGACGCCCACCCACGACCCAGAGCACCTGGAGTTTGGTGACCGCGAAGAACTCGAGCTGCCACGGCGTGCGCTCCGCCTTCGCTCCAGCACCCGCGGTGGGGAAGATCGTCACCTCGGTCAAGGGCAGCAGGGCTTTGTTCTGCAAGTTGAGCACGTCGGCGGTGGAGCTGCCGAGGGGCAGGTGGATCGTCCCCTCGACCCTATAGCGCTGGGTGTAAACCCTGACCTGGAATTTTTCCCGTTTGAACTTGTACATCCCATGCCTCCCAAAGCCCGATGAGCGCCTCGCACAAAAGCCCCGAATCCCCGTAGCGGTAGGCCCAGACAAACCGTTGTGCAAAAGCGTCCACCGTGGCCAACAGGCGGTAGGTCGGCGAGTCGTAGGGGTCGTCCCGGCCACCGAGCTCTTCGATGATCACATTGTACGGGAAAGGCGGCGTCTGACCGCTCGCCTTGGCTGCCAGCGCCCGGCGAAACCCGGTGAGCGTCACCCTCGGCGTCGAGAGCGCCCGGAGCCACTTTTCCCCCAGGGCCAGCGCGGTCCCGGGTTGGATCTGAACCCGGCGCTCGGGAAGGGCCAGCCAGAGCCGGGCTTCTTCCGGCGCCGTCAGCAACGCCCCCCGCGTTTTTAACCAGGCCGCGCCCTCGCCGCGGGCGAAGACCGGAACTTTGTCGGTCACCGCCTGCCTGAGCGCCTGGCCGAGCGGTAGGCGCGCCAGCGGGCAGTCCTGACCCTGGCCATGGATGGGCCCCGGGTCACGATAGGCCTCGGCCCGGAGCTCGAGGCTCGCCGAGCCGTTCCACTCGTTCAAAACCACCGCCGCCGCGACCTCGACCTCGCCTCGGAGCCCTTCCCCGTTGTCGCGCCACTTGATCACCCGCAGGCCCTCGAGGGCAAACCCCACGTGCTTTCCCCCGGAAAGCGGTCGCACCCGATCCGGCATCCCGCGGAGGTGGAAGAGGGGTTCGGGGTTGCCCTCCCCAATCGGCTCGAACCGCTCAAGCGCCTGCCAGATCTCGGGGAGCGCCTCCCGGCTCAAAGGGCCCTCGAGCCAAAGCTCGGGCCGGGGCTTGGGCTGAGCCTCGACGTAGGCATAAATGGCCTCGCGAAAGGCCGGAATCGCCGCCTCATCGATGGAAAAACCGGCGGCCTGGGCGTGGCCCCCGTAGCCTTTCAGCGTATGCGCTGCCGCCGCTAACGCTCCCACCGCGCTCACCCCGGGGACACTCCGAACCGAACCCTTTCCCTGAGCGATGATGAACACCGGCTTATAGGTGCGCTCGAGGATACGGCTGGCCACGATGCCCATCACGCCGGGATGCCCCTCGGGATCGTAGACGACGTGGGCCGGGGCGTCATGATCGAGGGTAGGAAGCAATCGGGCGAGCATGGCCTCCTCGACGCGCTGGCGCTCCTGGTTGAGGGCGTCGAGACGGGCCGCCAGCCGATTGGCCTCGAAGAAATCGTCGGTGAGCAGAAGAGCGAGCGCCGTCTCGGGCTCGCCCAACCGGCCGGCGGCGTTGATCCTGGGGGCGATCCGGAAGGCGACCTCGAGCGCCGTTTTCTGGGAAAGGTGGCGCTCGGCGAGGAGACGGAGTCCGAGGTGCTCGGAAGCGGGCAGGCGTGAAAGCCCTTCACGGACGATGGCACGGTTCACCCCGAGCAGCGGAGCGACATCGGCGATCGTACCCACCGCGGCCAGGTCGGAAAAGGCAAGGGGCGGGGGCTTGCCAAGGCGATCGTAGACCGCCCAGAGCAGAAAAAACGCCACGCCCGCTCCGGTGGGCTTGGGGCGGCCCTCGAGGCCGGGGTCGTAGGCGGGGTGAACGACGGTGCCCGGCGGGGGGGCATCGCCCGGTGTGTGGTGATCGGTCACCACCACGCTGACCCCGTCCTCGACCAGGCTCTTGAGCTCCGCGTGGTTCGTGATGCCGCAATCGACGGTAACGAAGACATCGGCCTCGGCGGCGTGCTCGGGCACCCGCGCTTCGGAGATCCCGTAGCCTTCCTCGCGCCTGGGAATGAAGGGGTGCACCTCCGCGCCGAGGGCTCGCAAGCCCTTCACCAGGATCGCGGTCCCCGTAATCCCATCGGCGTCGTAGTCGCCGTGCACCCGAATCCGCTGACCCCGCTCGATGGCCTCGACCAAAACACGCGCCCCTTGATCGAGGGCGGGAAAGCGCCAGGGACTGAGCTCCGGCTCGAGGTCCGATCGCCGGTGAAACCCCCGCCCCCAAAGGGCGGCGGCCATCATCGGCGGGACGCGAAACGCCTCCACCAGGCGCACCAACGTTTTGGCCTCCGGCCAAGGACGGGCGCGCCAACGGGGTTTCATACGCCCTCGAGGCCCTCCAGATTGCGATCTGGGATCCGGGGCACCTCTTCAGGCAGCTCGGCCCGGAGGGATTTGAGCTCTTCCTCCAAGCGAGCCTTTTCCCTGATCAACGCCCGCCGCTCGGCCTGCGCCCGGAGATGGAGGGCGGGGAGCCAGATGAAGACCAGCAAAGCCCCGTAAAGGAGCGCCCCTCCAACCCAGATCCACACCGGCAAAGCGGGCAGGCCAGGCAAGGCCAGCTGCACCTCCGGCTGCCAGAGGGCCAACGCACCGACGACGGCAAGCGCCACCAGCAAGAGCACGGTAAAAACCCAAGCGAGCACACGCATTGGCCTCAGTATACGCCGCCCTCCCGGGGCGCTTTTCCCGGGAGGGCGCACGGGGCCTATGCAGCGCAGTCCCTCTCAGGCCTTCGCGCTCCGGCGAAGCTGGGCGCGGGTTCGCTCCTTCCACCAGGCGACCAAGGAGCCCACCACGTAGATCGACGAGTAGGTCCCCACCACGATGCCGACGATCAGAGCGATGGAGAAATCCCTCAGGACCGAACCGCCAAGGAAAAACAGCGCCAGGAGGGGGAGCAGTGTGGTCAGCGAGGTCATCACGGTGCGGGAGAGGGTCTGGTTGATCGAAAGATCGACCATCTCGCGATAGGGAATCCCCCGCAGCGTGCGCTGGTTCTCGCGAATGCGGTCGGAGATGATGATGGAGTCGTTGATGGAGTAACCGATGATGGTGAGCAACGCGGCCACGATGGGAATCGTAAACTCAAGACCAAGCAAGCTGAAGATCCCCGCCGTGATGGCCACGTCGTGGGCCACGGCGATGACGCTCGCCACCCCGAAACTCCAGTCAAAGCGGAAGGCCATGTAGGCGAGGATCAGCCCCAAGCCCACGAGCACCGCGAGCAGCGTGTTCTTCCTCAGTTCGGCCCCGATCGCCGGACCCACGGTATCCGAACGGAGGACCTGGCCGGAAAAGCGCTCTTGCAGGAAGCGCGAGAGCTCGATTCGCTCGGTCTGACTCAGCAAGGGCACCTTGACCGAGAACTCCTTGTAGGTGGCGGCGGGCGCCTGCACCTCGGTGATCACGGCCTTCTTCCCCGTTACCTTGGCGATGCCCGACTCATCCAGGGCCTTACGCACATCGGCCACGGTCACGCTCTGCGGCGTCCGCAACAGATAGGCCGTTCCCCCGGTGAAATCGATGCCGTAGTTGAACCCCCGGATGAAGACCACCCCCGCCATCACCAAGGCCAAAACCAGGGTCGCAGGCGTGATGAAGCGAGCTTCCTTGAGGAAGGGGATTTTCGTCCCCCACACGTAATAGGGGGGCGTGACCTGGCGGCGATCGGCGATCACGTCGAGCAGCCAGCGGCTAAAGATCAGGTTGGAGAACACGGCGACCACGATACCGATCGCCAGCATCACCGCAAAGCCCCGAACCGGACCGGTGGCGTAGTTGTAAAGCGCGGCCGCGGCCAGAAGGGTCGAGATGTTGGCGTCGAGGATGGTGACCGTCGAATGCCGGAAACCATCGTTGATCGCCGAGCGAAGCTTCTTGCCGAGTTTGAGCTCTTCCTTAATGCGCTCGAAGGAAAGCACGTTGCCGTCGACGGCAGCACCCAGGGTAAGGATGAAGCCGGCGATACCGGGGAGCGTCAGCGTGGCGCCGAGGCCGGCCAGTGCGCCCAGAACCAAAATCGCGATGTAGATCAGGCCCACCGCGGCAACGCTACCGAACCAAAGACCGTAGTAGAAATAGAGCGCGACGAAGATCAGCAAAACGCCGATCAGCGAGGCGTTAATGCCCGCCCGGATCGCGTCTTTCCCCAAGGTGGGACCGATGGCACGGACTTCCTCGACCTGTACCGCCACCGGAAGCGAACCCGAACGCAACACCAGCGCGATCTCGGTGGCCTCTTCGACCGAAGAAAGCCCCTCGATGACCGCCTGCCCGCCCGTGATCGCGCTGCGAATGACCGGCGCCGAGTACACCCGGCCGTCGAGCACGATCGCCAGGCGGCGGCCAATGTTCTTCCGGGTAATATCGGCGAACTTCTTGGCGCCCTCGGGGTTAAACTCCATCGAAACCTGAGGCCGGCCGAACTGGTCAAAGACCACTCGCGCGGTCTTGAGCTCAGCCCCGGTCATGAGCACCGGGCCCAAATCCTCGGGCTTAATGAGCTGCGCCTCAAGCTCGGAGCGCTTGAGGCGGGGGTTTTCCCGAAGCCGCTGGTTGATCTCCGAAACCGTCAGCCCGGGGGCCCCGTCCTTCACGATCCGAAACTCGAGGACCGCCCGCTGCCCCAGGAGCTTGAGCGCCCGATCCTGATCCTGAGGTGAAAGCCCCGGCAGCTCGATGACGATTCGATCCCGACCCTGGATCTGAATGAGCGGTTCGGCGACGCCGAGGCCGTTGATCCGGTTCTCCAAAACCGTACGGACCTGCTCGAGCTCTTCCTGGGTGGGGTTGGGGTCGCTGGTCTGCAAAACGATACGCAACCCCCCTTGCAAATCCAAGCCAAGCTTGAAGCGCGGCTCACCGGCTGGCGCCCAGGGCTTCCAGATGGCCACCAGCGCCGCCAGAAATACCGCGAGCAGAAACAAACCCGTTACGCTACGGGACTTCATCGCAATGACACCTCCTTGCCACATTCATACGCCTATCCGTTTTTCAAAGACCCTCCAAAGCGAGAAAAGACCGGCTCTAACCGCCGTCGAGGTTTAAGCGGGCATAGAGAAGATAGATGCGCCGGGGCGGGTGGGGCGAACGCTGACGGAGGCTCCGGCCCGCCGTGACCCTTTGCCAGAGACGCTGGCGGAAAACCGCGGGGACGAAGGGGAAACCCGCCGTCGGCGGCCCCGAATGGCCTTGTCCCACCCACCAGGCGCCGGCGCTGGCCAGCCCCGGCGCGTCCGAATTCGCCGGGGCATAGACCAAGGGAATACCGGATACCGCCAGGACCCAAAGTCCAAGGAAGAGTATCCCTGCCCGCAAACGGCGCCTGGCGTCAAACCCCGGCAAAACGTCTCCCCTACGGCTCAGCTGCGCGTTCTCGCGACCTCAATGACCTGCAACGCCTCGAAAATGTCACCCTCGGTGAAGTCGTCAAAGCCCGCGAGCTTGATGCCGCACTCGTATCCGGCGGCGACCTCACGCACGTCTTCTTTGAACCGCTTGAGCGACTCGATCTTGCCCCGCCAGAGCTCCTGGCCGCCCCGCAGCACCCGGACTTCCGCCGAGCGCACGATCTTGCCGTCGGTCACGTAGCACCCCGCGACCTTGCCCCCCTTTGGCAGCTGGAAAACCGCCCGCACCTCGGCGTGGCCCAGGACCTCCTCTTCATACTCGGGTTCGAGCTGGCCCTCAACCATCTTGCGAACCTCGTCGATGAGGTCGTAGATGACCTTAAAGGTTTTGAGAACCACGCCCTTTTGCTCGGCCTTCTTCCTGAGAGCGCCGGGCGGGTTGACGCCGAAGGCGAAGATGGCGGCGTTCTCAGTGGTCGAGGCCAGCAAGATATCGCCCTCGGTGGGGGCACCGAGGTCGGCGTGCAAAAGCTTGATCTTCACCTCGCCGCCGCCCTCGCGGGCCAGGATGCCCTTGATGGCCTCGAGGGAGCCCTGGGTATCGGCGCGCAGGATCAGGTTGATTTCGTTTTGCTCGCTCTCCTGCATCTGGCGCAGGAGGTCGGCCATGCTGCGGGCGCGACTCGCCCGCTGTTTCGCGAGTTCGCGCTCCCGCTTCTCTTCACGCCGTTCCTCGGCCACTTCCTTGGCCGCCACCTCGTCAGGCACCCACTCGACCTCGATCCCCGCCGTGGGCAGGTCGCGGAATCCCAGGACCTGAACCGGGGTGCCGGGTCCCGCCTGTTTGCGTTGATTGCCCGAGGAATCGATCATGGCCCGGATCTTGCCCCACACGTCGTCGGCCAGGACGTAGTCGCCCACGGAAAAGGTCCCCTGCCGAACGAGCAGGGTGGCCAGAATCCCGGCCTTCTTGTCCACCCGGGCCTCGAGGATAACGCCCCGGGGCTCGGCCTTGGGGTCGGCCCGGAGGTCCTCCATCTCGGCAACCAGGATGATCATTTCCAAGAGGTCATCGACCCCTTTCCCCGTCTTCGCGCTCATCGGCACCACGATGGCATCCCCACCGTAGGCCTCGGGGACGAAGCCTTCCTGCATGAGGTGCTGCATGACGCGGTCAACATCGGCCGTGGGCAGGTCGATCTTGTTGATGGCAAAGATCATGGGCAGGCCCGCGGCCTTGGCGTGTGCGATCGCCTCCTTGGTCTGGGGCATGATCCCGTCGTCCGCCGCGATGACGATGACCGCGATATCGGCCACCTTGGCCCCGCGCTCACGAATGGTGGTGAACGCCTCGTGACCGGGGGTGTCGATGAAGACCACCTTGCCCTCGGGGGTCTCGACCTCGAAGGCGCCGATATGCTGGGTGATCCCCCCGGCCTCGCGCTCGGCCACCCGGCTGTGGCGCAAATAGTCCAGAAGGGTCGTCTTCCCGTGGTCCACGTGGCCCATGACCACCACCACCGGAGGTCGCTTGGGCCAAGCCTTGCGCCGCGCCTCCTCGGCCCGTCGCCGCGCCTCCTCGCGCTGCTCGTAGACGATTTCGCGGACCGTCTCCGCGGTCTCGACGTCGAGGGTGGAAGCGTGTGACTTGTACTCCACCCCCATTTCGTCGAGGATGTCGAGCAGCTCCTTGGTTTCCATGCCCAGTTCACGGGCGAGCTGGTATATCCGCATTTTCTGCACGCGACCCACCTCCTAACCTGGTCCGGAGCATCTCCGAGAGCACCCGGGCCTGATGCCTGGCAAAACGCCTGAGCTTCTTCTCATCCCAGCACTCGGGCCGGTCGGGGCACACATAGGCGCCCCGGCCGGGCTTTTTGCCGGATTCGTCCAGCACGAAACCCTCCGGGGTCACGACAATGCGCAGCAACTCGTGCTTCGGCCTGCGCCGACGACACACGACGCACATCCGCACCGGTACGTGACCCCGTGCGCCCATCACGACTCCTCGTCAGCCTCGTTTGGTTCCTCGACGAACAGGCTCTCGAACTTGGCCTTGGCCTCTTCGCTCACCCGCACGCCCTCGTCGGCCTCGGCCGCCTTGGCCAGCGCCTGCTCGAGGTCGCTGATCTCCTCGGCTTCCTTGAAGTCGATCTCGAAACCGGTCAGTTTGGAGGCCAAACGAACGTTCTGACCGCCGCGACCGATCGCGACCGAGTGCTGGTCCTTGCTCACCCACACCAGGGCCCGTTTTGACTCGGGGTCGAGCTCAATCTTGCCCACCGTCGCCGGGGAGAGCGCGTTGCGGATGAACTCACGGGCGTTGGCGCTCCAGGGCACCACGTCGATCCGCTCTCGGCCGAGTTCGGCGCTGACCGACTGGATGCGCTGGCCCTTGTGACCGATGCAAGCCCCGATGGGGTCCACGTTGGGGTTGTGGCTGGTGACCGCGATCTTGCTCCGGCTCCCGGGCTCGCGGGCCACGGCCTTGATCTCCACCGTACCCTCGGCGATCTCCGGGACCTCCTGCCGCATCAGGTACTTGAGCAGCTCGGGGTGGGCCCGGGAAACGATGAGCGAGGGCCCTCGAGCGCTCTTTTTTACCTCCTTGAGGTAGACCTTGATGCGCTGGCCCGGGTGGTAGCGCTCGGTCGGTATCTGTTCTCTCGGCGGCATCAGGGCCTCGCCCCGCCCGAGATCGACGTAGACGTTTCGGCGATTGTCGACCCGGGAAACCTGCCCGGTCAGCACCTCGCCTTCCTTGTCCTTGTACTCCTCGTAGATACGGTTGCGCTCCGCTTCCTTGAGGCGCTGGGTGAGGACGTTTTTGGCGGTGAGCACCGCGATGCGGGAGAACTCCTCGGGGTCAACCGGGAACTCCATCTCATCCCCAAGCCCGACCTCGGGATCGTACTTGCGCGCCTCCTCGAGGGCGATCTCGCGCTCCGGGTTCTCCACCTCCTCGACGACGGTCTTCACCTCGATGACCTCGATGGTCCCGCTGCGGGGATCGAGGTGCGCCTCGACCACCGGCCCCCGCCCCTCGTCGATGTCCTTTTGTCGGTAGCCCTTCTGACGCAAGTAGGCCTTGGCCAGCGCGTCTTCGAACGCGTCGATGAGTTCATCGGCGCTCACGCCCCGCTCGAGGGCCACCTGCTCCAACGCCTCTACAAACTCCTTATTCATCTCCCTGTTCTCCCTCCAAAATCCTCGCGCCGTGCCCTTACCTGGGCGTCTTTGGCCACTCGGCCAAGTTGGCTCTAAAGGTTCCCAGCTTCAAGGTTCGCGCCTCGCCACTCGCCAGCACGAAAGTCACCGAATCCTCATCCACCCGGGCAATCGTGCCCTGAAAACGCCCGCTCGCCGTCCTCACCCGGGCCTTGAGCCCCAAAAACCGCTCGAAGTGGCGCCGCTTCAAAAGCGGCCGGTCGGGGCCCGGCGATTCGACCTCGAGCCGGTAGCGCCCGGGAATGGGGTCCAGCCGGTCGAGCTCGAGGGAGAGGATCCGGTTGGCCCGCTCGAGGTCGGCCACGGTAATCGCCGCCTCATCCGCCCGATCCAGGCGGACCCTGAACACCCGACCCCGGCCGCTCCCCAGGAGCACCGCCTCGAGGACCTCATACCCAAGCGGCTCCAGGACATCCTTCGCGATCTTCTCCAAAGACTCACCCATGGTCTCACCCAAAAAGGGGTGGGTCAAAACCCACCCCCATTCAGCGGGAGCTCACACATTGGCAGTATACACCCGGATAGCATAGGCGGCAACGAGC
>CAZXOY010000031.1:0-22414 GCA_964642655.1 uncultured bacterium
TCCCCTAGCCAAGCTGGAGCCCCCGTGCTAAAATCCCCCTTGGCACGGGGGCCGTTAGCTCAACTGGTAGAGCACCGGTCTCCAAAACCGGGGGTTGGGGGTTCGAGTCCTCCACGGCCCGCCAAAGACCGCCCAGCAACGCGCTGGGCGGTTTTCGTTTTTCTTCGTGTGGTTCAGTGGTGGCCGCAGCCGCATCCCCCATCGTGGTGATGGTGGTGCTCAGCCTCGGCGCCCCCGTGAATGACGAACCCCCGCCGGTGGCCTTCATCGACAAAATCCAGCACCCCGCCCTCGAGGGCGGCCGCGCTTTTGGGGTCGAAGAGGAATCGGACGCCCTCGATCTCAAGGACCCGGTCCCCTTCCCTCACCTCGTCGTCGATCGCCATCCGGTAGCGCGAACAGTTGCAACCCTTTTCCTTAACCAAAATCCGAATCGCCGCCTGCTTGGCACCCAGGCGCTGAAGAACGCTTTGAGCCTCAAGCAATGCCCTTGGGGTCACTTCGATCATCGCACCCTCCCTTTCATACCCCTCTGCCACCAACTATCCCAGGTGAACGCCTGGAGCGTGTATGACCCCGGTTACACTGAAAGCGTGATCACCAAGATTCAAAAGGGACTCCAAGCAACCGGCGCCGACGCCTGGCTGGCCTACGACTTCGCGGGTCAGAACCCGGCGGTGCTCGAGGCCCTCGGCCTTGAGGATCTCCACCTCACGAGGCGGTTTTTCTACCTGGTTCCCGACCACGGCGAACCAGCGCTCATCGCCCACACCATCGAGGCCGACCACCTCGCCCCTCGCCTTACGGGCGAGGTCGTGCGCTACACGAGCTGGAGCGAGCTTCGAACCGCCCTCGCTGCCGCGCTCGAACCCTTTTCCCGGGTGGCGATGACCTACAGCCCCGGGGGGCACATCCCCTACCTTTCCCGAATCGACGGCGGTACGATCGAACTCATCCGCAGCTTCGGCGTCGAGGTCGTCTCCGACGCCATGGTCCTCCTCCAGTTCCAAACCTGGGATCAAAAGGCCTACCGCGCCCATCTGGAGGCGGCCCTGGGCGTTCTCGCGGCAAAGGACGCCGCCCTCGGGCTTTTGCGGCGACGCCTGCCGGAAGACCCGCCGAGCGAACTCGAACTCCAGCGCGAGATGCTCCGGGCGCTCTCCGAACGAGGCCTGCAAACGGACCATCCGCCAATCGTGGCCTTCGGTGCCCACGCGGCGAGCCCGCACTACGCGCCGAGCGAGGCCACCGACGCCAGGCTCGCGCCAGGCGAGGTCGTTTTGCTCGACGTGTGGGCGAAAACCGCCGGTGGCCCTTACGCCGACATCACCTGGATGGCGGCCTGGGCGCCCGGCGAGGAAGTTGTCCGGGCGTTCGAGGCGGTCAAGCAGGCGCGCGACCGCGCGGTCGCCTATGTGCGGGAAGCCTACGCCGCCGGGCGCTACCCGCTGGGCTTCGAAGTCGACCGGGCCACGCGGGAGGTCTTACGCGACCACGGGTTCGAGACCGCGATCCGCCACCGCACCGGTCACCACCTGGGCTGGCGAAGCCCCCACGGCGGCGGAACGCACCTCGACGACCTGGAAACCCACGACACCCGACCCCTCATCCCCGGGCTTGCCTTTACCGTTGAACCTGGGGTGTATCCGGGCCCCTTTGGCATTCGGAGCGAGATCGATGTGTTCTTGGAAGCCAGCGGCCCGGTGGTCACGACCGAGGTCCAGTCAGACCTGGAGATCCTGGGATCCCCCTGAGGGAAAGCTTCCGGCCCCGCGTGGATCGATAGACGGCCTCGAGAACCAGCGCCAGGGCGAAAGCCAGCTGGGTGGTCCAGAATGCCGCCGGGCTGGTTCGCCACTGGTAAGACTCAAGGGCAAAGAACGCCACCAAAACCGCCAGGAAGGCCAGCGTCACCACCACGATCCGGCCGGGAACCTGCCCTTTGGCGATCAAGTGCCCGTGGGCAGCGATGACGAAGAGGTAGATCACCATGAACACCGTGCTCGTCATGCCCGCAATCCCCGCGAGGTCAAAGCCCAAGGCCAGCACGAGCCCCAATGCCGCGGTGATGTAGAGGCCCTCGGTGGTCCCAAACCAGACCTTTCGCTCAAAGACCTCCGGTAAGTCGCCATCCTTGGCCAGGGCATAGGCCACGTTGGCCCCGCCATAGAGGGTGGCGTTCAAGGCCGAGGCAATCGAAAACAACGCCCCCACCGACACCAAGACGTAACCGAAGCGCCCCAGCGTCGGCTCGGCGGCCCGGGCCAGGGCGTACTCCTGATCCTGGATCAAAGCGGAAAGCGGAAGGGTCCCCACCGCCACCACCGCGACCAGGACGTACACCACACCCGCGATCGCGATCGCCAGATAGATGGCGAGCGGCACGGTTCGCTCGGGGTTTTCCACCGCCTCGCTGGCATTGGTGACCAGGCCAAAGCCCATGTAGGAGAGGAAGAAAATCGACACCGCCGAGAGCGTCGCCCCGAGGTGCGCGGCGTCGAGGCTGGGCGCGATCCACTCCGGACGAACCGCACCCAAGCCAACCACCACGAAGAGCCCGAGCACGAAGAGCTTCACCACGACGATCCAAAACTCAGCCCGCCCCACCGACTTGGCCCCGAAAAAATTCAGGGCCACGAAGAGCGAAATGGCGCCGGTCTCGGTCAGGCCCAGCCCCAAGGGAGAGAGCGGCAGCCCGAAGAGCGGCAGGAAGTAACCGCTGAATCCCTTGGCAAAAAGGGCAATCGAGACGACGTAGGTGAACCACATCAAGATCGCGAGCGCCCCGCTGACCACACCGTCGCCAAACCCGGCCACGACAAAGGAGATCGGCCCGGCGTTGGAAACGATCCGTGAACCAAGCTTGGCGTAGGAATACCCCACCAAAAACGCCAGCAATCCCGAGAGGACGAAGACCAAGGGCAGGTTCCGGCCGGCGATCTCGGCGCCGAGACCCAGCATGGTGAAGATGCTGGCACCGATCATCGTCCCCACGGCGAGCGCGACGACCTCGAGCAGGCTGAGCTTTTTCATACCCCTTTTCTACCACCATCAAAAAAAAGCCCGGCGCTTGGCCGGGCTTTGGTGGAGGCGGCGGGACTCGAACCCGCGTCCGAGAGCCCCTCCGGTGGGGATCTACGAGCGTAGTCCGCGTACTCAGTGTCGCCCTGACTTGGCCCACGGACAGGCGGTCAGGGCCGAGCCCCCTTGAGGTCTCGCCGAGGCTTAGAGGGCGTCGCCTCGGCCAGCCGGGCTTTGGGAACCCGTCAGATGAGCCCCCGGCAGGCTATCCGACGGGTTGGCGGGGATTAAGCCGCCAGAGCGTAGGTGCCGTTGTCGTTGGCACTTGTCAGCTTGCGGGTTTTTTACGAGGCCACCCGCACCTCGGCTCGCACCCGCACCTTCGGTGACCCCCGTCGAACCCAGGATCGCCCCCAGGCAACCTCATTCTACCACACCGGGGCTTCCCTCCCGAAGCTCCGTATAATCCCGATATGGATCGCCTTCGCATCGCCCTTCTGGGCGCCGGCACGGTCGGCGCATATTTTCTCAAGCTGCTCGATGAACACAGAGATCGCCTCGAGGCCCTCTCGGTAGACCTCGAGCTCACCGGAATCCTGGTTCGCGACGCCGAAAAGCCCAGGCCCGAATGGGTTCCGAGGAACCTCCTGACCACCGACCCGAGCGCCCTGCTGGATGAGGCCGACCTGGTCGTCGAGCTCATCGGCGGCACCGAACGCGCCCACGAACTGGTCGAGTACGCCTTGGAACAGGGACTCCCGGTCATCACCGCCAACAAAGCCCTCCTGGCCGAAGCCTGGGACGCGCTCAGGCCCTTTGCCGAAGACGGCATGCTCTACTACGAAGCCGCGGTCATGGCCGGCACACCGGCCGTTGGCCTCGCTGCCGACGCGCTCAAGGGGAACCGTACGCTCGAGCTCCACGCGATTTTGAACGGTACCTCGAGCTACATCCTTTCGCGCATGGAAGCCGGGCACGGCTTTGCCGAAGCGCTCCGGGAAGCCCAGCAAAAGGGCTACGCCGAAGAGGACCCGCTCTTCGACGTGGCCGGAATCGACGCCGCCCACAAGCTCACCGTGCTGGCGCGGCTCCTCGTCGATCCCGAATTCCCCTGGGAGGCGGTCCGGTCGAACACCCGCGGGATCACCCACCTCCACGCGCGAGAGGTCATGGAGGCCGCGGACCAGGGCACGCCGATCCGTCTGGTCGCGAGCCTTTTTGGCGAAAACGGCCAGTGGCAGGCGAAGGTCCGTCCGGTGAAGGTCCCGTCAACCCATCCCCTCTTTTCCCACGGTGTCCAAAATGCCCTCCTCTACCGGGGCGACGCCGTGGGCGAGGTCCTGATCAAGGGGCCGGGTGCGGGCGGCGCGGCCACCGCCAGCGCGGTCCTGGCCGACCTCTTCCGGTTCCTCGAGGGCCTCCCCGGACACACCCCGCTCCCGGCCCCGATCGCGGCCCCGACCCAGCACCAAGCTCACTTCGAGGAGGTCTAAGGTGAAGCGGCCGCTCATCGAACGCTACCGGGACCGGCTCCCGGTCACCGAAAAGACCCCGGTGATCACGCTCTTCGAGGGCGACACCCCGCTGATCCCGCTCAAAGGCCCGCCCGAGGCCACCGCCAGGGGGATCACGCTCTTCGCCAAGTACGAGGGACTGAACCCGACCGCGTCGTTCAAGGATCGGGGGATGACCCTGGCGGTCAGCAAAGCCGTGGAAGCCGGCGCCGAGGCGGTGGCGGCCGCGAGCACCGGCAACACCTCGGCCTCGGCCGCGGCCTACGCCGCCCGCGCCGGAATCAAGGCCATCGTCGTCCTCCCCGCCGGTCGGGTGGCGCTCGGCAAGCTGGCCCAAACCCTGGCCCACGGGGCGGAATTGATCCAGATCGACGGCAACTTCGACGACGCCCTGCGCATCGTGGTGGAGCTCACCGAGGCCTTCCCCGTCGCGCTCGTCAACTCGCTCAACCCCTACCGCATTCAGGGCCAAAAGACGATCGCCTTCGAGGTGGTGGAGGCCCTCGGCGACGCCCCCGAGTTCCACGCGCTGCCGGTCGGGAACGCGGGCAACATCACCGCCCACTGGCTCGGCTACACCGAGCTCTTCGAAGCTGGGCTGATCCCCAAACGCCCCAGGATGCTCGGCTTTCAAGCCGAAGGGGCGGCCCCCATCGTCAAGGGGCACCCCGTCGCCCGACCGGAAACCGTGGCCACGGCCATCCGCATCGGCAATCCGGCCAGCTGGGAAGGGGCAATCCGGGCCCGGGACGAGTCGGGCGGCGCCATCGAAGCGGTCTCCGACCAAGAAATCCTCGCCGCCTGGCGCTACCTGGCGGCGAGCGAGGGGGTATTCGTCGAACCCGCGAGCGCCGCTGCCCTGGCCGGGGTCTGGCGCTGGCTCAAAACCGGGCGAATCCCCGAGGGCAGCCGGGTGGTCCTCACCCTCACCGGCCACGGACTCAAAGATCCCCAAACCGCCGAGCGAGAAGCCAAGCTCCCCGGGGTCGTCGCGGCCAGCCTCGAGGCGGTAGCCCGCGCGGCGGGACTTGGGTAGACTCAAGAGCATGGAAGCGAAGCGGTCGCGCGAGCCCTTCCCCGGCGCCTACTACGTGGGGCTCGCCATCACTCTGGTTGTGCTCTACTTCACGGTCGCCCTCGCCAGCGGGATGCCGCCCGGGCTCGGCGGGTTTTTTGTGGCCTTGTTCCTCGGCCTCACCGTGAACCCGCGCTACGCCGTCATCTTCCTGGTGATCGGCCTCGTCAGCGTCATCCTCGGCGCTTTGGGTCAGGAACCGGAAGTCGCCTGGGGCGGGGTGGGCCTGGCGCTGGCCCAGATCGCCCTGATCTTCAAGGGTGCCCGACGGCCATGAAACCTGCCTGGCTGAGCCGAACCCTGGTGTGGGCGGGGACCCTACTCTTCGTCTACTGGGCGCTGATCAACCCCAATCACGAAGGCGCGGCCTACGCGGTGGGGCTCATGATCGGCGCCGGCACCTTCGTTTACGGTGGCCCCCGGCCCCACCTGGTCCCGCTCATGGTGGTCTTCGTGGTCTTGATCGGGGCGCTGGAGCTCGTCGCCCCCGTGTACCTCAAAAACCAACAGGCAAGCCCCGGTGGCTTTTTCACCGGTTACCTCACCGGATTGATCGCCCCCTACATCGCTCACCGGCTGCGCAAGTAATCGATCGCCGCCTCGAGCGCCGACTCCGGCTCGACGAAAACGTCGGGCTGGACGCCGCGCCCTTCCCAGGTTGGCCCCGAAATCGGCGCAAGGACGCCGGCGGCGACCAGGGCCACCGCCCCCTCGGGGAAGCAATAGGGGAGCACGATCTCGGTGTTGCCGGCGGTAGGCTGGCCGAAGAGCCGCGCCCGTCCCGCATCTTTGAGCGCACCGGCCAGACCCTCGGCGGCCGAGTTCACTCCACCGTCGATGAGCACCGCCAGCGCCGCGCTCGCCTCCGGCTTCCCCCAAAAGGGAATGGTCGGCTGGGGCATCGCCGCGCTGCCCCGAACCACCAGTCGCCAGGGCCAGCCACGCATGAAGAGCGATGCCACCTGAGCCATGCGCAGCGCGAGCCCGCCGGGGTTGCCCCTGAGATCAAGGACGTAGCCCCGCACCCCCGGCTCTGCCGCGATGGCCCGGCGCAGGGTGGCATAGGCCTCAGCGCTCACCAGCTCGGGCAGCCTCAGGTAGAGGATATCCCCCATCCGCCGGGCTTCGGGCGGCGCCCACGCCCTCGAGGCCCCCGCCCTTCCTTCCCCAGCCTGGACCGGCGGGGCCGGACGCTGCCAGACCTCGGGATAGGGCACCGGGTAGCAGGCCCCCTGGCCGAGCAGTCCCGCAGCCGCCTGCGGTGAGAGGAAGCGGGTATGCCCGTCGCCTATCTGGAGGTACATCTCGTCGATGAGGTCGTAGAGCTCGTTCCAAGAGCTCACCGTCGATGCGCGCCGGAGGTACGTCTGTCGAATCCCCTCCCAATCGACGCCGCCGAAGGTTCGATCGTAGTAAAGATCGTGGACCAGCCGCCAGGCGACCTGAAGCCGCTCCCGGTACGTCGGGGTCGAGTCGGCGCCGGTTCCCGGGGCGGCGAAGGCCGGGAAGAGGAGCAAAAGAGCCACCCCCAGCCAGAACCGGCGCCTCACTCCAGGACCTCCCGCAGCGGAGGCACGTTCGCGAGCCGTTCGACCAAAACCTCAAGCCCCTTTTCAACCGCTTTATCGTGGCTTTCACCGGGAATGATGGGGATTCCTGCCGCCTCGGCGATCTCCAGGAGATAGTCCTGAATCCAGCGGATTTCCTGAAAGTGGCGTAAATATCGGGCTCGGGAACGCTTCTTTCCGGTCTCGCGCTCCCGCAGGAGGAATCGGGAGCGGTGCACCTCCTCGTCGGTCAAAACCACGATCATCGGAACCTGGATCACCGAATCCTGGTCGGGATGGTCGAGCTGGTGAGGCAACACGTGGACCCCTTCCATCACCATCGAGGTGGCCTCCCGGGCGCTCCGGGCCTGGATCGCCCGCAACCCGACCGCAACCCGGGAAACCTGGTCCAAAAAGCCGCGCAAGACCCGATCCGGCGTCGGTTTTTCATCCTCATCGCCCCAGGCCAGGACCCGCCAGGCCTCGAAGGTCGAAACGTGAAGGGTTGGCAGGAGGTCTTTGGGCACGGTCGAACGCAAGATTTCCCGGACGCTGTCGGAACTGATCAAGCGGGTGATCCCGAGCCGCCAGGCGAGGGCCGAAGCCAGGGCGCTCTTCCCTACCCCGGTCACGCCCCCGATGAGGATGTGCAGGGGACGATCGAGACGCCGGGCCATCCGCAAGAGCAGGTAGCGGCGGGCGATCTCCTCCCCCGCTTCCTCGACCAGGCGCTGGTAGACGATATCGCGCAGCTGGTCACGGGTGATGACCTTCCTCCCCGACTCAGAGAGCGCCCGCTCCACCTCGCGAGCGATGCGGTAGGCGCGTTCGGGGCTGAGCCCGGCGCTCATAACCGACTGGGCCAAAACCCCCTTGGAAAAGGGGACCCGGGGCTCACCCTCGGGTTCGGCGACGAAGACCGAGCCCATAAAGCGCAGCCGTTCGCGGTAGCGGGCGCTGGCCTGGGGCCCGTAGCGCCGCTCGATCTCTTCGGCAACGACCGCCTCGAGGTTTTGCCCGCAGATCCTCGAGATCCCCTCGGCCCGGAGCCGCTGCTCGACGCTTTTCGCGAGCTCGTAGGCCTCGCGCAGGGAAAAGCCGACGTCCTCGAGGCTTCGCACCAACAACCCCTTGGAAAAGGGCCGGCTCCCCTCCTCGTCCTCGACGACGACCTCCTCGAAACTCTGGGTCTGCTGCGCAAAACGCGAGGCTACTTCGGCAAACCCGCGCCGGCGCAGTTCGTTCGCGATGCGTCTTTTGAGCTCCTCAACGTGCACGACACGCCGACCCTCCATGAGCAGCGAGGCCTCGACGGCGTGCGCGAGGGCGCTGGCCTCCTCGGCATCGAGCCCGGCCCGGATGAGCGACTCGGTCACCAGGCCCTTTGAAAAAGGCCAGCGGTAGCCCCGTTTGGTTTGTACCTCCAAACCCCGGTCCATCATCGAACGCCTCAGATCCCGCCTTGGTTGACGGCGGCCATGACGCATGCTAGCATGCCTTTTGGCTGCGGGGCGCCGTAGCCAAGTGGTAAGGCAGAGGTCTGCAAAACCTCCATTCGCCGGTTCGAATCCGGCCGGCGCCTCCAAAAGGCAAGGGCGCGTAGCTCAGGTGGCTAGAGCGCCGTCTTGACACGGCGGAGGTCAGAGGTTCAAGTCCTCTCGCGCCCACCAAAGAAGGCCCCTTCGGGGGCCGCTTTCATTGGAAACCCTGGAGGCGGTAAGCGCCGGAGATCGAAAACAAAACGCCGGAACTGTTCCCGAGCGCGCTCACCTCCACCCCCCACTCCGGCCACCAGTAGGCCACGCCCCCGCCCCAAAGGCCGAGCCCGTAGTCCCGTCCGAGAAGCCGGATCCCCGCGTAGACGCCTTTGGCGAAGAACGTCCAGGAACCCCGGTCAACCAGCAGCGCGGCGTCAAACGCCGGTCCCGGCAGCGAAGCGCCCCCCATGAGCGAGACCCCCTCGGCGAGCTCGGCCCTGGCGTATCCCCGCAGCGCCACCTGGGCCGAAACGCCATAGGCCAGGCCATCCCTCCCCCACTCGACCGACACATAGGGCAGCGGGACGACCTGGAACTGCCCCTGGCCAACGGAAAAGGCCGCCGTGGCCCCGAGGGTGGCCCCGAGTCCGGGCTGAACCGCCGCCGGGGTCAGTGTGGCAAAGGGCGCGCAGGCGGAAAGGAGAACCGACAGCATGAGAAAGAACAAACCGGTACGCCTTTTCATTTGCCATCACTCTACGAAACCTCCGCCGGGAAGACAACGTGATCCGGCCTCCGATCGGGCCTTTTTGGTAAAGTGAGCCCCAGCTTGGTCTTGGGAGGCCCGAAGATGAAGATACGTCTTCCCGACGGAAAAGAACTCGAACTCCGGCCCAACGCGACCGCCGCCGACGTGGCCGACGCGCTTGGAGGTCGGTGGCGAAAAGAGGCGGTCGGGGCCATCGTTGACGGCGAACTCTACGACCTTTTGAAGCCACTTCCAGACGGAGCCGAGGTTCGGCTCCTCACCAAGAAGGATCCAGAGTTCCAGTACCTCTTCCGGCACACCCTGGCCCACGTCCTCGCGCAGGCGGTCAAGGAATTCTTTACCAAAAAAGGCTATCCAGAGGACGCGGTCAAGCTGGGGATCGGTCCGGTGATCGAAAACGGCTTCTACTACGACATCGATCCCCCAGAGCCCATCTCCGATGCCGATCTCCCGGCGATCGAGGCCATCATGCGCGACATCCTGCGCCGCAACCTCCCCTTGAGCCGCTTCGTACTCTCGCGCGAGGAAGCGCTCAAGCGCTACCAGGATAAAGACCCCTACAAAACCGAACTCATCGGCGACATTCCGGAAGGCGAGCCGATCAGCTTTTACGCTCAGGAAGGCTTCACCGACCTTTGCCGGGGCCCCCACGTCCCCCGGACGGGGATGATCCCCCCGCACTTCAAGCTGACCCACGTGGCCGGGGCCTACTTCAAGGGCGACCACACCCGCCCCCAGTTGCAGCGGGTCTACGGCGTGGCTTTCCGGACCAAAGAGGAACTCAAGGAACACCTTTGGCGTATCGAGGCGGCCAAGCAACGAGACCACCGCAAGCTGGGGCGTGAGCTCGAACTGTTCCTGATCGACCCGATGGTGGGGAAAGGGCTGGTGCTCTGGCTGCCCAAAGGGAACGTGCTCCGCGAGGAGCTCATGACCCTCATGCGCAGCGAGCAGAAAGCCCGGGGGTATCAGCTCGTGACCACGCCCCACATCGGGAGCCTCGAGCTCTACAAAACCAGCGGCCACTACCCCTACTACGCCGAGAGCCAGTTCCCGCCCATGGCCCTCGAGGACGACGAAGCCTACCTACTCAAACCCATGAACTGTCCTCACCACATCCGCATCTTCGCCGCCAAAAAGCGTTCGTACCGGGAACTCCCCCTGAGGCTTGCCGAATTCGGAACCGTCTACCGCTTCGAGCAGTCCGGCGAGCTGCACGGCCTGACCCGGGTCCGCGGGTTTACCCAGGACGACGCCCACATCTTCTGCACCCCCGACCAGGTCAAGGATGAATTCAAAAGCGTCATCGAGCTGACGCTCCACGTCCTCAAGATCCTCGGCCTGAGCGACTTCCGCGCCCGAATCGGCACCCGCGAACCGGGTTCGGACAAATACGTGGGCGACGACGCTCTGTGGAGCCGGGCCGAACGGCAGATCCAGGAGGCGGCGGAAGAAATGGGGCTCGATTTCACCATCGAGGAGGGCGACGCCGCTTTTTACGGCCCCAAGCTCGACTTCGTGGTCAGGGACGCGCTTGGCCGCGAGTGGCAACTGGGCACGATCCAAGTGGACTACAACCTCCCGCAGCGCTTCGACCTCACCTACACCGGCCCCGACGGCACCCCCCACCGGCCGGTGATGATCCACCGGGCGCCCTTTGGTTCCATTGAACGTTTCGTGGGCATCATCATCGAGCACTTCGCGGGGGAGTTTCCGCTCTGGCTGGCGCCCGTTCAGGCGGTCATCATCCCCATCACCGATCGTCACACCGAATACGCCCAGAAGGTCAACGCTCGACTCAGCGCCGCTGGCCTGCGCAGCGAGGTGGATAGCCGCCAGGAGCGGATGCAGGCCAAGATCCGCGACTGGGAAAAACAGAAGGTCCCCATTATCCTGGTGGTAGGTGACCGGGAAATGGAGGAAGGCACGGTGGCGGTCCGTGATCGCCGGAAGAAAACCCGTTACGTGATGGCCGTCAACGAGCTGATTCAAACCCTCAAAGAACGCATCGCCGAACGACGTTTAGAATAGTGCGCGCTCGATCAACACTCTTCACCCTCTTTATGGAGTTTTTGTGGCCCACCAGCCGGGCCCCGGTCTGGCTCCTGGTCCGCTGGATGGAGCATCTCGGGTTCTCAGAACCCGCCGTGCGGGCCGCGGTCTCCCGGAGCGCCGCTCGGGGCTGGCTGGTTCGCGAAGACGGGCCCCGGGCGGTCTACCGACTCTCGACCCGCGTGCAGTGGCAGGTGGCGCGGGTACGGGAACGTCTTTACGGAGCGCCCGAAGAATGGGACGGGTTGCTTCGGGTTCTTCTCTACCACGTGCCCGAGGAACGTCGGCCCGACCGGGATCGTTTCCGCAAAGAGCTCGCCTTGCTCGGGTTCGGCACCCCCAGCCCTGGGGTCTGGATCACCCCGAGCCCGAGGCTGGACTCGGCGCTCGACCTGGTCCGCTTTTACGACCTCGAGGGCTACGTCGAGCTCTTCGAGGCCAGGCGATTTTCACCCCGCCCCCTCGAGGAGCTCATCCGCCAGAGCTTTGACCTCGAGGCGGCCCGTGGCGTCCACGCCAACTTCCTCGACCAGGCCTGGTCGGTTCCCAAAACGCCCGAGGCCGCGTTCGCCAACCTGGTGCGGCTGGTCCACCAGCGGAGGAAGACCTTTTTCACCGACCCGGGCCTCCCTAAAGCCCTTCTCCCCGAGCCGTGGCCCGGGGAGAAGGCGCAGGCAAGGTTTCTCTCGCTCAGGGAAACGCTCTACCACCACGCCGAGCCGATCATTCGGCTTCGGGAGTCCACCTGAGGACGGGCCTGCGGTTGGCGCGGACCTCGTCGAGCCGACGGACCGGCGTGGTGTAGGGGGTCCCTTCGAGCCAGCCGGGATCGGCCAGGCCTTTTTGCGCCGCCTCGCCGAGCGCCTCGGCAAAACGCTCCAGCGTTTCCTTGGCCTCGGTCTCGGTCGGCTCGATCATCATGGCCTCTTTGACGATCAGGGGAAAGTAGATGGTGGGAGGGTGAAAACCAGCGTCGAGGAGAGCTTTGGCCAGGTCGAGCGCCCGCAGCCCCTCCGGCGGCTGGGCCACGAACTCGTGCATGGTGGGCCCGTCGTATGGGACGCGAAATCCCTTTTCCTTAAGCAAGGCCTTTAAGTATCGGGCGTTGAGCACACTGAGCGCCGCGGCCCTTTTCAAACCGGCAAGCCCCAGCCTACGAATGTAAGCGTAAGCCCGGACCAAAACCCCGAAGTTGCCGTAAAAGCTCCTGACCCGTCCGATACTCTTTGGCAGATCCTCGTCGAGGACATACGCCGACCCCCGCTTGCGGATGAGCGGCACGGGCAGATAGGGCGCGAGGTGCGCCTTGACACCCACAGGCCCCGACCCCGGACCGCCCCCACCGTGGGGGGTGGCGAAGGTCTTGTGGAGGTTGAGGTGGACGACGTCAAAGCCCATGTCGCCGGGGCGAACCCAGCCCATGATCGCGTTCAGGTTGGCGCCGTCGTAGTAGAGCTGGACCCCGGCCTGGTGCGCCGCCTCGGTGAGCTCCAGAATCCGCTTTTCAAAAAGCCCCAGGGTGTTGGGGTTGGTGAGCATGATCGCCGCCACGTGTGGCCCGAGCTCGCGCTTTAAAGCCTCGGTGTCGACCTCGCCATCGGGCCCCGAGGGCACCTCCCGGACCTCGAAGCCGGCCATCGAAGCCGTGGCCGGGTTCGATCCGTGGGCACTGTCGGGCACCAGGACCACGCGCCGGCGATCGCCTTCCCCGCGATCCTCGTGGTAGGCGCGGATCACCAGGATCCCAGTGAGCTCGCCGTGGGCACCGGCCGCCGGCTGCAGGGTCATCTCATCCATGCCGGTGATGGCCTTGAGGTACTCGGCGAGCTCGTACATGAGCTCGAGGGCCCCCTGCGCCGTCTCCGGGTCCTGGTAGGGGTGCAGCCCGCCAAAACGCGCCGCAGCCGCCTCGAGCAGCCGGGGGTTGTACTTCATGGTGCAGGAGCCCAGGGGGTAAAAGCTGGTGTCGACCCCGATCTGCCGCCGGGAAAGCAGGGTGTAGTGGCGCACCACGCCGAGCTCGTCCACCTCGGGCAGCTTCGGCGGGGTTTCCCTTAAGTTCTCCCGGCCAAAGAGCGCTTCCGGATCCGCATCTCCGGCCGAGGGGGGGCGGACCCCCCGACGCCCCTTTTGCGAACGCTCGAAGATGAGGGGAAAGGCCCGATCTTCACGTCGGTCCATCAGAGAACCTCCCAAAATGCCCGGGCAAAGGCCTCGAGGTCCTCGGGGCGCGCCCGCTCGCCGGCGGCAAAAAGCGCCGCCCCCTTGCCGTATTCAGGGATCGGGTAGGCGCCGTGGAAGCCGCGCCGGGCGAGCAATCGGCGCACTTCCCCAGCCGGCTTCGGCAGCGCCAGCGCGAACTCGGCGAAAAAGGGCGGCCGGGTCAGGGGCTCGACGCCGGGGGCCTCGAGCAAGAGCTCGTAGAGGCGGCGGGCGTTGGCGGCGCTGGCCAGGGCCACCTCAGAAAGCCCCTTTGGCCCCAGGGCAGCCATGTGTATCGTCGCCCGTAGGGCGGCGTTTTGGCTGTTGGTGGTGATGTTCGATTTGGCCTTCGAGCGCCGGATGTGCTGCTCGCGGGCGGAAAGCGCCAGCACGAAGCCCCGCCGGCCCTCGCTGTCCTCGGTCATGGAAACCAGACGGCCCGGGAGCTGCCTGAGCAGTCGTTCGCGGACGGCGATGAAACCGAAGTGGGGACCGCCGTAGCTCATGGCGTTGCCAAGCGGCTGCCCCTCCCCCACGGCCACATCGGCCCCCCAGTCCCCCGGCGGACGAAGAACGGCGAGCGCCAGCGGGTCGGCGACGGCGACCACCAGCGCCCCGGCCCGGTGGGCGGTCTCGGCGAGGGGGGCCAGGTCTTCAATCGCGCCGAGGAAGTTGGGGTTCGCCAGCACCACCGCGCCCACGCCGTCCCCGATCTCGAAGGCCGGCGTCCGGTCTCCAGCAAGGGCAACCGTTTCCAGCGTCGCGCCCACGGCGTGCAGGTAGGTGGCGAGGACCGCCCGGTATTCCGGGTGAACGCCCTGGCTGACCACCACCCGCATGCGTCGGGTCGCCCTGAGCGCCAGCAAAACCCCCTCTGCCAGCGCCGTCGCCCCGTCATAGAGCGAGGCGTTGGCGACATCGAGCCCGGTCAGTTCGGCGATCATGGTCTGGTATTCGAAGATCGCCTGCAGCACGCCCTGGCTCGCCTCGGGCTGGTAAGGGGTGTAGGCGGTCAAAAACTCCCCCCGGCTTGCCAGTTCATCGACGATCGCCGGCACGAAGTGGTCCCGCACCCCGCCCCCAAGGAAAACGGGCCCGCCGCGATTTTTCGCCGCGAGCCCATCGATCACCCGCAGCACCTCGTCCTCGCTCAGGGGTTCTGGAAGCGGGATCTCGGGATTCAGGAGCGAGGGGGGGAGGTGTGCGTAGAGGTCCTCGAGGCGCGAAAGCCCAAGCGCCTCGAGCATGGCCCGAATCTCCTCCTCGGTGTGGGGGGTATAGGCCATGCTACCCCTCTTCCTCGAGAACCTTCAGGTACGCGTCGGGGTCGAGGAGGCTCTCGAACTCGGATGGGTCCTTGGGCCGGATTTTGAAGAGCCACCCCTCGCCATAGGGGTCCTCGTTGACCCGCTCGGGGCTCTCCTCGAGGGCGCCGTTGACCTCGACGACCTCGCCGCTCACGGGCGCGTAGATGTCGGATGCGGTCTTCACCGATTCGACGACGGCCACCGCCTCCCCAGCTTCGACCTCCCGCCCCACCTCGGGCAGTTCGACGTAGACCACGTCCCCGAGTTCGTGCTGCGCGTAGTCGGTGATGCCCACCGTGACGACCTCGCCCTCGAGCTTGGCCCACTCATGGGAGCTGCGGTATTTCCGATCCGCTGGTACGTTCATCGCCTACCTCCGAATAAAGGGTAACGGATGGACGCGGGCTTGGTGCTCGCGTCCCCGAACCATGACCGCGAGGTCCGCCTCGCCCTCGAGGACCTCGCTCTTGACCCAGGCCAGGGCGATCCCCTTGCCCAGAACGGGCGAGAGCGTGCCCGAGGTCACCCGCCCGACTTCCTCTCCCTCCGACACCACCGGGTAGCCTTCGCGGGGAACCCCGCGCTCGAGCACGAGTCCAACCAGGCGCGTCTCGCACGCCTGCCCGAAGATCGCATCCCGGCCGAAAAACGGTTTGTCCTTGACCACCCAGGCATAGGGCGTGCAAAGTGGGTTGGTCGCGTCGTCAAGCTCGTGGCCGTAGAGCGGGAACCCCATCTCCAGCCGCAGCGTGTCCCGGGCGCCGAGCCCCGCAGGCCTTGCCCCGGCCTCACGCAGCGCGGTAAAGACGTGGGGCGCGTCTTCCGGCTTCAAGAAGATCTCGAAGCCGTCTTCGCCGGTGTACCCCGTCCGGGCCAGCATCGCTTCCTTGCCCGCCACTCGGGCGAAGAACACCGAGTTCTTCTTGTAGGCTCCGAGATCGACGTCGCACAGGCCACGAAGGCGTTCCTCAGCTTCGGGCCCCTGCAACGCCAGGAGCGCGGTCTCATCGCTCCGGTCGGCAAGGCGAACGTCGAAGTCGCGGGAGAGGGCCTGGAGGTGGTCCCAGTCCTTGGCCACGTTGGCCGCGTTCACGACCAGAAGATAGCGCGCGTCATCGGGTCGGTAGAGGTAGGCGTCGTCGACCACGCCCCCTGTAGCGTTCGGAAACATCGTGTACTGAGCCCGGCCGGGTTTGAGCCGGGCGGCTTTGTTGGTGGTGACGTACTCCAAAAAGGCCAGGGCCTCCGGCCCCTCGATCCAGAACTCCCCCATGTGGCTAACGTCGAAGAGGCCAGCCCCCTGACGAACCGCCAGGTGCTCGGCCTTGATCGACCCGTAATCGAGGGGCATGGCCCAGCCAGCGAAATCGACCATGCGGCCACCCAACTCTCTATGGAGCGCATCGAGCGGTGTCTTTTTCACGGCTCAAGAATACTTCACGAAAGGCCGTCCACCGGCAGCGTCTCGAGCGCCCGGACGCGATCCCGTACCGCCTGGGGCAGGGGCGTCGGACGCCCGTCCTTCCCCAGCCAGACATGCACGGTCTTGGCCTTGGCGGCAAGCGCCCCGTCGGCCTCGATCTGGTAGAGCATGTCAAAGCTGCTGCGACCGAGCCGTGAGACGCGGGCCCCCACCCGCAGCCTGGCGCCCAGGAAGATCGGGCGCTCGTAATCCACCTCCGCCCGGGCCACCACCGGCGCCGCGTCGCCACGGACCACGTCGGCGCCGAAGGCCTCGAAATATCGCACCCGGGCCAGCTCGATATACGAGAGATACACGGCGTTGTTCACGTGACCGAGGGGATCGAGGTCCCGGTACCTGACTTCGAGCTCTACGACGATGGGAAAACCTTCCATGTCCCCATTAAATAACCCATTATCGCCCCCTGTGGTCGGGGCAAATGTCGCTTTGCCAGCGATGCCCCCCGTGGGTATCATTTCGGCATGCGAGGCGTTCTCATTCTCGTTCCACTTCTCCTGGTCCTTCTCGCCGCCTGTCAGCCCAAAGGACCATCGCCCCTCGGCGCTGAAATCACCTTTGATCCAAACCCACCGGTGCTCGGCCCAAACCGGATCACGATCCGGGTCGACACCAAGAAAAAACTTAGCGAGCTCAAGGTGGTTGGAGACATGACCCACGCCGGGATGGTCCCGGTCGAGGCCGAGGCCAGGCGGGTCTCCCCCGGCCTTTGGGAGACACGGGACTTCAAGTTCACCATGCGGGGCGACTGGGTGATCACCCTCGAGGCCAAGGACAGCTCCGGAAAACGCTACCAGCAAGAGGTACGCATCACGGTGCCATGAAGACCCTGCGTTTCGACCTCTTGAGGCTTCCCCTCCTGGGACGTTTCCTCCGCTGGCGCTACAGCCGATTCGCGCTGCAGCTGCCGCTTTTGCTCGTCGCCCTGCTTGCCCTCTACGACGGCTTTTTCGGCCGGCAGCTCGCCCCCAAAAACTTCGCTACCGTCTCCGTGTGGCTCCACTACCGGGGATTGCTGGTGCTGGCTGTGGCAGTGGCGGGGAACCTCTTTTGCGCCGCCTGCCCCCTGCTCCTCGTTCGCGGCCCCACCCGTTTCGCAAAACGCTACCTACCTCAGTTCACCTGGCCCGTCCGCCTGCGCAGCAAGTATTTCGTCATCGCGCTCACCCTCGTCTATCTCTTTGCCTACGAATACTGGGACCTCTGGGCCAGCCCCTGGCTTACGGCCTGGCTCATCATTGGCTACTTCGGCGCCGCCTTCGTGGTCGACGCGCTCTTTCCCGAAGGCACGTTCTGTAAATACGTCTGCCCACTCGGCAATTTCAACTTCGCCCTGAGCACCGCAAGCCCCAGCCAAATCGGTGCTCGCGACCCCGAGGTCTGCCTCCGCTGCGAGGGCAAATACTGCGTCAACGGGCGGGTCGACACCCCCGAGGGGCCGAAGACCCTCAAAGAGGCCCCAACCGAGAGCGCACTCCGTTACCCCGGGTGCGAAACCAAGCTCTACGTGCCCCAAATCCGCTCCAACATGGACTGCACCTTTTGCATGAACTGCGTACGGGCCTGCCCTTACGACAACGTCGCCTGGGGCCTGCGCTGGCCGGGTCTCGAGTGGGTACGGGCGCGCTACAAGCAAGACGTGGTGTGGCTTGGGGTGTTGCTCTACTTCGCCGGGTTCATGAACGCATTCGGCATGATCCCCGCCTACTACACGTTGGCGGAAGGCCTTTCCCGACTCCTGGGGACGCGGAACGAAGCCTTGCTCTTGGGCGGCATCTACCTCCTGTGGACCGGGCTCGGCGTCGGCCTGACCCTTGGGGTCTCGGTGCTCGCCGACCGGGTCTCGGGAAGGCGGGACCGCCCTTGGCGTTCGCTCAGGCGATGGGGCATCGCCTACTTCCCCATGGCCTTTGCCATGTGGGCCGGCCACTACGCGTTTCACTTCCTTACCGGCTGGGCCTCGATCGTCCCCGTGGCCCAGCAGGCTCTCCTCCACCTCGGCCTGCCGCTCGGGCAGCCGGACTGGACGCTCGCTGCCCTGGTGCCTGAGAACTGGCTCTACCCTCTCCAGGTCGCCATCATCTACCTCGGCCTCGCCGGGGCCAGCTACACCCTCTTCACCCGAGCCAAGCGCGAAGGCGCGACCGCCGGCGCCGCCGTGATCTTTGCCTATCTGCTCATCCTTGCCACCCTCACCCTTTGGGTGCTGGCTCAGCCAATGGAAATGCGGGGCACGCTGCTTCTCTCTCCCTCGACGTAAGGGTAAGGTGAAAGCCGTGCGTAGATGGATTTTACTGCTCGCCATGACCCTTTTTTCCAGCCTCGCCGGGGCACACTCGGAGCCCGTGCAGGTGGTGGCCATGCTCCAGCATGGCAACGGTGGCCTCGAGATCAAGGTCAACCTGGTCGGTGAGGTGAGCACGCTGCCGATCCGGGGCGCGGTCCTCGAGGCCCGCCTCACCAAAGCCGACCCTGGCATTCTGGCCTGGATGCAAAACGGCGCCTTCGCCAGAACCGGGAAAGCCAGTCTCCCCGCGGAGGTGGTCGCCAAGACGGCCTTGCAGGAGGGCAAGGCGGGTGAGTACACCGGCCGCCTCGAGGTCCCCGGACCCGGCGCCTACGTCTTCGTTCTCGTCGACACCACATTCCGCGCAGAAGCCACGATGACCGGTTGGCGCCTCGATTTACCCTTGCCTTCCACGCCCACCATCTTTACCGGACTAATGCCCAAAACCACCACGCCGAGCCGCTACCTCACCTACGCCCTCATCGGCCTTGCGGTCCCAGCGCTGATTGGGGTGGTTTTCGCACTGCTCGCGAGAAGCGATCAACGCCTTTAGGAGGCAGGTATGGACCGGGAAATTGAAGCCCTACTGGAACAAAAGCTCAAGGAAGCCCGGAAAAACACCGAAAAAGCCCTGGCCTACATGGCCCGCTTCGGGATACGGCCCGAGGGAGAAGTTCGCCTTTTCTACCCTCCGGAATCGCGAAGAACCAGCATCGACCGCATTCCCTACAGCCGGAACGTCCGGGAAGTCGTCGTTTACCAAACCGAACCCGGGGAGTTCTCGGCGGTCTGCCCCTACTCGGGGCTGCCCGACTACGGCGTTTTGAGGGTGGAGTACGTGCCCGGCAGCTGGCTTTTGGAGCTCAAAAGCCTCAAGTATTACCTCATTTCCTTCCGGGAAATCGGAATCACGCAGGAGGAAGTGACGGCGATCATCTTCGAAGACCTCATGAAACACCTCGAAGACCCTGAGTACTTGCTGGTCGAGACCGTCTACAACGTCCGCGGTGGCATACGCACCACGGTAGTCGTCGACAGCCGGGAACAGCGGAAACGTTCCAAGTCTACGTGATAAACTGATCGCACTATGATTGAGCCAACGATCGCCCTCTTCGGAGAAGCATTCGAAGAGGCGAGCCGGGTCCTGGAACGGCTCCTGGAAGAAACCCAGGCCCGCTACGCCCTGCTCGTGGACCGGAAAGGCTTCGTGCTCACCCACCGCGAATCGCTCTGGGCTCCGCCGCCACCCGCGCTGGATTCCATCGCCACCCTCGTGGCCAGCAATGCCGCCGCCACCCAGGCCCTGGCCGACCTCCTCCAGGAGGATCGGTTTTCCGAACTCGTCCACCAGGGCAAGGACCAGGGAATTTACGTCGAGGAGGTCAACGAGCTCGCCCTTTTGGTGGTGATCTTCGACAAGGACTCCCCCATCGGGCGCGTCAAGCTCTACGGCAAGCGGGCGGCGGCGCTGCTCGATCGCATCACGAAAAAGGCCACCGTCGACGCGGGGGCGGGCAAACGCAATATCGGACTTGACCGCGAATACCGCGATTCAGCTTCGGCCATGCTCGATGATCTCTTTGGGGAAGCATGAGCACCATCAACTTCGCGACGCGGGAGATCAACTTCAAAATCGTCTACTACGGCCCCGGCCTCTCCGGAAAAACCACCAACTTGAAGTTCGTCTATGAACGAATTCCCGAGGATCGAAAGGGCGAGATGGTCTCGCTCTCGACCGAGGACGAGCGCACGCTCTTTTTTGACTTCCTCCCGGTGGACCTCGGGGAGGTTAAAGGGTTTAAAACCCGTTTCCACCTTTACACCGTTCCGGGACAGGTCTTTTACAACGCCTCGCGAAAACTCATCCTGCGGGGCGTCGACGGGCTGGTCTTCGTGGCCGACAGCGCTCCGAATCGCCTGCGGGCAAACGCTGAGAGCATGCGTAACCTGCGGGAAAACCTGGCCGAGTACGGGCTCAGCCTCGAGGACGTCCCCATGGTGCTCCAGATCAATAAGCGCGACCTCCCAGACGCCCTCCCGGTGGAGATGATCCGCGCCGTCATCGACCCCAAGCAGCAATACCCCCTGTTCGAATCGGTGGCCACGCGTGGGGTCGGCGTGTTCGAGCCGCTTCGGGAAGTGAGCCGCCTGGTCCTCGCCCGGCTCGCCACGCCCAGCGAAGGCTAGGCCGTTCGGAGAATTCAGCCGTCCGCGTTTCCCAGCCCCCCGCCGCGGAAAAGCAAGGGCGGGGGGCTTGAGCTAGCGGGCTTCCGGGCGAAAGGGCGAGCGCAACCCGGCCTGGGCAATCTCCCGCGCCTCCCGAGGCACCCAGCCAAGCGCCAGCACGCCTCGGTAGGCCCGGAGCGCGCCGTCTCGGTCACCCACCAGGTCGCGGAGCTGGCCCAGCCGGGCCAGGGCGTAGCCGGGGAGGTAGGCGGGTTCGTGAAAGTCTCCGGCCACCACCTCTTCCAAAAGCGTCAGGGCATCTTCCGCCTGCCCCGCAGCCAGGTAGATCTGTGAGGCCAGATAGCCGGCTTCCGGGCTTGCGATCTCCCGCAGCTGGGATAGGAGCGCGGCGAAGTCATCAGCTTCCGAAAGCTGCCAGGCCCGGTCGAGAATCGCGCGCTGGCGCTCGGCGTCCGTTGGCTGGTGAGGCCCCGGGAGCACGGCCCCGGGCACCCTCGAAAGGAGGAAGGGGTAATCGGTCAGGTCGACCCAAACCACGAGCCGATCGAGGTTCGCCGAGGCGATCTTTTGGGCCACCCCCCGCATACGCTCTTCGCGAAACCCGGTCGCCGGACCTTCGCCGAAGCGCTCGGCCACCTTTTCCAGGTAGGCATTGAGCGGTGAGAGGACTTCCTCCCGTGCCCAATCCTCCGGCTGGCGGGGCGTGGCGAGCACGGCCTCGAGGGGCGCGCGCCACCCGGCCTCCTCGCGCAGGTAGGCCTGCCCCTGTTCGAACTCCTCGAGATAACGCCGGAAACGCTCAGCCTCGCCTTTCAGCGCTTCCGCGTTCTCACCAACCCCAACCACCGGCACTTCCATACGCTCCGCCCAGGGCAGGAGAAAAAAAAGCCCGAGCTCTTCGTCGTCGCGCCATACCCCTTCCGCCAGCCCTTCGGCGCTGTAGGAGGCGAGCCAAACCGCGTCGGGGCGAAACGCCCTCGTCAACTCGACCAGCGTCACCGCGTTGTAGCGGGGATGGAGCATATGCAAGGGCCCGAGCGTCGGCAACAACAGTACATCCACGCCCCCATCCTAAGCCACGCTCCGAAGGTCCTTGCATACTCAAGCGAAATCTCACACCCCCAAATGGGGGGATGGGGTAAGTTAAAAAACAGATGCCGCCTGACAGCGCTCCATTGATGCACCCGCATTGAAGGGTATTCTTTTTGCCATTGGCTGGTATTTCAAATCCATCATCACCTACCGTGCAGGCGCGCGGAAGGATATTTATTGCTTTGAATACAAGCGAAAATATGATCTAGCCACAATTCACTCGATGTCTATAGTTGCTATATTCTGTTGACACCTCCTCACCGTCATTCTAGTATAGGGGCAGGAAAAGAAAAAGTCCTTAAGAAGGACGAAGGGGGGAGTAGAAGATGAAAAAGGCGATCGTGAAACTGTTCGGACTGGTACTCGGTTTGCTGGCGATGGCGATCTCCGCGGGCGCGAGCAC
>CAZXOY010000032.1:0-21874 GCA_964642655.1 uncultured bacterium
AGAGGGCCCGCCCCGGCCTTAGCCTTTCCGCCCCTGGTTCGGCAGGCCAAGACCACCGCCCGGACCCGAATGCTTTGATCCCGCCAACGGTGAGGCCTCGCGAGCCCGTCCTGGACGCCGGTCCCCTGATCGCCCTTGTTCACGAGGTTGGTCCCGACCACGAGGTCGCAGCAAAGGGCTTTCGGCTCCTGGTCCAGTTCCGTTCTCGCCTCTTCGTAGCCATGCCGACCCTGTTCGAGATCTTCATGTGGCTTCTTCTTGAGGGTGGGCCGCAACACGCGCGGACGGGCCTTGTCAAGGTGGAAGAAGGCGCGGTGATCGTTCCCTTTGGCCTCGAGGACCTGGAAGAAGCGAAGCTCTTACTTGAGCACCTCCCCGACTGGGGCACTACCCTAGAAGACGCCAGCGTAGCCCTTCTCGCCTTCCGCCTCAAAGCCCCCTTTGGCCGTTCAACTACCAGGATCTGTTCGCTTTTGCTGTCTTAGAGTTCTGGACTCCCTCGTCAGGTTGACCCCACTTGCCTGGGTTCTTACCAGGGCCGAAGGGCTTTGTTGGGGCATTGGCGAACTGCGCATGACCCCACCATGATGATGGTTCAGGCTGGCTGGGACACGCGCTCGGGGAGCTTAGGCGGATTGTCTTGCCAGGCCCTTTCGGGAAGGGCACCACGTTTCAAAAGGTAGTGCAAGGCCACCCGGATGTGATCTTCCGGGAACCTGGCTTTGCGTGGGCTCCAGCGTTGCAACACCTCGATCAGGCCAGGCCAGTCCTTTGCTCTCTCTTTTTTTACAGCCCAGTGGACCGTAGCCAGGAGCTCGAGGCCGTACGGATTTTCAAACCCCTCGACCCAGGCCGCTGCCCTGGAAACAGCCTCGTCGGCTACGGAGTGGTCGGCCAGGAACAGAACGGCTTCGTTAAAAGCTTCGGGCATCAGACGAATCTCCGACGCTCTGGTCCGGTCGCCGAAGCCCTGGATGTAGTGGCCCTCGAGGCGCTCCAGTACGTGGTTGAGGGCTTCCGCATAAGGACCGTACTTCTGCCGTACAAAAGCCAGGCGCAAGTCCAGGCCGGCCTCCTGGAGGAAGTAAGCGAGCTTCTGTGCCTCCAGGCGGCCCAGGACTTCCCCGAGCCCTCCGTAGAGACCGAAGAGCTTGAGCAAAGCTGCCCGGACCGGGGTCAGCCGGGGCTTTTGGGGCAGGGGGGCAATGGAGCGGGATCGAGGTTCCTCGTTGGGTTCGAAGATCAGAACATCTACTCCTTCGAGGCTGCCCAGTGTAACTTCGATGCGTTTTTTGACCTCCGGCCAGGGCAGGCCCCCGTTTCCTACCCCCAGCGGGGGAAGGGCTACGGAGCGGATGCCCAGCGCCTGGATGACCCGCACCAGGTCTTTGAGCCCCTCCTCCACGTATTCAAGGCGGGAGCGCTGCCGCCAGTGCTTCTTGGTGGGAAAGTTCAAGATATAACGGGGGTGCTCGAGCAGGCCCCGGTCGTGGACAAAGATACGGCCGATCTGCACCTCGCCCCGCTTACAGGCGGCTGCGTAAGCCTGATAGTTGTCGGGGAAAGCCCGCTTGAATTGCAGGGCCACCCCCTTACCCATGACCCCCACCGTATTGACCGTGTTGACCAGGGCTTCGGCCTGGGCCCTTAAAAGGTCGCCCTGGGTGTAGCGGAGCATAGGCATCCCCTCAATTAATAGTACCAGTCTGGCTGGACGAGGATCATGCGGCCCATGTTTTGGGAAAACTTGCCGATAATCTCGAAGACGGCCTTGGCGATTTCTTTGTCGTGGACTCCGATCGACTGGACCAGCTTCCAGGGGAAAAAACCGTAGACCAGGAACTCGGCTTGTTTGCGCTCGCTCAAACTGGGATCGCTCATTGACCTCCACCGCCTGGCTCCGATGGCCGCCCAGTCCAACCGCGCCAAATCGTTCGGATCGTCGTAGAAATTGGCGTAGGCACTGACCGCGTGCCGATCCGTGAACACGAATGGAAGGCTTGCTTGGACGACAGCCTGGACTGAGCTGACCAGGTGAAGGATGGGCCTTTGGCCGCCGCGGTAGGTCATTTCTGGGCCAGGATGGTGGAGGGCGTAGAGCATGGGAGGGCGGGGAGAAAAATAGAACGGAACGTAGTCGTGGAGCGTTCCCTTTGGTCCCAAAGGTACTCGAATACGAGCTCGGCGTGATTGAAGATGCGGGTAGGCGATGTTCTTGGAGCGGGCTTTCGACTTTTTATTGGGGAGTAGACCCCCAGCCTCCAAAATGCTTTGGAGGTTTTCCAGGTGCGTGATGTGATAGATTTTTGTTCTCATGGCCCGTGAACTTGGTGATGGGAACCGTGATCACTCGATTGAACCTTTATGTGAGTGTTATCGCTTTCCTTCGCGAATTCGCGACTGCTTTTGCCTTTCTGGCGAAGAGGTGATTTTCCTGACCGAAATGGAGTTCGGCTGGGCCTCTTATCTTCTCCACTGCGATCATGGTCTTATTTTCCTGAGTTTTACCAGAGGGGTAAGGCAGATTTGACCGCGTTCCCTACGGCATTCGGATGTGGGCTGGGCCCAGGGAGGAGCTTGCATGCTAATAAGCAAAAAGGGCCAGCGCGGTAGCCGGCCCTTTTTGGGGTTCGCATGGGGCTTAGTCCTCGAGCGTCACCTCCACGTGCTCGCCCTTGGTGGTCATGAGTTCCACCCGCACCGTGCGCCCTTCGCGGGCACCGCTAAAGCGGGCACGGCCGCCTTCGACCTCGAGGCGACTGCGTGTTCCCTTCGGCTCGCCGTCGCCCGCGTCTTCGTAGACCTCCCCCTCGCTTTGGCCTTCGGGGAAGGCGCGGAAGATGAGGGGGTCGAAGACGGCGGTTTCGCTGGGTTTGGGCTCGGTGGTGGGGACGGCGTGGCCTTCGCGCAGGTAGAGGGGAATGCGGTCGGGTCCGGCCTCGGCGACGATCCAGCTCGGCCCTTCGAGGAGTTCGCCGGTCCACCAGTCCTGCCAGCGCCCTTCGGGCAGGTAGACCGCGCGGTGGGTCTTCGCCGGGCGGGTGATCGGGGCCACGAGCAGTGCCGGTCCGAAGAAGAAGGCGTCGTGGATGGTGTAGGCGGTTTCGTCTTCCGGGAATTCGTAGAAGATCGGGCGCATCAGGGGGGCGCCGGTGCGGCTCGCTTCCTCGGCCAGGGTGTAGACGTAGGGGAGGAGCCGGTAGCGGAGGCGGATCGCCGCCCGCATGTACTCGGTCCAGGGCTCGCCGAAGGCGTAGGGCTCCTGGCGGCGGCTGGTCTTGCCCGAGTGGTTGCGCATGAAGGGGTAGAAGGCGCCGAGCCAGGTCCAGCGGACCACCAGCTCGGGGCTTGCATCCTCGGAAAAGCCCCCGATGTCGGCGCCGGCGAAGGCCACGCCGGAAAGCCCGAGGTTTAAGAGCATGGGGATGCTCATCTCGAGGTGGCCCCAGTGGCTCTTGTTGTCGCCGGTCCAAACCCAGGCGTAGCGCTGGATGCCGGCAAAACCGGCGCGGGTGAGGACGAAGGGCCGCCGGTTCGGGTCAAAGCGTTTTTGGCCTTCGTAGGCGGCCTGGCTCATCAGAAGACCGTAGACGTTGTGCACCTCGGCGTGGGCTTTTTCGCCGTGGCGGGCGCCGAGGGGGAGGGTTTTGCCGAGGGCCTTTTCCTCCATGCCTTCTACGCTGAAGGCCGAGGGCTCGTTCATGTCGTTCCAGATGCCATCCACGCCCTTTTCCAGGTAGAAGCGGTGGAGACCTGCCCACCAGTCGCGAACTTCCTCCCGGGAAAAGTCGGGCCACACCGCGGGTTTGGGCCACACCTCGCCGACGACCTCGTCGCCTCGAGGCGTTTCCACGAAGGCCCTGAGGCGCCGCCCTTCTTCGTAGACCGAATAGCCCGCTTCTTTTTTGACGCCTGGATCGACGATGACCACGGTGCGGATCCCCTTGGCCTTCAGTTCGTCAAAAAGCTTTTCCGGTTCGGGGAAGCGCCCTTTGTGGAAGGTGAAGACCTTGTAGCCGTCCATGTAGTCGATGTCGAGCCAGATGGCCGAGAGGGGGATCTCGTGGGCCTCGAAGTTCGCCACCACCTCGCGCACGGTCTCGGCGTCGGGGTAACCCCAGCGGCACTGGTGGAAGCCAAAGGCCCAGAGCGGGGGCATCGGCGGCTTGCCGGTGAGGGCGGCAAAGCCCGAGGCCACCTCGCGCACCGTGGGCCCGGGGATCAAATAGAGGTCGAAGGTGGGCCCGGGGGTAAAGAGCGTGCTCGCCTCGGGGGAGGTCGCGGCCAGGTCGAAGACGGTCTTCCAGGTCTCGTCGAGGAAGAGCCCGAAGGCCTTGCCGTTTTCGCTGCCGATGACGAAGGGGTGCGACTGGTAGAGGGCGTCGGTGGTCTCCTGGTGGTCGAACTGGTCGGTGTTCCAGTGGGTGTAACGGCGTCCCTTTTTATCGAGGAAGCCGGTGCGTTCCCCGAGGCCGAAGTAGCGGCGGCCCGGGCTTTCCCTCAGGTGAAGCTCGAAGCCGCCGCCCAGGGGGTGGCCGTCGGCGGGGGCTTCGGGACGGGCCAGGCCCAGTGGGTCGAAGGCGGCGGCTTCGTCGCCGCGCCAGGTGGCGAGCGTATGGGCAAAAAGGCCGTTCGCCGAAAGTCCCTCGAAGGCGAAGGAAAAGGGCGAAAGCGTGAGCGTCAGGAGCGGCAGACCCTCGGCGCTCGCGCTCTGGCCGTCGAAGACGATCGGAAGCCGGCGCTCATCCACCACCGCCCAGCTGCCTTTTTCGGCATCCTGGGGGCGTTGAAAGACGAGGACCCGCCAGGCGTGCGGCAGGGCTTCGATCCTGGCCGAGAAGGTGGGGCCGGTGAGCCAGAGCGCTTGGTCTTCGACTTTCCACTGCGTAAAACCAACCGGGTGCATGCGTCTACTCTACGGCAGCGAGCGTGTTTCAAACACCACGGTCTTGAGGTAGAGGGTCTCGGGGACCTGGAGCGTCCAGGGATGGTCGGGGGGCTGGTGGGTGATGCGCTGGACGAGGAGCCGCCTGCCGGTGTCGGCGCCGGCGCGGCGGGCGACCTCGAGGAGATCCGCCTCCTTCAGGTAATAGCTGCACGAGCTGAGCCAGAGGGTGCCGCCTTCCTCGGTCAGACGCAGCGCCTCGCGAACGAGGTCCACCAGGTGCCGCTTGGCCCGGGCCACGTCGGCCGGCTTCTTGACCAGCGCCGGGGGGTCGAGGAGGACGTGGTGGAAGCGCTCCCCCCGCCCGGCGAGCTCGCGGAGGACGGCGAGGGCGTCCCCGGCGCGGACGTCGACGCTCTGGCGGTGGCGGCGCGCTGCCGCGTCGAGCACCCCCAGGGCCGCGAGGTCTTTGTCCACCGCCAGAGCGCGGGCGCCCCGGCGCGCGGCCCGCAGGGTGAAGCCCCCCACGTAGCTGTAGACGTCGAGGACCCGGTCACCGGGCCGGACGAGGGTTTCGAAAAGGCGCCGGTTCTCCCTTTGATCGAGGTAGTAACCCTTGGTTTGGGCCAGGGCCAGGGGGATTTCGAAGCGAAGGCCGTCTTCCTCGACGACGAGGACCTCGGGTCGCTCACCCCAAAGCGTCCCTCCGGCCACGGGCAGCCCCTCCTTGCGGCGGGCCTCGGTGTCAACGCACACCGCCACCTCGGCGCCGGTCACCGCTTTGAGGGCCGGGGCCCAGCGATCTTTTAAAGCCTCGGCGCTTCTCGTGCGCACCTGGACCAGGAGAACGGGACCGAACCGGTCCACCACCAGGCCGGGGAGCCCGTCGGCCTCGCCGTGCACCAGCCGGTAGGCCTCGCCGAGGCCGAGCTCGAGACGGCGCGCCTGGGCCTTTTGCAAACGGGCGGCGAAAAAGTCCGGATCCAGCGGGCCGTCATCGAAGCGATACACCCGGATGGCGGCCCGGATGCCGGGGGCAAAATAGCCCACGCCGAGGGGCTCGCCTTCGGCGGAGCGGACCCGCACCACCCCCGCCGTTTCCGGGGCTTTTGCCAGCTCGTCGGCGTAGATCGTGGGGTAGAAGTTCTTGACCTTCTTCGCCTTGCCCGGCTTTAAAATGGCCTCGCGCACGTCTTCGAGTCTACGGAAAAACCGGTCCTCGAGGCCGGAAACGGTAAGGGGCTCGGCAAGCGTGCCCGGGGTCCCCTTTACGGGGCGGCCGTCTGGTTAGACTTCTCTCATGAAACTCTATCTGGTCACCAACGAGCTCGAGAGCCAGGGGGCGGGCAGGTTCGAGGCGGTCTACGTCGTCGCCGCGGAGAGCGAGGAAGAGGCGCTGGCCAAGGCCAAAGCCCGAGGGGGCGATGGGATTTTGGCCCAGCGGGTTCGCGCCCTGGCTTTCGAACACGACGGCACCGTGCTGGTGTGGATGGGGCTCCTCGAGGGCCGGACGACCCAGGCGAAGGGGCAGACCACGAAGAGCAGCGGAATGCGCATCGAGCGCTAAAGGGAGTATTTTGAGCCGTTTTGTAGCTTTTTAATCCCTTCCAGCCAGCCCTCCCCGCACTTCGCAGCTGCTAAGATGATGTTGTTTTGCTGGTGGCGCTTGGCGCTCTTAGTGAAGGAATGCACAAGGAGGCCGGTATGAATGCACTCGCGGAGTACATCAACGCCTTGATCTACGTAGGGATCGCCGCCCTGATCGGGGTGGCGATGCTTACGATGTCGCGCCTCATGAGCCCGAAGCGGCCCCACGAAGCCAAGGTCGCCCCGTACGAGTCGGGAAACCCGCCGGCGGGTTATATCAAGCGTTTCCCGGCCCAGTTCTACGTGGTGGGCATGCTCTTCATCATCTTTGACGTGGAGGTGGCCTTTTTGTGGCCCTACGCGTTGAACGCGGGAACGCTGGGCCTGGTGGGATTCGTGGCGGTGACGGTCTTCACCCTCGTGGTCCTGGCCGGATTTGCCTACGAATGGGCGAAGGGGGTCATGAAGTGGGACTAAGCGATCGGTTTGAACAGGACGCCAAGGCGCTGGAAAAGGAGGGCATCCTCTTTTCCACCATGGAGAAGCTGGTGGCCTGGGGGCGCTCGAATTCGCTGTGGCCGGCGACCTTTGGCCTCGCCTGCTGCGCGATCGAGATGATGGCGTCCACCGACGCGCGCAACGACCTGGCCCGCTTCGGGAGCGAGGTCTTTCGCGCCAGTCCCCGGCAAGCCGACGTGATGATCGTCGCCGGCCGGCTCTCCAAGAAGATGGCGCCGGTGATGCGGCGGGTCTACGACCAGATGCCGGACCCCAAATGGGTCATCAGCATGGGCGCCTGTGCGAGTTCCGGCGGCATGTTCAACAACTACGCCATCGTGCAGTCGGTGGAGTCGGTGGTGCCCGTGGACGTCTTCGTTCCCGGCTGCCCGCCGCGGCCGGAAGGGCTGATCTACGCGGTGATGCAGCTGCAAAAGAAAATTCGCGGCCAGGCCTTCGATGGCTCGGGGCAGAAGCTGCCGCCGGTCGAGGCCTGGACGAGGGGGTATTAGATGACCCGGCGTGAACGTGCGATCGCTTACGCTGAGGCGCACGAGCTGGCCTACGAAGAGCGCCACGGCCTTTTGCACATCGTGCTGCCCCTTGAGCGCCACAAGGCTCACATGGGGGCGTTCAAGGAAATGGGCTTTAACTACCTGGCCAACGTCACGGGCATCGATTACCTCGAGTACCCCGAGCCCAAACCCGAGCGCTTCGCGGTGGTCTACGAGCTGGTGAGCCTGCCGGGGTGGAAAGACGGCGACGGCAGCCGCATCTACCCCCGGGTCTACGTGCCCGAAGATCGCCCCCGTCTC
Organism: uncultured bacterium; assembly: GCA_964642655.1. GTDB lineage: Bacteria > Deinococcota > Deinococci > Deinococcales > Marinithermaceae > WFXV01. The sequence goes on from CAZXOY010000032.1 coordinate 7,786, forward strand.
GCCAGCGTGGTCGATCTCTGGCCGAGCGCCAACTGGCCCGAGCGCGAGGTCTTTGATCTTTTGGGCCTGGTTTTCGAGGGGCACCCCGACCTGCGCAAGATCCTGACCCCGGAAGAACTCGAGGCGCACCCCCTGCGCAAGGACTTCCCGCTCGGGGAGACGCCGACGCTTTTTAAGGACGGCCGCTACATCGACCCCGAGGCTTTCCGGGCCGGGCTCAAAGGCAAGGACAAGGGGCTCACCGGCTGGCGCGGTGGTCGCCGAAAGGGGGAGAGAAGGTGAATCCCGAGGCCAAGGAACTGCGGACCGAGGAGATGGTCCTGAACGTGGGGCCGCAACACCCCTCGACCCACGGGGTCTTGCGGCTTTTGGTGACGCTGGCGGGGGAAGAGGTGCTGGAGGTGGCGCCGCACGTCGGCTACCTCCACACCGGCTTCGAGAAGACCATGGAGCACCGCACCTACCACCAAAACATCACCTACACCCCCCGCATGGACTACCTGCACTCTTTCGCCCACGATCTCGCCTATGCCCTTTCGGTGGAAAAGCTCCTCGGCGCCGAGGTGCCCCCGAGGGCCCAGGTGATCCGGGTCATCCTGAACGAGCTCTCGCGTATCGCCAGCCACCTGGTCTTCGTGGGCACCGGGCTTTTGGACCTCGGCGCGTTGACGCCGTTTTTCTACGCCTTCCGCGAGCGGGAGACGGTTCTCGATCTCTTCGAGTGGGTGACGGGTCAGCGTTTCCACCACAACTACATCCGTATCGGCGGCCTTAAAGAGGATCTTCCGGAGGAGTTCGTCCCGGAATTGAAGAAGTTCCTCGACACCTTCGATCACCGGGTCGACGACTACCAGGGCCTCTTCGTGGGCAGCCCCATCTTCGAGGCCCGCGCCCGGGGGGTGGGGGTGATCCCACCCGAGGTGGCCATCGCCTACGGGCTCACCGGTGGTTCGCTCCGGGCCAGCGGGGTGAACTACGACGTGCGCAAGGCCTATCCTTACTCCGGCTACGACACTTACGATTTCGAGGTTCCCCTGGGCACCAACGGCGATACCTGGGACCGCATGGTGGTGCGCCTTTTGGAGATGCGCGAGTCGGCGAAAATTATCCGCCAGGCGATCGAGCGGCTGGAGCCGGGGCCGATTCGCGACCCCAACCCCCACTTCTCGTTCCCGCCCAAAGAGCTGCTCGCCACCTCCATGGAAGCGCTCATCTTCCACTTCAAGCTGGCCACCGAGGGCTTCGAGGTGCCGCCTGGTGAGGCCTACGTGCCCACCGAGAGCGCGCGCGGCGAGCTCGGCTACTACGTCGTTTCCGATGGCGGCAGCATGCCTTACCGGGTGAAGGTGCGCGCGCCCAGCTTCGTGAATCTCCAGTCGCTGCCCGTGGCGGCAAAGGGGCATCAGTTCGCCGATCTGGTGGCGATTCTGGCGAGCTTGGATCCCGTGATGGGAGACGTGGACAGGTGATCGGCATGGGGTTTTTTGACGACAAGAAGGAGTGGCTCGAGGAGGTCTTCCGAAACTACCCCGAAGGCAAAAGGCGGGCGGCGATCATGCCGCTTTTGCGGAGGGTCCAGCAGGAGGAAGGCTACGTCAGCGACGAGCGCCTGCGGGAAATTGCCGAGCTCGTCGGTACCACCGCCACCGAGGTGCGCGGGGTGATGAGCTTTTACTCCTATTACCAGGCGGTGCCGACCGGCAAGTACCACATTCAGGTGTGCGCCACCCTCTCCTGCGCCCTGGCGGGGGCGGAGGAGCTTTGGGACGCGCTCCGCGAGGAGCTCGGCATCGGGCCCGGCGAGGTGACGCCGGACGGCCTTTTCTCGATCCAGAAGGTCGAGTGCCTGGGCTCGTGCCACACCGCGCCGGTGGTGCAGGTGAATGACGAGCCCTACGTCGAGTGCGTGAGCCGGGCGCGGCTGAGGGCGTTGCTCGAGGGCCTTCGCGCCGGTAAGCCGCTTTCCGAGATCGAGCTGCCGGGACCCTGCGGGCTGCACATTCGGGAAGGAGGGGAAGGATGAGCGAGGGGCCGATCGTCTCCGGTCACGACCCGCGCTTTGAGCGCACCCTCTATGCCCGCGTGGGCCAGCCGGGCTCGCACACCCTCGACCACTACCTGGCGCACGGGGGCTACGAGGCGGCAAAAAAAGCGCTCACCCAGATGACCCCGGACGAGGTGATCGAGGAGGTCAAGCGCTCGGGGCTCCGGGGCCGCGGGGGCGCGGGCTTTCCCACCGGGCTCAAGTGGTCGTTCATGCCCAAGGACGACGGCAAGCAGCACTACATCATCATGAACGCCGACGAATCCGAGCCCGGTTCCTTCAAGGACCGATACATCCTCGAGGACGACCCCCACCAAGCGATCGAGGGCATGATCATCGCCGGCTACGCCATCCGCGCCACCAAGGGCTACATCTACATCCGCGGTGAGTACAAAAAGGCCTACGACCGCCTGGTGGCCGCGATCAAGGAGGCCTACGCCAAGGGGTATCTGGGCCAGGACCTCTTCGGTTCGGGCTTCGATTTCGACCTCTACGTCCACCGCGGGGCCGGGGCCTACATCTGCGGCGAGGAGACGGCGCTGATGAACTCCCTCGAGGGCCTGCGGGCCAATCCCCGCTTAAAGCCTCCCTTCCCGGCGCAGGCGGGGCTTTTCGGCATGCCCACCACCATCAACAACGTCGAGACCATCGCCTCGGCGGTCCATATCATCGGGCGGGGGGCGGAGTGGTTTTCCGCCATGGGCACGGAAAAATCCAAGGGGATGAAGCTCTACCAAGTCTCCGGGCCGGCGGTGCGCCCCGGGGTCTACGAACTGCCCATGGGCACCACCTTCCGCGAGCTGATCTTCGACTGGGCGGGCGGGGTGCGCGAGCCGATCAAGGCCTTCATCCCCGGTGGCTCCTCGACCCCGATGCTCCCCTTCACCGACGAGTACCTGGACACCCCCATGGACTACGAGCATTTGGCGGAGAAGGGCTCGATGCTCGGGACCGGCGGGGTGATCCTCATCCCCGAGTCGGTCTGCGTGGTGGACGTGATCTGGAACCTGGTGCGCTTTTACGCCCACGAGTCCTGCGGCAAGTGCACCCCCTGCCGCGAGGGTGTTGCCGGTTGGCTGGTGAAGCTGATCGGACAGATCGAGCGCGGGCGGGGCAAGCCCGGAGACATCGAACTCATGGAGGACCTCCTCGACAACATCGAAGGGAAGTCGTTTTGCCCCCTGGCCGACGCCGCGGTGTGGCCGGTCCGGGGCGCGCTGCGCCACTTCCGCCACGAGTTCGAACACCACCTGGCGCACGGCAGCTGCACCGTGCCCAAGAAAGGTCGCTGGGGGTAGACCATGGTGAGGTTGAAGATCAACGATCGCTGGGTCGAGGTGCCCGAGGGGACGTCGGTGCTGGATGCCATCTTCCACGCCGGTTACGACGTGCCCTATTTCTGCTCGGAACGCCACCTCTCGCCCATCGGGGCCTGCCGCATGTGCCTGGTCAAGGTGGGCGCGCCCCGCAAGGATAAAAGCGGCGAGTGGATCAAGGACGAGGACGGAAACCCCAAGATCTTCTGGTTCCCCAAGCTCATGGCCTCGTGCACCCTGGCCGCCACCGAGGGCATGGTGGTGGACACGTTGGCCGACGAGGTCAAAAAGGCGCAGGCGGGGATGGTCGAGTTCACGCTCCTCAACCACCCCCTCGACTGCCCCATCTGCGACAAGGGCGGCGCCTGCGAGCTGCAGGACCGGGCCTACGAGTACGGCCTTTTCGGCAAGTACTATACCGAGACCCAAAACGGCCTTAAGAGCGTGCAGTACACCCGCTTCGAGTTCGACCGCCGCCACGTTGACAAGCACAAAAAGCTCAGCGAGTTCGTGGTGCTCGACCGGGAGCGCTGCATCATCTGCAAGCGCTGCGTGCGCTACTTCGAGGAAGTGCCGGGGCAGGAGGTGCTCGATTTCATCGAGCGCGGCGTGCACACCTTCATCGGCAGCGAAGAGTACCCGCTGCCCGCCGGGTTTTCCGGCAACATCACCGACATCTGCCCGGTGGGGGCGCTCCTCGACCTCACCGCCCGCTTTCGGGCCCGCAACTGGGAGTTCGAGTCCACGCCGACGGTGGACATGAACGACGCCTCCGGGGCCCTGATCTGGGTGGATGCCCGTTCGGGCCAGATCGAGCGGGTGCGGGCGCGGGAGAACCCCGAGACCAACGAGATCTGGATCTCCGACGCGGCGCGATTTGGCCACGCCTGGGCCCGGGAAGACCGGCTTCGCGAGCCGCTCGTGCGCAAGAATGGCGTGCTGCAACCGGTGTCGGTGGAAGAGGCCCTCGAGCACCTGAAGTCGCGCTTGAAGGGCGTCAAGGGGGATGAGGTCGGGCTCTACCTCTCCGGCGACGCCACGTTGGAAGAGGCCTACGCCTTCGTCGAGGGTGCGAGGGCCTTGAAATCCCCTCACCTCGACTTCGAGGGGCGCACCGCGGTGGCGGCCGGGAGCTTTGCGCCCGCCACCTACCGCGACCTGCTCGAGGCCGACTTCGCGCTGGTGATCGGCGATCCCACCGAGGAGATGCCGATTTTGCACCTGCGGTTGCAGGAGTTTTTGAAGGGGATCAAGCCGGCGCCGCGCTTTTTCCACGGCACCCCCATCGCCGATTTGCAGATCAAGGAGCGCATGCCGCGGAAGAAGGAAAAACTCGCCGCCTTCGCCCCTTACCGCACCGCGGTGATGGAATGGGCCGCTTGGCAGGGCGTCTACGCCCCGGGTTCGGCGGCGGCGATGCTGGCGGCCCTCGAGGCCCACATGAACGGCAAGCGCCCGTCCGAGGTCCCGGGGGTGCCCGCCGAGACGCTTCGCGCGGTGGCCACGCGCTTTTTGGAGGCCAAAAAACGCATCCTCATCCTCGGCGCCGAGGTGCTCGATGATCCCGAGGCCGCCGAGGCCGCGCTGCGAATCGCCCGGGGCAAGGGCGCGTTGGTCTTCGCCATGACCCCGGCCGCGGGGGCGCGCGGGTTCGAGGCGGTCGGTCTCTGGCCCGAAAAGGACGGGGCCGCCTTCGACGAGGCCGGCCCGGCGGTGATCTTCGCCTCGGGGACCACCCCGGCGGCCGAGGTGCTGGAGAAGGCGAAGGTTTCGGTGCTCCACCTTTCGCGTCTCGACCCCGTCGCCGAGCGCTTTGCCGACGTGGTCTTCCCGGCCAAGACCTTCTACGAAAAGCCGGGGCTCACGGTCAACGCCGAAGGCCGCCTCCTCGAGCTGGCTCCGGTCCCGGTGGCGCCGCTCGGGGCGCTGGATGGCATCGAGACGCTGGCGCTGGTGCTTGAAGCCCTGGGCAAAAAGCCCCCGGTGCGCCAGTTCGGCCAGGCGCACGAGCGGCTGGTCGAACGCTACGGCTTGCCGAAGTCGCTCGACCCCTTTGGCTGGCTGTGGCAGCCCAAGCCGCGCCTGCCGGTCCGGGGGCGCGCGGGGGCGGACGGGGGGCTTTATCTGAGGCCCTCGATGTGGAAGCACCGGCAGCTCGCCGATGCCCGGGTGCGGGCGGCGCTGGGTGCGGCCCGGCTCTCGGCCCACCCCAAGACGGCCGCCGAACACGGGCTCGTCGAGGGGGCCACGGTGGAGGTCGAGACGCCTTACGGCACCGTCGAGGCTTCGGTGGCGCTGGACGCCGGCTTGCCGGAAGGATTCCTCTACCTCCCCGCCTTCGGGCGGGGCACCGGGCGGAGGGTGCCCTTCCGGTTGCTGGTGCCTGCGGGGGGTGAGGCATGACGTTTTTGATCGTGGCCATCAAGGCGCTGGTATTGATCGGCGTGTTGCTCGGGGTGACCGCCTACATCACCTGGGTGATGCGCCGCGGGCTCGCCCGGTTCCAGGTGCGCTACGGGCCGAACCGGGTGGGTCCCTTTGGCCTGCTGCAGCCGCTGGCCGACGCGATCAAGATGATGTTCAAGGAGAGCATCGAGGTGGTGACCGCCGACCGGCTGGTCTACTGGATCGCGCCGGTCATCGCCTTCACCTTTGCCCTGGCCGCCTTCGCGGTGATTCCCCTGGGGCAGGGTGGATGGGTGGTCGCCAACCTCGACATGGGCGTGCTCTACGTCTTCGCCGCCAGCGAGCTCGCGGTCTACGGCATCTTCCTCGCCGGTTGGGCCTCGGGCTCCAAGTACCCCCTCCTGGGCGGGATGCGCAGCGTGGCCGCGCTCATCGGTTACGAGCTCGCGCTGGGGCTGGCACTGCTCGGCCCGGTCATGGTGGTGGGCTCTTTGAACCTCCAGGACATCGTCGAGTGGCAGCGGCAAAACGGCTGGCTCATCTGGTGGCAGCTCCCGGCGTTTCTGGTCTACTTCGTGGCTGCCCTGGCCGAGATGAGCCGCACCCCCTTCGATTTTGCCGAGGCCGAACAGGAGCTCGTGGGCGGATTCCACACCGAGTACACCGGCATGGCGTTTGGGGTTTTCTTCATGGCCGAGCTGCTGCACTGGATCACCGGCTCCGCCCTCATGGCCACCCTCTTCCTCGGGGGGTGGGCGGCGCCGTTTGGCCTGCCCGAGGTGCCGGTGCTGTGGTTCTTCCTTAAGTGGGCCATCTTCATCTTCCTGGTGCTTTGGATCTGGGCCAGCTGGTTCAGGACCCGCTACGACCAGATGATGCGCTTTGCCTGGGGCGTGCTCTTCCCCGTGGCCGTGGTCTGGTTCCTGGTCACCGCCTACTTCGTTTCGAAGGGAGGGACGCTATGAGCGTGATGGCCTTGGCGAAGGCCCTGGGGATTACCCTGCGCCACTTTTTCTCAAAGCCGGTGACGATTCCCTACCCCGACGCACCGGTTCCCCTAAAGCCGCGCTTCCACGGGCGGCACGTCCTCACCCGCCACCCCGACGGACTGGAAAAGTGCATCGGCTGCAGTTTGTGCGCCGCGGCCTGTCCGGCTTATGCCATCTACGTCGAGCCGGCGGAGAACGACCCGGAAAACCCGGTTTCTCCCGGCGAGCGCTACGCGAAGGTCTACGAGATCAACATGCTGCGCTGCATCTTCTGCGGCAATTGTGAGGAGGCCTGCCCCACCGGCGCGATCGTGATGGGCTATGAGTTCGAGCTGGCCGACTACCGTTACGCCGACTTCGTCTACACCAAGGAAGACCTCCTGGTCGACACCGTGGGTTCGAAGCCGCAGCGGCGCGAGGCCGAGCGGTTGGGCAAGCCGGTCAAGCTCGGCTTCGAGGTTCCCTACGTGCGCGAGGCGCTGGAGGGGGTGAGGTACGAGTGAACGCGTTCGACTTCATTGCCACCGTCCTGCTCCTTTTCACCGGGTTCATCGCCGTGCGCTCGCAAAACGCGGTGCACGCGGCGCTCGGACTCGCCGCCAACTTCGTGGTCCTGGGGACGGTTTACATGAGCCTGGACGCCCGCTTTTTGGGGTGGGTTCAGATCATCGTCTACGCCGGGGCGATCATGGTGCTCTTCATCTTCGTGGTCATGCTGCTCTTTGCCGCCCGGGCCGAGGTTGGCGTCGACGCGTTGCCCTGGCTCAAGAACTGGGGGGCGGCGGTGGCCGCGGTGTTCTTCGCTGCGCTGACCTATGCCCTGAGCGCGGCCCGGGCGCCGCTTTCCGGAACCACGGCGGCGGCGCTTTTGGACGGTGGAACCGCCAAGGCGGTGGGCTCGGTGCTCTGGGGCACCTGGCTCTATGCGGTGCTGCTCGTGGCGGCGCTTTTGCTCGTGGCCACCGTGGCCGCGGTGGTCTTGGTGCACCCGGACCAGGGGAAAAGCCGGGCCGAGCGTGAGGCGAGCCGGGGAGGGAAGGCATGAGCGACTTTCTGTTCGTTTCGGCGGCGCTGTTTTCCCTGGGGGTTTACGGCGTCCTGACGAGACGGAGCGCGATTTTGATCTTTATGTCGGTGGAGCTGATGCTGGGGGCCGCCAATTTGGCGCTGGTGGCCTTCGCCCGCGCCTACGGCAGCCTCGAGGCCCAGACCGTGGGGCTCTTGGTCATCGCGCTGGCCGCGGCCGAGGTCGCCGTGGGGCTTGGGCTCGTGGTCGCGGTGTTCCGGATGCGTTCGTCCACCGCCGTGGACGACCTGTCGGAGTTGCGGGGGTGATGCCGTGCTGCTGGCCATGATTCTCCTGCCCCTGTTGGGCTTTTTGCTGCTCGGCCTGTGGGGGCGTTCCTTCAAGGGCCAAAGTGCCGGGGTGCTGGCCTCGCTGATGGTCCTGGGCTCGTTCGTCCTCACCCTGGTGTTGCTGTTTGAGGGCGGCGCCAGCTTCGAGGTCAAGGACTGGCTGCCTGGAATCCCCTTCGCCCTGCTCTTTGACAACCTGGCCGGGTACATGGCGCTCATCGTCACCGGGATCGGGTTTTTGATCCACGTCTACGCCATCGGCTACATGGCCGACGACCCGGGGAAATCGAGGTTTTTCGCCTACTTCAACTTCTTCATCGCCATGATGCTCACCCTGGTTTTGGCCGATGCCTACCCGGTGATGTTCATCGGGTGGGAAGGGGTGGGGCTGGCGTCGTTCCTGTTGATCGGCTTTTGGTTCGAGGACCAAAAGAACGCCGACAGCGCCCGCAAGGCCTTCATCGTCAACCGCATCGGTGACCTGGGCTTTTTGCTCGGGATGGCGCTTTTGTACTCGCTCTTTGGCACCCTCCAGATCTCCGAGCTCAGGGAGATCATGGAAAAGTCGCTGGTTCTGCCCGCCGGGCTTGGGCTGGCCGGGCTCTTGCTCTTCATCGGCGCCATCGGCAAGAGCGCCCAGCTCCCGCTCATGGTGTGGTTGCCCGACGCCATGGCTGGCCCGACGCCGGTCTCGGCCCTCATCCACGCGGCCACCATGGTCACCGCCGGGGTCTACCTGCTCGCCCGCTCGAGCTTCCTCTACGCCAACCTCCCCGACGTCTCCTACTGGATCGCGCTGGTGGGTCTCCTCACCGCGCTCTACGGGGCGCTTTCGGCGCTCGGCCAGTGGGATATCAAGCGCATCGTCGCTTACTCGACGATCAGCCAGCTCGGTTACATGTTCCTCGCCGCCGGGGTCGGCGCGTACTGGATCGCCCTCTTCCACGTCATGACCCACGCCTTTTACAAAGCGCTCCTTTTCCTCTCCTCGGGCAGCGTGATCCATGCGCTCGGGGGTGAGCAGGACGTGCGCAAGATGGGCGGGTTGAAAAAATACCTGCCCCAGACCCACATCCACGGCCTCATCGGGGCGCTCTCGCTCGCGGGCTTCCCCCTGTTCGCCGGCTTTTGGTCGAAGGACGCGATTTTGGCCTCGACCCTGAACTACCCCTTTGGCGGGTATGGGTTCTACCTGGTGGGGCTCTTCACCGCTTTCCTCACCGCCCTCTACGCCATGCGCTGGTACGTGCTGGTCTTCCTCGGGGACTTTAAGGGCCAGGGGCACCCCCACGAGGCGCCGCCGGTCATGGCCTGGCCCAACCACCTGCTGGCGGTGGGGGCGGCGCTGGCAGGGTTTTTGGCCCTCCCCGAGCCGTTTTGGAACCTGCTCGAGCGCTTCCTCGCGCCCTCGCTGTGGCACCTCGAGGTCGAGCCCCTGGGAGCGACCACCGAGTGGGGGCTGCTCTCGCTCTCGGCGGTGGTGGCCATCGTGGGACTCTATGTGGGCTATCGCCTCTTCCTGGGCCGGCTGCCAAAAGCCTACCTCGCCTTCCAACGAGCGGCGGAGAACGCCTTTTACGTCGACTGGCTCTACAACACCCTGATCGTGGGGCCGCTCAAAGCGCTGGCCTTCGGGCTCGGCCTTGCCGACCGCGGGCTTGATCAGGGTTACGTGCGCCTCGGTGGCGGCGTGGGCCTCTTGGGTCGGCTGTTGGCCCGGCTCCAGGGGGGCTACGTTCGGGTCTACGCCTTCTTCGTGGTCGTCGCGGCCACGGTGTTCGTGCTTTGGGGGGTGGTCCGGTGATTCACGTGCTCATCTTCCTGCCCGCGCTCGCCGGTTTGGTGGCGCTCGTCTCCCCGAAGTGGGCGCGGAGCCTCGGCTTGCTGGCCACGGCGGTGAGCACCGTTTTGGGCTTCGGTCTTCTCCTCGAGGCCGGCGCCCGCGTGGCGGCTTACGTCGAGATCCCGCTGCTCAAAGAAGCTGGGGTTTATTACGCGGTCGGTGCCGACGGCGTCGGCGCGGTCTTCGCGGTGGTCATTCCCCTGGTCGTTTTCATGGCCCTGCTCGCGGTGCGCGAGGTGCCGGGCCGGATGATCGGCCTGGCCCTGCTGATGACCACCGGCCTCCTCGGCATCTTCCTGAGCCTGGACCTGGTGCTCTTTTACGTCTTCTACGAGGCGACGCTGATTCCAAGCCTGCTCCTGCTCGGCGTCTATGGCGGCAGGGACCGCGTCCGAGCCCTGATGAAGTTCGCCCTTTTTACCCTGAGCGGAAGCCTTTTGATGCTGGCGGCGATCCTCGCGGCTCGCTTTGTTGGCGGGGCCGAGAGCTTTTTGCTCCGCGATCTCCTCGCCGCTCGGATCGGCGGCGCGGCAGCGCTTTGGGCCTTTGCCGCCTTTGCCTTGGCGTTTGCCATCAAGACCCCGATCTTCCCCCTTCACGTGTGGCTGCCCGATTTCCACGCCCAAAATCACCCTTCGGGGCTCGCCGACGTGATGGGGACGCTCTACAAGGTGGGCGTCTTTGGCTTTTTCCGCTGGGCCATTCCCCTATTCCCGGAGGCCTTCGCGACCTTTCAGCCCTATTTGCTCTTCCTCGCCGCGTTCACGGCGCTTTGGGCGGCCTGGATCGCGTATGCCCAGAACGACTGGAAGCGCATGCTGGCCTATGGTGCCCTTTCGCACATGGGCGTGGCCGCGCTCGGGGTATTCTCCGGCACCCAGATCGGGGCCGTCGGTGCGCTCTTCTTGCTGGCGGCGAGCGCCATCTACACCGGCGGGCTTTTCCTCTACGCCGGCTGGATGCATACCCGCTTTGGAAGCTTTGAACTCGGGCCCACCTCGGGCCTGGCCCGCCACGCCCCGGCGCTGGCCGCGTTCGGGCTCATCCTCTTCTTGGCCATGGTGGGCCTGCCCGGGCTTGCAGGCTTTCCGGGCGAGTTCCTGTCGCTGCTCGGGATCTGGCAGGCCTCGCCCTGGCTGGCGCTTTTGGGCTTTCTCGCGGTGATCGCCGCCGCGGCCTACGTTCTCGGGGCCTACCAGCGGCTCTTCCACGGTCCACCGGGCAAAATCGTGGCCGAGCTTGGGGGCCCGGAATGGGGGTTCGCCGCCCTCGCCACGGTGGTGATCGTGGTACTCGGTGTGTATCCGGCGCTCTTTACCGCGCCGATTGCTGAAGCGGCGAAGGCCTTCGTGTCGGTGCTTGGAGGTGGGCAATGATCCCGACCGCGATCCTCTTCCTCACCGGGCTCCTCGCGACCCTCCTCGGCGTCGAGGCTCCGGTCCGCTGGGTTCGCTGGGTGGTCCGGGCCGGTCTGGCTCTGGCCCTGGGCGCGGCGCTCTTTTTCGGCGCCGAGGGGCAGGCTTTTGGCGGGCTCTTCCTCTACGACGGCTTTGCCCGGGTGGCGGGCGTGGTGGGGATGGTGGCCGGCCTTTTTGCCTCCCTGGTGGGAGCGCGCTACCTGGAACGCGCGGGAATGGAGCGCTTTGAATACCACGCGCTCCTCGCCTATTCGGTCTTCGGCGTTCAGGTAATGGCCGCGAGCGCCAATTTGGTGGTCATTCTGATCGGGCTTGAGATCCTCTCGCTGCCGCTTTACGCCCTCGCGGCGCTCCGCTACGACGCGAAAAGCGAGGAAGCGGGCCTCAAATACTTCTTGCTCGGCGCCGTGGCCTCGGCGGTCATGCTCTACGGCATCGTGCTCCTCTACGGCGCCACCGGCAGCTTCGCGGTCACGGCGGTGGGGCAGGGACCGCTGTACCTGGTCGGGCTTTTGCTCGTTTTAGCCGGGCTCTTCTTCAAAGCTTCGCTGGTTCCCTTCCACTGGTGGGCGCCCGACGTCTACCAGGGGGCCCCGACACCGGTCACGCTCTACATGGCCACCGGGGTCAAGGCGGCGGCGTTTGCCGCCCTCGCCCGGGTGGTGGTCGGCGCCGGCGTCGGCGGGCTGGCTGGCGCGGTGGTGGCGTTGGTGGTGGTGCTCACCGTGTTCTACGGCAACCTGGGGGCCCTGGCCCAGAGCGAGGCCAAGCGATTGCTCGCCTACTCTTCGGTGGCGCACGCCGGCTACATCGCGCTGGCGGTCTTCGGGCCGAACCCGGCGCCGGCGATGGGCTTTTACCTCTTCGTCTACGCGCTTTCGACCGGACTGGCTTTTGCCGTGCTCAGCCAGCTCGATGCGGGGGCAGGGGTGCCCTTTGCTGACCTCAAGGGATTGATCAAGAAAAGCCCGATGCTCGCCGGGGTTTTGGCCATCTCGCTCTTTTCGCTGGCCGGGATGCCGCCCTTTGCCGGGTTTTGGGGCAAGTACCTGGTCTTTGTCGAGGCCGCGCGCGGCGGGCAGTACGCGCTGGTGGCCTTTGCCCTGCTGACCGCGGTGGTGGCGGCGTATTACTACATGAAGCTCTTGGCCCTCGCCTTCTTTGCCCCGGCGGATGAAGGCGGGAAGGTCCCCGAGGTCCCTGCCCTGGCCGCGGTGACTCTGGGCCTGGTTGGCTTTTTGGTGGTGGCGCTCGGCGTTTTCCCGGGGCTGGTCTACGGGTTCTTCAACGTCGGGGGCATCATCCCTTAGGCAGATAGCCGGCGGGGCCGGCCACGTGGCCGGCCCCGCCATCCTTTCGCGGCTCAGTGCCGCCCGCGAGCTTTTTGAATTCGGCGATGCAACATTGACGCTCGCGCTCTTTGCCGGGCCCCGCCGCGGCAAAAAGCCAGGGCGGGGTACTTAGACGGCCTCCGCCGCTTCCTGCCAGGCTTTTGGTACGTAGGCGCAGCGGGGCTCGGAGGCAAAGGGATCGCCGAGCTCGGCCCAGGCCCTGGCCCGGCTTCCCCAGCAGACGTTACCGAACTCGCAGACCCGGCACTTGCCCTTGAGGCTTTCGCGATCGCGGAGTTTGCGGAAGAGCTCGGCGTTTTGGTAGATCTCAAGCAGCGGCTTTTCCTTGACGTTGCCGGCACTCATGGCCAGAAAGCCCGAGGGGTAGACGTCGCCGGTCGCGCTCACGAAGACGAAGCCGTAACCGTCGTGCATGTGCACGCCGCGCTTGTTTTGCACCAGGGCGTGGTCAGCCTCGCCGCTCTTTTCCCGCTCCTGGATCACCACCCGCCGGAAGTGGGGGGCCTCGGTGGTGCGGATGTGCAGCTTGTGGGTCTTTGAGACCTGGTAGAGCCAGCGCAGGGTCTCCTCGTACTCGTCGGCAGTGAGCTGGTTGAGGAGCGCGCCCCGTCCTACCGGCACCAGGAAGAAGACCTCCCAGGCAGCGATGCCGAGGTCGCGACCCAAGTCGGCGATGCCCGGGAGTTCGGGCCGGGTCTGTTTGGTGACGGTGGTGTTGATCTGGGTGGGAAGGCCGATCTCCCTGGCGTAGGCCAGGGCGTCGACCGCGAGGTCGAAGGTGCCGGGGACGCCCCGGAAGGTGTCGTGGGTCTCCGGGCTTGCGCCGTCGAGGCTCACCGCCATCATGTGTACGCCGAGCTCTTTGAAGCGATCGATGACCTCGTGGGTGAGGAGCGGGGTCACCGCGGGGGTGATGCCCACCTTGATGCCGAGGTCTTTGGCCTTTTCCAGGATGGCCCAGAGGTCGTGGCGTTTTAAGGGGTCGCCGCCGGTGGGGAGGAGGATCGGTTTGGGGGTGTAGGTGGCGAGCTCCTCGAGGAGCCGCATGGCGTCCTCGGTGGAAAGCTCGCCGGGGAGGGGGTCGGGCTCGGCGCTCGCCCGGCAGTGTTTGCACGCCAGATCGCAGGCGTGGGTCATTTCCCACGCCACGAGCAGCGGGAACTTATCGAAGTTCGGACGCATGGCTCTAGCCTACCCGGGCCGGGGGGGCCATGCCGCGGACGTTTGTCCCTATCGGGCCCTACAAGACAGGGCCCCGGATTGGCATCCGGGGCCTCCGGGGGCGGTGAGCTCAGGCTTCGGCCGCCTGGGGTGCCGGGCTTTCTGCCTCGAAGACGAGCCCCCGGGCGTCGGCCCTGACCGTGA
>CAZXOY010000033.1:0-21615 GCA_964642655.1 uncultured bacterium
AGTTGACTTTGCCGGCCGGATCGGATAGCCTTGGTGGGCTTTTGGGGAACCGCGCGGTCTTCCTTTTCGGGGAAGCAGCAGGATACCCCGGAAAGGAAGCACCAGAATGTTTGAACGTTTTTCACTTTCGACGGAGACCCTTGCCCGTTTGCGGGCCCGGGGAATCACCCAACCCACCCCAATTCAGGAAAAGACCCTCGAGGCCGGACTGGCCGGGCGCGACGTGCTGGGACAGGCCCGCACCGGCACCGGCAAGACCCTGGCGTTTGCCCTACCCATCGCCGAGCGACTGGAGGCGAGCCGCAAAGCCGGCCGACAACCACGAGCGCTGATCCTCACCCCCACCCGCGAGCTGGCGCTGCAAGTGGCGGGCGAGATCAGCTGGATCGCCCCCCAGCACAAGGTGGTCGCGGTCTATGGCGGCACCGGCTACGGCTCGCAGGCCGCCGACCTTCGCGCTGGGTGCGACGTCGTCGTCGCCACGCCAGGGCGGGCCAAAGACTACCTCGAACGGGGAACGCTGAGGCTGTCCGAGGTCGAAATCGTGGTCCTCGATGAGGCCGACGAGATGCTCTCGATGGGCTTCGAGGAAGACGTCGAGGCCATCCTGGGCCAGACTCCGAGCGCCCGCCAGACCCTCCTCTTTTCCGCGACCCTTCCCCGCTGGGCCGAACGCCTGGTGAAACGCCACCTCGTAAACCCGGTCTGGGCCAACGTCGCCAAGGACGAGCGGGTGACCTACAAGGAAGAGGTCTACACCGCCCACGTCGGCCGCGAGGAGGCCCTCGCCCGCGTGCTCTTCGCCAAGTCCCCCGAGCGCTCGATCGTTTTCGTCCGCACCAAGGCCGAAGCCGACCGCCTCGCCGCCCGGCTGGTCGAGAGCGGCCTTGCCGCCAGCGCCGTCCACGGCGACCTCAGCCAGCGCGAACGCGAGCGAACCCTCGGTGCCTTCCGGCAGGGGGTGCTGCGGATCCTGGTGGCCACCGACGTCGCCGCACGCGGCCTTGATATCCCCGAGGTCGACCTGGTGGTGCACCACCAGCTTCCCGACAAGGCCGAGTCCTACCAGCACCGGTCCGGGCGCACCGCCCGGGCCGGCCGCGAGGGGACGGTGGCCATCCTGGTCGGGCCCCAGGAAGCCTGGC
Organism: uncultured bacterium; assembly: GCA_964642655.1. Classification (GTDB taxonomy): domain Bacteria; phylum Deinococcota; class Deinococci; order Deinococcales; family Marinithermaceae; genus WFXV01. Next base: position 1,146 of record CAZXOY010000033.1, read on the forward strand.
AGGTGAAACGCCTGGAGCGCACGCTGGGTCGGCGCTTCGAGCGCTGCACGCTCCCCACACCGGAGGCGGTTCGCACGGCACGGATGCGCGCCCTGGTCGAGCGGGCCCGGGCGCAAAGCGAAGCCGACAAGGCTGAGTACATGGCTTTCGCCGAAAGCTGGATCAAGGCCGGCGACGCCGAGACCCTGGCCGGCCTCCTCGCCATGCTCCTCAAAACGCCGAAGGCAAAGGCAAAAACCCGGCCGGCCAACCGCCGCCGGGTCGTCCGTCGCTGAACGAACCCTTCGACATGCCGGGCCGCGGGTAAAGGCTCAGCACCCCTTCAGCCAGCGCATCTGGAACCAGATGAGCTGGCTGAAACGTATCTCGCCGGTGAACAGCCACCAGCCGGGTTTTTCCGGACGCGTGGTGGGCATGAGCTCGAAGGGCACCCCCTGCCAGCGGCCGGACTTGTAGCAGGCGAGGAGGGTTAGGGTGGGATCGCCATCCGGCACCGGCATCATCCGGAAAATGCGCTGGCCGCGATCCCCCTCGAACCACACCCGCACCCGGCCCGACATCCCTTCTTCGATCCGCGAACCGGGACCCTCGTAGTAGGCCCAGACCTTGGGGCGCTGGACCTCGAGGTCCCGCACCTCGATGCGGTTCCCGTGGACGCGGCCCTTGACCTCGAGAAGCATGCCCGGGGCCAGGTATTTCAACATGGGATCGTCACCCAGCAGGGTGCGGTTTTCGACCACCACCTGGCTGGTGGCGAGGCGGACCTGGCCGTAGAAGGCGTAGTTCTCGTCGTAACGGTCGTCCTCCTTTTCGCCTCCGCCCATGCCCCCGTGGTCGTCGTCGCCTTTTTTCATCTCGCCGCCGCCACTTTTCTCACCCGGCTTTTGCTCATCGGTACCGCCCATGCCCCCGTGGTCGTCGCCGCCATGATCGTCCTCGCTGTCGTCGTGACCATCCCCCATATCGCCCATATCACTGGCGACCGCCGGCGGGCGGTGATCCGACGCGGCGAGGGCCCCGAGGGGAAGCACCCTTACCCCGACCGCGAGGAACAGGAGAACGAGGAACCAACGCCTAAGCATCGCCGACCTCCGCGATCGGCAGGCGCAGCTCGGCACGGAGCCCGGGGTCGGCGAGCCGGATAACCAGCTCGCCGCCCATCACCTTGGCCGCCTGGTGGGCCAGGGCGAGCCCCAGCCCCATCCCCTCGGTGGCGGTATTGAAACGGACGAAGGGATCGGTGAGCCGGGCGAGCTGGTCCTCGCTGACCCCCGGCCCGTGGTCGCGGACCGAGAGCACGCCCCGATCGCCCTCGACGGCGAGCGAAAGCTCAACTCTGGCGTCGGTGTGCTTGAGCGCGTTGTCCACCAGGTTACCGATCACCCGGGCAATGAGTTCCTCATCGCCCAGCACCCAAACCTCATCCTCAGGCAGATCAAGCTGGACCCGGGAACGGGTCACTTCGGGCAAACCGGCATGGAGCTGTCGCAACAAGGCCCCGGCCGGGACGGCTTCGAGCCGCGCCTTGGGCTCGCGACTCAAGGCCAGGAGGCCCTCGAGGATCTGGTGCATGCGCTTCAGCGCCCGCTTGCTGGCGGGGATCGCGGTCTCCTGGGGCAAGAGTCCGGCCTCGAGGGCCTCGATCTGGGCCTGAGCGGTGGCCAGCGGGGTCCGCAGCTCGTGGGAAGCGTAGCGGGTAAACGCCCGCTCGCGCTCAAAGGCGTCGCGAACCGAACCCACCATGCGGTTAAAGCTCTGGGCCAGGTCGGCGATCTCGCCCCCGCCGGGCGGCGAGGGCACCGGGTCCGGGAACTGCATGCGCGAAAGGGCGTCGGCGGCGCGGGCCAGCCGGGTGATGGGCCGGGCGATGTGACCGGCGAAGATCCAGCCGAAAAACGCCGCCAGCACCATCACCAGGGGCAGACTGAAAAGACTCGCCCGAAGCTGCCCCGAAAGCGCCTTGCGGTACTCGCCGATGTACATCGCGAGCTCGAGGACATACCCCTCGGCAAGCGGTGTGGTGGTATACGCCCAGTCGCGGCTCGTCCCCTCGGGAAGGGTGCCGCCCTCGAGGTAGACCCGTCCCCCCTTGCGCACGCGAAAACCGAGCGCGAGCCCCGAGGAAATCCAGCCCCAGTTCTCGCTGTCGAGCCGGGGGAAGCCGTCCTTGATCTCGATGGCCCCGGCGATGGCCGGCGTCCAGATCGCGAGATCCCGGGCCACGTCCTCCTGGATCAACCTGGAAAAGCTGTAATACCCGATGGCCACATGCATCGCCGCCGCCAGCGTGGCCAGCAACGCGGTTCCCAGGGCGATCCGGACGCGAAGGCTCATCACGATCCTCTCTCAAGCCAGCCCCAAGCGGTAGCCGCCGGGAACGGTGGCGATCACTTCGGGCCCGAGCTTTTGCCGCAGGCGGTGCACGTAGACGCGAACGATCCTGAGGCCGGAGTCGGTCCCCGGGAAGAGGCGGTCGAGCAGCTCCTCGGCGTCATAGACCCGATCCGGGTAAAGGGTGAAGAGCTCGAGCAGGGCGAACTCCCGAGCCGAGAGGCTGACCTCGCGACCGTCCCAGAAAACCCGCCTCGCGGCGTAGTCCACCTTGAGGGGGCCGCGCTCGAAAACGCTCGAGTGCACCCGGCTCTGTCGCCGCAGGAGCGCCCGCACCCGGGCGGCGAACTCCTGAAGGCTGAAGGGCTTGGTGAGGTAGTCGTCACCCCCGAGGTCGAGCCCCGCCACCCGGTCCTCCACCGCATCGCGGGCGGTGACGAAGAGAATGGGGCCGGAAAACCCGGCCTCGCGGAGCTCCTTGGCAAAGCGAAAGCCCGCATCCTCCCCCTCGGGGAGCATCACGTCGAGCACCGCGAGGTCGGGCTCGGCCTCGATCACCGCTTCGCGGGCCTCGGCCAGCGAGCCCACCTCGTCGACCTCGTGCCCCTGGTGCCGCAAGAGCGCCGCCAGCGGCTCCCGAATGTCCCGCTCATCCTCCAGCAAGAGTATGCGCATCCCGTTGATTTTCCTCCTTCGCGAACAGTCCCATCAAGGCCAGGGCGGCCACCCCGGAAAGACTCAAGGGCGCAAGCGGCGGCGGCGAGGCCTCGGCTTCCTGCTCGTAGACCTCACCCCCTTCGTCGCCTTCCCAGTGCTCGGCCATGCCGACGAGCCCCACACCGGCCACGAGCAAAAGCCCCAGGGCCACCACCAGCTTGGGCGAGGTGCGCGAAAGCCCCCACAGCGAGAGGAAGAGTCCGGCGAGCGACGCCGCCGGGGCCAAAAAGCGTTCGCCCCCGGTGTGGTTGGTGAGCAAGAGTTCGGCCAGCAAGAGCGTAAACCCCAGCGCCGCCCAGACCAAAAGCAGCTGCGGCAAGGCGCGACGAAGTCGTTTCCCGATCGCTTCCATCAATCTCCCCTCCACGCTTTCTGATCGATTCCGTGACAGTAGGCGCAGAAGTTGTTAGGCAAGGTCTGATTAAAGGCTTGGTCGTTTTCAGGGTTCTTCCACAGCGAAAGCTGGGCGTGGAAGAAGTCCTGGACCTGGTTGAGTTCCTTGGCGCTGATCGCGGTCGCCCCCCGGTGGCAGTCGGCGCAGCTCGCCGCACCCCCCTCGGCGATGTCGCCGTGCCAGGGGGTGAAATCCTGCCCGTGGTCCTTGGGCACGTGGCAGCGACTGCAGCTCTCGTCTCCCTTCTTACCAAAGGCGCTAAAGAGCGTGGCGTTCACCGGCGGCTTGGCCCCCGGGATCTTGGCGGCGACGTCCTGGATTTGCTTTTGGCCGTCGTGGCACGACGCGCAAAAGCGTCCGATCGATTTGGGCCCGTGGGGCTCGAGGCTGGGACTCGGCGCCAGGCTCGGCCAGGTGGTGACGTCGGAGAGCTGCTGGTGGCAGCTCTCGCAGGCCGCGCCCTTGGCCCCGAGGGCGGCGAAGTGCCGCTCGTGGCTGAACACCACCCGCGAGGCGCTCTCGGGTTTGAAGGTCTTTTCGATATCCATCGGCGGGCGCCAGGTGCGGGTGGGCCAGCGGCCGCCCTCGAGGAACTGGCCCGGCACCACCTGGCCCTTCAACGACGCGGGGAGCGGCTGGCCGTTTGAAAGCTCGAGCCGCCCGCTGTCGGGATTCACCTTGACCCAGAGCCAGCGGCCGCCCTCGGCCGCCACCAGGCCGAGGAAGGCCACGAACAGGGCCCAAAGGATGAACCGCTTCACTTGGCCACCCCCTCGCCGTGGACCCGGACCTTCACCAGGTCGCGAACCTTAAACCCGAGCAGACTGGGCCGGCGCATGTCCCAGTCGGTGATCTTGGTCTCGAAGTTCCCGTCGAAGACGATCCGCCCGCCCGAGATCTGGACCGTGCCCGGGATCTGGGCCGGGCGGGTGACGCCGTGGATCGTGAGCTCACCGAGGAGCGTCACCTGCCCCGAGCGAACATCCCCCCGGATGCCGGTGATCTTGAAGCAGGCCTTGGGGTAGCGGTCGACCTCGAACATGGTGCGGGTATGCTTGTCGCGCAGGGGCTCGCCGGAATCCCACGCCGAGAGGTCAACGCACACCTCGCCCGAAACCGTCTGCGCTTTGTCGTCCCACACCACGTGCCCACTCACCTGAGTGTTCTCGCCCTTAAAAGTCCCCATGGGCCCGCGGGCCTGGTAGACGATCGTGCCCGAGACCTGGTAGGTCACCGGGGCCGCGAGCGCGAGCCCGAAGGCCAAGAAGACCGCCATCAACCGCAAAAGCCGCATCCTTCTCCCTCCCTCATCAATCGAATCCTGGCCCAGCGAGGTTAACGCCCGGCTAACGGGCCGGGCCCCGGGACACGCGTGCCCGGGGCCCGCATCGCCTGCCTTATTTGAGCTCGATCTTCTTGGCCAGCACGGTGTTATTGCCCTGATCCGTCCCCTTGACCTCGACCCGGTCATCGTTTTGGATCTGGTTCCAGAAATCATTGGCGCTAACGCGTTGGTTATTGGCCTCGTAGACGGTGTCCTGATCCACCGTCACCGCATACCCGGAAACCTCGAAGGTATGGTTCGTGGCGTCGAGGTTCTTGACCGGGCCCTCGAGGTCAACCATCATCCCCATGCCGCCCTTCATGCCGCCCATGTTCTTGACCTCGATCTTGGTGGCGTAAGGGTTGCCGCTGGCGTCGGGATTCTGGCTGTCGTACTTGACCTCAACCCAGTCCCCGGCTTTGATGTCGGCAAAAGCGAGCGGGCCATCGGGATCGTCCTGCTTGACGATGGTGTCTTGATCGGCCCAGAAGGTCATCCCGCCGACGGTAATGAGCATGTGGGTGGTGTCAGCGGCGTCAACGCTGTCGACCATCCCCTTGACCTCGCCGTCGGAAGTCCCCTTGCCGCCGTGCGCGTACTTCACCTCGACCCGGGTGGCGTGGATCAGCGTGGGGTCGCTGGCATCCACCTGGCCCTTGACCTCGGCGTAGGCGCCGTCGGCGAGCTGGCCGTGGCTGTCCAGGGTGGCCTGGCTGTAATCCACGGTGTAGCCGGCCAGGGTAAAGGTTTTCTGGGTTTCATCGAGGCTTGCGATCGGGCCGAAGAGCTCGGCCTGCTCGCCCTTGCCCTGGTCAACGTTCGCGTGCTCGCCCATGCCGGACTTGAACTCGACCTTGCTGGCGGTGATCGTGTTCTGAGCGCTGTCGAAGGTCCCCTTCACCTCGACGAAGGCGTCTGGCGTCGGGGTCCCACTCACATTGGCATTGGCGCTCGAGTAGTCCACGCTCGGCCCCACCGTGGTGCAGGTCTTGTCGGCGCCCAGATCGAACGTCTTGGCCTGATCGTCGAGGTTACAGGCGAAGCCCTTGGCCTCCACCGTCGAGGGCGCGCCGCCCGAGCTCACCACCTTGCGCTCGATATAGGTGGCGAGTACGGTGCCGTCGGCCTGGCGGGTGCCCGAGACCTTCACGTAGTCGCCCGTGGCCAGATCGGCGAGCGCCAGCGTGGTGTAGGTTCCATCGGGGTTTTCCTCGTAGATCCGGGTCAGGGCGTCGACGGCAATGGTCTGGCCGAGAACGGTGAGGGTGGCGTTGGCGACGTCGACGCTCTCGATCTGGCCCCTGACCTCGATCTGGATGTCGGCGGCGCTCACCTTGACCTTACCGCCGACGTCGGTGCCCTGGGCGTAGATGAACATCCCGGGGTGAATCGCCACCTGACCCACGGCCTGGGTGGCGGTCACCGGATCGCCGTTTTCGGTGATCGTCGCGCTACTCAGGTCGATTGGCTGGCCGGCGAGGGTCAGGTTACCGTCTGTGCCACCCACCACCCCGGCCAGGGTGGTCTGGGTTCCGGTGCCGGCGAGCGGTTGCTGGCTGCACGCCGCGAGCACCAAAAGGCTTCCCAGGAGAATGAAGCCGCCGAAACGCTTTGCTTTCATAAAACTCACCTCCGGGTCTAATCTCGGAGAGCGAAGTTAACAAGGGGTTAACGCCGGATATGCTGGGACCATGGAGGCCAAGACGCTCTTCAAGCTCAAGTTCCTGTCCGACCTCGAGGCCGGCCCGGAGGGCCAGCCGATCTTCGTCGTCACCGAGATCGAGGATGGCGAAGCGCCGGCCTACCGCTCGCGCCTTGCCATCTGGGACGGCGCCCTTCGCTGGCTCACCCAGGGCGAGGCCCGCGCCCCCCGCCACCACGGCGACCGGGTCTACTTCCTGCGCAAGGTCGACGACCGTCCCCAGCTCTTTGCTCTCCCGCTCGGGGGCGGCGAGCCCGAGCAGCTCACCCGCTTCTCCGGCGGCGTGCTGGGCTATGCCCTGGGGCCGGGTGGCGAACTCGTCGCCTGGACCCGGGCAGAAGACCCCAAGGCGGGCACCCCGCGGACCTATTCGAGCTGGCCCTTCAAGTTCGACGGCCGCGGCCTGCTCTCCGAAGCCCCGGTCGAGGTCTACGTCAACGGAGAAAAACGCCTCGAGCGCTTCCCCGGCCCCACCTCGGTGGTGCTGGGCACGGATGGCGCCCTCTACTTCGTCGCCGCAGAGAACCCACGCGAAGGCGCTTTCTGGCGGGAAACCCTCTACCGACACCACAGCGGCCAAACCGAAAAGGTCTGGGGCGGGGTGGGGCCGATCCAGAACCTGGTCGCGGGCCCAGAAGGGCTGGCCTTTTTTGCCCACGCCTTCGAGCACGGCGGCGGCACCGAGCCACGGCTCTATTTCCTCCCCTACGGGGAGAGCGAGCCCCGGGAGCTTTTTTCTGGGGCGCTCGGCAACTCGATCAACTCGGACGTCCGCTACGGCAACTACGCCCAGGGACCGCGCTTTGGTGCCGACGGTCGCATCTACCTGCTCCGCACCGAGGAAGGCCGGGCCCGGCTCTATGCCATCAGCCTGGAAGGCCAGGCCGAGCGGATCGGCCCCGAAAAGTCGGCGGTGACATTCGCCCTGGATGGCAGGGCGGCCCTGGTCGAGGACTTTGTCCACCCGCCCCGCCTGTGGATCGACGGCCAGGAGGTCTTCGACCCCAACGCCGGGGTCCTGCCCGAACTCCCGCCCCCCACCCCCACCGTCTGGCAAAGCCCCGAGGGGCACCGGGTTCCCGGCTGGGTCTGGCTGCCCGAGGGCGAGGGGCCACATCCGCTCGTGCTCTACATCCACGGCGGGCCGCACACCGCCTTCGGACAGGCGATGATGCTCGAGCTCGCGCTCTTTCGCGCCGCGGGTTACGCGGTGGCCTTCGCCAACCCCCGGGGCTCGACCGGTTACGGCCAGGCGTTCGCCCTGCTCGAGGGCCGCTGGGGTGAAGCCGACGAAGCCGACCTCATGGGCTTTTTGGACCACGTCCTCGAGCATTTCCCCATCGATCGGAACCGCGTGGGGGTGGCCGGCGGCAGCTACGGCGGCTTCATGACCAACTGGCTGACCGCCCGCCACCCGGACCGCTTCAAGGCCGCGGTGACCGACCGCTCGATCGCCAACTGGGCGAGCTTTTTTGGCGCCAGCGACATCGGGATCCGGTTCACCTTGCTGGAAATCGGAGCGAGCCCCTGGGAACGCCCGGAACGCCTTTGGGAAAAGAGCCCTTTGCGGCTTGCGCACCGGGTCAAGGCCCCGACGCTCGTGGTGCACTCGGAAGCCGATCACCGCTGCCCCATCGATCAGGGGGAAACCTGGTACACCGCGCTCTTTTACCACGGGGTCAAGGCCAAGTTCTTCCGGGTGCCGGAAGAAGGCCACGAGCTCTCCCGTTCCGGACGCCCTGACCGCCGGTTGGCCCGGCTGGAGGCTTACCTCGAGTGGTGGCGGGAAAACCTATAAGCTTTGAGCCATGGACGACTTCGAAACCAAACTCGCCGAACTCGCCGTACGCGTTGGCCTCAACCTCAAGGAAGGACAGGAGATCTTCCTGACCGCCCACGTCGATCATCTGCCCCTGGTGCGGGCCATCGCCAGGGCAGCCTATGGCGCCGGGGCGGCGGGCGTCTTCCCGCTCATCTCCGACGATGAAGTCAGCCTGGCCCGTCTCCGCTACGGAAACGAAACCGCGCTCAACCACGCTCCCCGCTGGTTCTTCGAGGCCGTGGCCCGGGCCTTCGACGAGGGGGCGGCCCGGCTCGCCATCACCGGCACCGACCCCGGTCTTTTCGGCGAAATTCCCCCGGAGAAGGTCGGCAAACACATGCAGGCCACGCGGGAGGCCTACCGGCCGATGCTAATTCGCATCTCAGAGTTCCGGATCAACTGGACGATCGTCGGCTATCCCTCCCGGGGATGGGCGAAGGCTGTGTTCCCCGACCTCCCGGAAGATGAGGCACTCAAGGCGCTCAAAACCGCGATCGCCAAGGCCACCCGGCTCGACGAGGCCGACCCGGTGGCCGCCTGGCGACAGCGGGCCGACGAGCTCACGGCGCGTGCCCGCTACCTGAGCGAGCAGAACTTCGACGCCCTGCACTTCCGCGGCCCGGGCACCGACCTGGTGGTGGGCCTGGCCGAAGGCCACCTCTGGCAGGGCGGCTGGGGTCAGGCCAAAAACGGCGTCACGTGCCTCCCCAACATCCCCACCGAGGAGGTCTTCACCATGCCCCACCGCGATCGGGTCGACGGCGTGGTCAGCGCCACCATGCCCTTTTCCTTAAACGGTGTCTTGGTGAGGGGGCTCACCGTGCGCTTTCGGGACGGGGTCGCCGTTCGTGTCCAGGCCGAAGAGGGCCAAAAGGCCGTCGAAGCCTTGCTCTCGGCCGACGAAGGGGCAAAGCGGCTGGGTGAGGTGGCGCTGGTGCCCGTCGACTCGGGGGTCAAGAAGGCAGGGGTGCTCTTCCTCAACACCCTCTTCGACGAAAACGCCGCCAGCCACATCGCCTTCGGCCAGGCCTATGCGGAAAACCTCAAGGACGCCGAAGCCCTCACCCCCGAGGCCCGTGCGCAAAGGGGGATGAACCAAAGCCAGGTGCACCAGGACTGGATGATCGGCTCCGAGGCGATGGACGTCGACGGCATACGCAAGGGCGGCACCCGCGTCCCCCTGATGCGCGGAGGTCAGTGGGTCTTCGAGGTCGCTTGAGGCCGGCGCGCGCTCAACCAACTGCCAAGGCCCGCCCCGGCCGCGTCGGCGAGCCAGTCCCAAAGGCTCACCTCGCGGCCGGGGACGAACCCCTGGTGGAACTCGTCGCTCGCCCCGTAAAGGGCGGCGAGCGCCCAGGCCCATCCCGGGCGCCCGGTGGCCCGGCCCAGCAAAAACCCGAGCAGGGCGTACTCCACCAGGTGCGCGAGCTTGTCCCACGGCGACGGCAGGCCCACGGCACTCCCCGGCTGGGCCGAGGCGAGGTAGATCACGCCCATGTAGAGAAGGGAAAGCACGGCGTAGGTCGTCCGCGACATGGGGGCAGCATACCCGGCTCGCACAAACTCAGTCATTCCGATAAACTAACGCGTGTATGAGGAAAAAGCCCGAAGTACGCCAGTATAAGGAAGCCCCCACCCGACGGATGTTCGACATCGACCCCGCCGGCCTGGTCATCGAAAAGGCCCCCGACCGGGCCAAGCGTCAGTTCCTCAACTACGCCTTTTTCAAACTCGACCCCGCATTCCGCAGGCTGGATAAGGCCGAACGGGAAGAAGCGAAGGCGGAGTTCGCCGCCGTGGTCGAGACCTGGGCCGGGCGCGACGACTTCATCGTGCGCACCTATTCACTGGTGGGCCTCAGGGCCGACGTCGATTTCATGATCTGGCGGATCGCCTTCGACCCGGTGCTTTTCCAGGAGATGCAAGCGGCGCTCAACGCCACCGCGCTCATGGGCTACCTCACCCAGCCCTACAGCTTCCTCTCGATGCAAAAGCGCTCGATCTACGTCGACCGCTACAACCCCGAGGGCGAGGGCGTCGAGGTGCGACCCGGTGAGGGCAAATACCTCTTCGTCTACCCCTTCGTGAAAAAGCGCGAGTGGTACAAGCTCACCCCCCACACCCGTCAGGGCATGATGGACGAGCACATCTACCTCTCGGCGCCCTTCACCGGCGTGCGCCTCAACACCAGCTACTCCTACGGCATCGACGATCAGGAGTTCGTGGTCGCCTTCGACGCCGATCACCCCCAGGAGTTCGTGGACCTGGTGCACCGGCTGCGCTTTTCCGAGGCCAGCCTCTACACCCTGCGCGACACCCCGATGTTCACCTGCCGGAAAAAGCCGATTCGCGAGGTGATGGACGACCTGGCGTAAGCGCGATTGGCCGCGGTGGCGGCGCTACGCCTCCACCGCGGCCTTCTTCGCCCGACCGTAGGCCATGCGCAGCTTGAATAGGGCACGCTTGTAAAGCTTTTCCGCTGCCTCGAGGTCCACGCCGAGCGCTTTGGCGGCCGAGGCGATCGGCTCGCCCTTTTCCTCGACCAGCACCGCGATCTTGGCTTCTTCACCGGAAAGGCCCTCGAGGAAGGGTTTTAAGTCGGCCCAGCTCGCTTTCTTTCCGCTCGCTTTCGCTTTTTTCTTAGCCTTCTTCCGTCGGGACACGCGCTTTTCGCTCCGTTCGCCCTTTTTCTCCAAAAAGCGGGGGTAAGCGTAGTCCTCGCAGGCCGGGTTCGAGCACTTCAAGACCTCGCGCTTACCCTTTTTCACCATCAACCAGCCGCATTTGGTGCACTTCTCCTCGGTGGGCGGGTCGAAGACCACGAAGTCGCACTCGCTCTGATCGCAACGCCAATACGCCCGGCCCTTGCGGCTTTTCTTGGCCACGATCTCGCCTTTTTGGCACTTGGGACAGGTGAGCCCGGTGGACGCGGCCTCGTCGCGGGTGTAGTCACACTCGGGATAGCGCGAGCAGGCGATGAAAGGTCCGAAACGCCCCCATTTGCGGACCAGCTCGGCACCGCATTTGGGGCAGGGCTCGCCGATCGGCTCGGCCTCGCGGCGCTCCTCGAGGGGCTCGGTGTAGGTGCACTCAGGGTAGCCGGTGCAGCCCAGGAACTGGCCGAAGCGACCCACCTTCACCTCGAGCGGCCGGCCGCACACCGGGCAGGTCTTGCGCGGCACCCGGCCGAACTCCTCCATGAAGGGCTCGTAGAACGCCCGGACCGCCTCGGGCCAGGGCCGCGCCCCCTCCTCGACCTCGTCGAGGGCCGCCTCCATCCTGGCGGTGAAGTCGTAGGCCAAAACCCGGGGGAAGTGGGTCTTTAAAAACCCCACCACCTCGCGGCCGAGCGGGGTGGGCACCAGCGCCCGGCCCTCGCGCTCGACGTAGCCCCGCTTTTCCAGGGTCTCGATGGTGGGGGCGTAGGTGCTGGGCCGGCCGATCCCCTTCTCCTCGAGGACCTTGACCAGCGAGGCGTCGGTGTATCTGGGTGGAGGCTGGGTGAAGTGGACCTCGGCCTTGAGCTGAGCAAGCTTTGCCACCTCGCCGACCGTGAGCTCGGGGAGCTCGCGGTCGGTCTCCTCCCGATCCAGGACCCGGAGGTACCCGTCGAAGAGGAGCTGGCTGCCGCTGGCGCGGAAGACGAGCCCCCCGGCCTCGAGGGTGGCCGAGGTCAGCCGGTAGTGCGCCGGGGGCATCTGGCTGGCGAGAAAGCGCCGCCAGATCAGCTCGTAGAGCTTGGCTTCCTCGTCCGAAAGGTAGGGACGGACCTTCTCCGGCGTCCGCAGCACGCTGGTGGGGCGGATGGCCTCGTGGGCGTCCTGGGCGCCTTTTTTCGCTCGGTAGACGGGGGGTTTTGCCGGGAGGTAAGCCTGGCCAAAGGCCTCGGCGATATAACGCCGGGCCTCGGTGACGGCCTCGGGGGCGACCCGGGTCGAGTCGGTGCGCATGTAAGTGATGAGCCCCACCCGCTCGCCCTCGAGGTCCACCCCCTCATACAACCGCTGGGCCACCCGCATGGTGCGCCCCGCGCTCCAGCCAAAGCGAGACGAAGCCGCCTGCTGCAGCGTACTGGTGGTAAAGGGCGGCGGGGCCTTCTTTTTCCGTTCCTTGGACTCGACCGTGGCCACGCGGTAGGGGCCGGCCTCATGGGCCCGCCGCTCGATCTCGCGGGCTTGGGCCTCGGAGGTGATGAGGAAGGATTCCACCCCGCCCTTCTTTTCCCGAACCCGCCGGCCGTCAACCTGGTAGAGCTCGGCCTGGAAGACCTTTTCGCCGCTTTCGAAGCGGCCCTCGAGAGTCCAGTACTCCTGGGGACGGAAGGCCTCGATCTCCTCTTCGCGCTCGACGACGAGCCGGAGGGCCACCGACTGCACCCGCCCCGCCGAGAGCGCCCGGCGACGGAACTTTTCGGAGAGGAGCGGCGAGAGGTTGTAGCCCACGAGCCGGTCGAGCACCCGCCGCGCCTGCTGGGCGTCCACACGCTTTTTGTCGATGGGACGGGGGTTTTTCAGCGCCTCCTTGATCGCCCGGGGGGTGATCTCGTGGAATTCCGCCCGCACCGGCCGCGAGGGATCGAGCTTCAAAAGGGTCGCCACGTGGTAGCCAATTGCCTCACCCTCGCGGTCGGGGTCGGTGGCGACCAGGATTTTGTTCGCCTTCTTGGCCGCGGCCTCGAGTTCTCGGACCACCCGCTTCTTGCCCCGTTTCACCTCATAGGTGGGGGCAAAATCGTGCTCGACGTCAACCCCGAGCTGGCGCTCGGGAAGGTCGATGACGTGACCGAGACTGGCTTTAACATCGAAGTTCCTGCCAAGGATCTTAGAGAGCGTCCTTGCCTTGGCCGGAGACTCGACAACGATGAGGGTCTTTTCCGGCACGGCATTAAGTATAGAGGGCGTTGCCGCCTGCTGGGAACACCCCGTTATCCTGAAGCATGGCAAAGACAGCGCTGGTCACGGGTGCGGCATCCGGCATCGGCAAGGCCATCGCCGAGGCGTTCGCCGAAGCCGGATACCGGGTCATTCGCGTGGACAAGGCGCCGCTCGATAGTCCGGACAGCTTCCAGGTCGACCTGAGCGACCGGTCGGCAGTGCGCGTGCTCGCGGAAACGGTGCTCGATCGCTACGGCGGCGTCGACGTCCTGGTCAACAACGCCGGGTTTCAGCACGTGGCCCCCCTGGAGGAATTCCCGCCCGAGGTCTGGGAGACGATGCTTTCGGTCATGGTCACCGCGCCCTTCCTGCTCATCCGCGCCTTCCTGCCGGGCATGAAGGTGAATGGCTGGGGGCGCATTATCAACCTGGGGTCGATCCACAGCGTGGTGGCAAGCCCGTTCAAGGCCGGCTACGTGAGCGCCAAGCACGCGCTCCTCGGCCTCACCAAGGTCGCGGCCCTCGAGGGCGGCCCTTTTGGCGTCACCGCCAACGCCATCTGCCCCGCCTACGTGCGCACGCCGCTGGTCGAGGGGCAGATCGCCGACCAGGCCCGCTCGCTCGGCATCTCCGAAGGCGAGGTGATCGAGAAGGTCATGCTCGAGCCGGCGGCGATCAAGCGGCTGATCGAGCCCGAGGAAGTGGCTGCCCTGGCCCTTTTTCTGGCCACGGATGCCGCGGGCGCGATCACCGGCGCCTGCCTGCCGCAGGACCTGGGCTGGACCGCGCGCTAGGTGCCCTGCCGTGGCAAAAGCCCAGGACGGAGGCCCCATTCGCAAGAACCCCCGCCGGCTTCCGGCGGGGGTTAGGTCTTGGTGGGCCGCGAGGGAATCGAACCCCCGACCAACCGATTAAAAGTCGGTTGCTCTACCAACTGAGCTAGCGGCCCCCTCAAGGCCCCACGCGATTATATGCGGGGCCCCTGGCGCTGTCAACGCGACTTTTTCCCGTCTGTCTCGGGCCTAACGGCCCATCATGCGGCCCGGGAGATAGAGGGCGATCTCGGGCCAGAGGGTGATCAAGGCGGCGAGCGCCATGAGGATGAGGAAGAACGGGAGCGCCGCCCGGGCCACGAAGCTGATCGGCCGCCCGCTGATGCCCTGGATCACGAAGAGGTTGAAGCCCACCGGCGGGGTGATCTGGGCCGCTTCGACCATGAGCACCAAGAAGATGCCGAACCAAAGGGGGCTAAACCCGGCGGCCTTGATCAGTGGCAAGACGATGGGCAGGGTCACCACGATCATCGAGATGCCGTCGAGGAAAAACCCGAGCACGATGTAAAAGAGCGCCAGCACCACCACCAGCGCGTAGGGCGAAAGGTGCATCGCGGCGATCATCTCGGCCACCGCCCGGGGAATCCCCACGTAGCCCATGGCGGTCGTCAGGACGCTGGCCCCGGCCACGATCAGGCCGATCATGCTGGTGGTGCGCACCGCCCCCAGCGTGGCCTCGACAAAGCTCGCCCAGGTGAGGGTGCGGTAGGCGAGCGCGAGGACGAGCGCCCCCACCACCCCGATGGCCGCCGACTCGGTGGGGGTGGCCATGCCGGTGTAGATGCTCCCGAGCACCGCCAGGATCAAAAGCGTCACCGGCAACAGGTCCAAAAGGCCGGCCAGACGCTCGGCGAGGGTGTGGCGCTCCTGACTCCGGGGGGCGAGCTCCGGCCGCACATACCCCACCACCGCCAGATACCCCATGAAGCCAAGGGCGAGCAGCAACCCGGGAATGATGCCAGCGATAAAGAGCCGGCCGATGGACACATCGGCGAGCACCCCGTAGATAATCATCACCAGCGAGGGCGGGATCAAAAACCCCAGCGTCCCCGCCCCGGCGAGCGAACCCACCACCAGCCGCTCGTCGTAGCCACGTTTTCTGAGCTCGGGGATGTTGATCTTGCCGATGGTGGCGGCGGTGGCGGCGGAAGAACCGGAGATGGCGGCAAAGAGCGTGCTCGCGGCGACGTTGACGTGCAAGAGCCCTCCGGGCAGCCGCCCGAGCCAGGGGGCAAGGCCGTTGAACATCTTCTCGGATAGCCGGGTGCGGAGCAAAAGCTCGCCCATATAAATGAAAAGCGGGAGCGCCACCAGCGCCCACGAATCCGCGGCGTTCCAGGCGATGCTCGAGAGCACCTTGATCGCCGGCGGCGAGGCGAAGGCGGAGATGGCAAAGAGCGCGGTGAGAAAGAGCGAGATCGCCACCCAGACCGAAAGGCCAAGGAGCAAGAAGAGCACACCGATGATCACCGCACTCGCGGTCAGAACGCCGACGCTCACCGCCTCCTCCACAGCGCCTGGGGATGGATCCAGGACTTCACCGTCATGGCCAGGAACTGCACCCACAGGGTGACCGCCCCGACGAGCACCGCCCCGTGGGGGTAGACCATGGGGGTCCGCGCCGGGGTAAAGCTGCGGCTTTGGTAGCGGAGCGAATCGCTAAAGAGGTAATAAAAGGCGAGCACCAACAGGCTAGAGAAGAAGAGGCCCACGAGGAGGGCGAAGCGGTCGAGCCAGAGCCGCCCCCGGGGCGAGAGTCGCTCGTAGATCACCCCCACGCGAATGTGCTCGGCGTGGGCCAGCGTGTAGCCGGCCGCGCCGTAGATCATGGCCGCGAGCAGATAGCCGGAGTACTCCTGGGCCACCATCGTGGAACGCCCGACCAGCACCCGGCTGGCGATCTCGACGAAGATCAGGGCGGTGGTCACCACCAACAGCGCCCCGGCGACCCATCCCGCCAGGGTCGCCAGGGCCTCGAGCAAACGCACGAGTCGGCTCATTGACCAAAGTAGTCCTTGAAGATGGCTTTCCCGTCCTCACCCGCGACGCCGAGCCAGCGATCCCAGAGCTTTTTGGCCGCGGCCTGCATCGCGTCCTCGATCTCCGCCGGAATATCGCTGATCACCTTCATGCCCCGGTTTTTGAGCTCGAGCTCCGAGGCCAGGTCGGCGCGCTTGGAGTTCTTCCACTGCATGGCCTCGATCGCCTTAGCGGCCTCGAGGATCGCCGCTTGCTCGTCCTGGGGCAAGGCGTCGAACATCCGGGCGTTGACGATGACCATGTTGAGCGGGAAGGCGTAATTGATGCGATGGAAGTAATTCGTCACTTCCCAGAGCTTGGCGTCAACGCCGGTGGCGGTGGAGGTGAGCACCGCGTTCACCAAACCGGTGGAGAGGGCGGTGTAGAGCTCGGAGAAGGGAATGGCGATGCCCTCGGCGCCCAGCTGGCTCACGAAGGCGGCGGAGTTGGCGTCGTAGGTACGGACCTTAAGCCCTTTGAAATCGGCAACGCTTTTGAGCGGTTTCTTGGTGTAGATCCCCGAGGGCGGCCAGGGAACCGCGTAAAGCAAGCGAGCGTTATTGCGGGCGAGCGCTTTTTCGTAGTAGGGCTTTGCGATCTGGTAGAGCCGCCAGGCCTCGTCGTAATTCTTGGCCAAAAGCGGCAGGGAGGTCAGCCCGAAGACCGGCTCGTCGCCCTGGACGTTGCCCATGAGTACCTCAGCAATGGGCAACGTCCCGTCGCGGACCACCCGCAAGATCTCGGCGCCCTTAAACCCGAGGGAGCCGCCGGCATGAACAACGATTTTGAGCTTGCCACCGGTCTTTTGCTCGACGAGGTCGGCGAACTTGACCACGCCCTTGGTGTGGAAGTTGGCCGGCGGCCAGGCCACGTGCATGTCCCACCGCTGGGCACTGGCCAGGCCCAGACCCACGACGAGAACACTCGCCAGGAGCAGAATCCTCTTCATGCGATCTTCCCCCTTTCCGATGGGAATTATCCCACCCGAGCCACCCGAGGTCAATATTTATACACTACCGGGGCGGACCGGGGTGACCGCGGCCTCGTTCTCCTCCCCAGTCCGGATGCGAATCACCCGCTCCAGCGGTAACACGAAGATCTTGCCATCCCCCACTTCGCCAGTGCGCGCCGAGGCGAGGATGGCCTCGATGGTGGGCTCGACGAAGGGATCGCTCACCGCGATCTCGAGCTTGACCTTGTCGTAAAGCCCCATCTTCACGGTGGTCCCGCGGTAGGTCTCGACCCGCTCGGTCCCCCCGCCGTGACCCCGAACCCGGGTGATGGTGAGCCCGCGGACCTCGGCCTTGAAGAGGGCCTCGAGGACCTCGTTGAGTTTCTCCGGCCGAACCACGGCGATGATCAGCTTCACGCCGCACCTCCTTCACTGTCCAGGACCAAAATCGCGCCCTCCATGCTGGGGTAGGCCTCCTCGCCGTGCAACGCGGCGTCGAGGCCGATCGCTTCCTCGCGGTCGGCAGTGCGCAGGGGCATCAGCAACCCGATCAGCCTGAGGAGCACAAAAGTGCCCAGCGCGCTCAAAAGCACCGCCACCGCCACCGCCTTGAACTGAATGGCGACCTGGACCCAGTTGCCCTCGAGCCCCCCGGCCACGCCGCCCCAGGCCTGGGAAGCGAACACGCCGGTCAAAATCGCCCCCAGGGTTCCGGCGAGGCCGTGCGACCCGACCACGTCGAGCGAGTCGTCGAGCCCGAGCCGGGGCCTGGCCAGGATGAAGAAGTAACTCGGGAACGCGGCCAGGGCGCCGATCCAGAGGGCGCCGGTGGGACCCACGAAGCCCGCGGCCGGGGTGATGGCCACGAGCCCCACCACCACCGCGGTCGCCGCCCCCACGGCGGTGGCCTTGCCCGCCCGGCCGAGATCGAGGAGCGTCCACACCACCATGGTCGCCGCCGGGGCGAGGAAGGTGTTCACGAAAGCGAGCCCGGCGCTGGCGTTGGCCCCATATGCGCTGCCAGCGTTGAAGCCGAACCAGCCAAACCACAAAAGGCCGGCCCCGAGCAGCACAAAGGGCACGTTATGGGGCAAGAAGGCCACCCGGCCGAATGCCTTTCGTGGCCCCAGCACCAAAGCCGCCACCAACCCGGCTACGGCGGCGTTGATGTGGACCACCGTGCCCCCGGCAAAATCAAGCGCCCCCTTCAAAAACCCACCGCCCCACACCCAGTGGGCGAGCGGAGCGTACACGAAGAGCACCCAAAGCACGCTGAACAAAAGCCAGGCCGAAAAACGCATCCGCCCCGCGAGCGAGCCCGAGATCAGGGCCACGGTGATGATGGCGAAGGTTCCCTGAAAGGCTACGTCCAGGATCGATGGCAATCCGTCCGAAACGAGCATCTGGCCTTCTCGCAAAAACCCGGCGAGCCCGGCATAGCCGAGTCCGCCCAGGAAGGCCCCGCCGTTGTCGTAGGCCAGGCTGTAACCCAGCAGCGCCCACGCCACCCCCACGAAGCCGAGGGCGACGAAGCTCATCATCATGGTGTTGAGGACGTTCTTCTGACCCACCAAACCGCCGTAGAAAAAGGCCAGCGCCGGCGTCATCAAGAGCACCAGCGCCGTACTCACCAGCATCCAGGCCGTACTCCCGGCGTCGATATTTCCCCCGGCCAGGGCCAGGCCGAGCACCAGAGGCATTGTGGACCAAACCAGCTTCTTCAACCCCCACCTCCTCGGGATCAGCCTAGCGTATGAATATGCACACTGTCAACCATTTTATGGACGCTCGTACCTTATTTCGTTCACGTCATGCAGCTTTATGGCCTTTCTATGGTGTTTCAGCCGGCGATATTATTCCAACCGTCACCTAAATCATTAACACCACGCACATTCGGTGGGCAGGGTCGGTGGCGATAAAATACAGATGTGACCGAGCGGCAAAAGCGGCTACTCAAGCTGCTCGTCGAACGATTCATCAGCGAGAAACGACCGATTCCCTCGGCGGCTCTGGCCCGGGAACTCGGGGTCAGCCCCGCCACTGTGCGCTACGATCTGGCCGCCCTCGAGGCCGAGGGGCTGATCACCAAGCCCCACGCCTCGGCGGGGCGGGTCCCCACCCGGAAGGGCTTTCGCACCTACGCGCTCGGTCTCCTCCCTCCCCACCCCCTGCCCGAGGCCACCGCCCGGCTAATCGCCGATGCCCTCGAGCGCGCCGGCCACGGCTGGCCACGCCTGGCCGCGCAGATGGCGGCGAGGCTCGCGGGCTATCCTGCGCTTTTGCGGCTGGCGCCGCTCAGGCAGCCGGTCCTCCTCAGAGTTCACCTCTCACCGCTCGGCGAGCGGCGGGTGCTGGTGGTGGCGGTCCTGGAAGGGGGCAGGGTGCGGGAAGGCACCCTCGAGCTCCCCTTCGACCCCAGCGAGGCGGTCCTTGCCCAGGCCGAGGAGATCTTAAGGGGGCCGAGGGCGCCCGAGACCCTTTCCGAGCTCCGCGGTTCGTCGCCACAGCTCGACGCCCTGCTGCAGGGCCTGGCCGGGGTCTTGGGCACCACCCGCAGCGAGCGCTTTTTTGAGGGCGTCGGCGAGGTCTTCTCCGAACCCGAGGCCGAGGACCCCGCCTTCCTCCGGCGGGTGATCGAATTTTGGGATAACCTTCCCCCGGGGCCCATGACCCCGCCGGGCGGCGTGAACCTCCGGGTCGACGAAGGCACCGCCCTGGTTCAGTCGGGGTTTTCCCGGCCCGGTTGGCGGGGCGAGGTGGTCCTCATCGGCCCCGAGCGCATGCGCTTCAAGGAGGCCCTGAGCGTGGCCTACACCCTGGGAAGGGTGCTTGAGAGGAGTTAAAGGATGCGAGTTATCGTGCGGCTCTTCGCGATGTACCGGGAACAGGCCGGCACCGGCTCGCTCGAAATCGAGCTCGCCGAAGGTGCCACGGTCGCCGACGCGGTGGGGGTGCTCAAGGAACGCTTTCCCGAGCTCGGCCTCGAGGCGGGTATGGCGGCGGTGAACGAGGGCTTCGCCGGTCTCGAAACCCCTCTCCACGACGGGGACGAGCTGGCCTTTTTGCCGCCGGTGTCAGGCGGCAGCGAGGCGCGGCTCTTCCTGACCGAAGACCCCCTCGAGCCGCTTCTCCCCCAGATCGTCGGCTGGGCGGTCGAACCCCAATTCGGCGCCCTCGTCACCTTCCTCGGGACCACCCGAAGCCCCAATAAGGGCAAGACGGTCGACCACCTGGTGTACGAGGCCTACACCGGGATGGCGGAAAAGGTGCTCGCTCAGATCGCGGAGGAGATGCGAGCCCGCTGGGACCTGGGCCGCATCGCCATCGTGCACCGCCTGGGGCGCGTCGATCCCGGCGAGGCCTCGATCCTGATCGTGGTCGCAAGCCCCCACCGGCCCGAGGCCTTCGCCGCCGCCCGCTACGCCATCGACCGGGTCAAGCTGATCCTCCCGGTCTGGAAAAAGGAAGTCCTCACCGATGGCAGCCACTGGGTCGAGGGCGG
>CAZXOY010000034.1:0-20669 GCA_964642655.1 uncultured bacterium
TCAACCCGTAAATCCCGTACCTCAAGTATCCTCGTCGGTCCCATCTGCTCTCCCTACCAGGCGAGCGCGAGCCCATCCGCCCGGGGCTCGCTCGCCGCGATGAACGCGCGATCCTGGTGGACGATGATCTGGCCCCGTCCAAAAGCCCCGCTTTCCGCCATGACCTGGACGCGGTGCCCGCGGTCAGCAAGGGCCAAGGCCACCGAGCGGGGCACGGCCTGCTCCAGCCACACCTCGTTCCCGGATACGAACTGCCAGCGCGGCGCGTCGAGGGCGCTTTGGGGGTTCATGCCGTAGTCCGCCATGTTGACCACCACCTGCACGTGCCCCTGCGGTTGCATCGGGCCACCCATCACGCCGAAGGGTCCGAGCGGACGGCCCTCGCGGGTGAGGAAGCCGGGGATGATGGTGTGGAAGGGGCGCTTCCTGGGGCCGGCGACGTTCGGGTGTCCCTCATCGAGCACGAAACCGGCGCCCCGGTTTTGTAGGGCGATGCCCGTGCCCGGCACCAAAATTCCCGACCCAAACCCCATGTAGTTCGATTGGATCAGGCTCACCATGAGCTCGCCGTCGGCGGCGGCCAGGTAGACGGTGCCCCCGCGAGCCAGGCCGGGTTCCGCCAAAGGAATCGCACGTTCCCCGATCAGGCTCCGCCGTTTTTCGGCGTAGGCCCTGTCGAGTAGATCCTGGTTCGAAACCTGCATGGCATCCGGGTCGGCGACGTACTCGCGAACATCGGCCAGAGCCAGCTTCATCGCTTCGATCTGAAGGTGATAGCTCTCGGCCGATTCGCGCGGCAGACGGGCGAGGTCGAAACCCTCGAGGATATTGAGCGCCATCAAGGCGGCGATCCCCTGGCCGTTTGGCGGCATCTCCCACACCGTGAGGCCCCGGTAGCTGGTTGAAATCGGATCGACCCACTCCGGGGCGTGCTCGGCGAGGTCTTCCCGGGTGAGAAGCCCGCCGGTGGCCTCCGAGAACGCAGCCATCCTTTCCGCCAGCGGTCCGGTGTAAAAGCTCTCACCGCCGCTCTGGGCCAACTCGCGCAACGTCTTCGCGTGCCAAGGGCTCCGCCAAATCTCCCCCGGCCTCGGCGCTCGCCCCGAGGGGAAGAAGACTTCCTGGAACGCCGAGTACGCCTCGCCCTCGAGCCTGAGGTAGCGCGCGGCTGCGCGCTTCCAAGCCCGTGCCGTCACCGGCGACACCGGGAAGCCCTCCTCGGCATAGCGGATGGCAGGCTCGAACAGTCGTTCAAACGGCAGTTCGCCCCAGCGTTCCCAGAGGGCGCGCCAGGCTGAAACGGCGCCGGGCACCGTGACCGGGAGCCAGCCGCTCTCGGGCATCTTCTCCAGGCCCTCGAGGCGATCGCGGGTGAGCGCCGCCGGGCTCTTTCCCGAAGCGTTCAGCCCAAAGAGCCGGCCTTCCCACACCAGGGCGAAGGCGTCCCCGCCAATACCGTTCGAAGTCGGCTCGACCACCGTCAGACAGATGGCCATGGCCACCGCGGCATCGACGGCGTTGCCACCGGCGAGCATCATCTCCATCCCGGCCAAAGCCGCGAGCGGCTGGCTCGTGGCCACCGCCCCCCGGGACCCCATCACGACCTTACGCTCAGAGGGGTAGGGGTAAGACCACAAGTTTTCCTGTCCCATAGCGAAGACCCCTTTCCACGTTTACCAATCCCTGGGGTCGAGCGCGTCGCGCAACCCATCCCCCAACAGATTAAACGCGAGGACGGTGATAAAAATAGCGATCCCGGGCCATACCGCCATCCACGGCGCCTCGGCGAGGAAATTCTTGGCCACGTTGAGCATGCTCCCCCAGCTGGGCGCTGGCGGCTGCTGCCCGAGACCGAGGAAAGAAAGGCTGGATTCGGCGATAATGGCCGCCGCCACCGCCAGCGTGCCCTGGATCAGCAAGGGAGAAAAGGCGTTGGGGAGGACGTGCTTCAACATGATTCGGGCGTCGGAGGCTCCGAGCGCCCGCGCCGCTTGGACGAACTCCTCGACCATCACCGAGAGCACCTGCCCCCGGGCCAGGCGGATGAAGGCGGGCGCGGTCGAAACGCCGATCGCGATCATGGCGTTGGTCAGGCTCGGGCCCAGCATCGCCGCCAACGCGATCGCCAAGATCAAAAAGGGGAACGCGAGCAGGGCGTCCGTGAAACGCATGATGACCTCGTCGATCCAGCCCCGGTAGTAGCCAGACAAGAGGCCCAGCGGTACGCCGAGGACCATGGCGATGGCCACCGAGACCACGCCGGCCAAAAGCGACGCCCTCGCCCCCCAGATGACCCGCGAGAGCACATCGCGTCCCAGCTCGTCGGTCCCCAGCCAGTGCTCGGGTGAAGGCGGTGCCCGCACGGCGCTCCAGTCGGTGCGAAGGGGGTCGTAGGGCGCCAAATAGGGGGCAAAAACCGCCACCCCCAGGAATAAAAGCGCCAAAATCGCCCCCAGCATCGCGCCTTTTCGGCGCAGGAGCTTTCGCCAGACCCGGCTCCGGAGCGAGCGGCGCACCCCGGCGGTCATTCGCTCCCTCCCAGGCGAATGCGGGGATTAATCCAGGCATAGGCCAGATCGACCAGCAGGTTCACGAGGATATAAGCGGTTGCGGTAAAGAGCACCACCCCCTGGACCATGGGGTAATCCCGGTTGAACACCGCGTCGACGATGAGCTTGCCAAACCCGGGGATGGTGAACACCTGCTCGGTGATCACCGCCCCCGAAAGCAGCGCTCCCAGTTGCAGACCAGCCAGGGTCACGACCGGAATCAGGGCGTTCCGCAAGGCATGGCGGTAGACCACGATCCGCTCACGCAAACCCTTGGCCCTGGCGGTACGGATATAGTCCGAGTGCAGCACCTCGAGCATCGCGCTCCGGGTCTGGCGCATGAGCGCCGCGGCCAGGCCGCTTCCCAACACGAACGCGGGCATCACCATACGCCGCAGGTTCTCACCGAGGTCCTCAAGCGGGCTCACGTACCCCGAAGCGGGCAGCCACCCCAGGCGCACAGATACGAGCAGAATCAGCATGATGCCGAGCCAGAAGTTCGGGATCGAGAGCCCGGAAAGCGCCAAAACATTGGCCAGATAATCAAAAACCGATTCCTTCCGGATGGCGGAGATCACCCCGGCCGGCAGGGCGATGGCCAGGGCAACGACCATGGAGAGCACCGCCAGCTCAATGGTCACCGGCAGCTTTTGCAAAATCACGTCGGTGACCGGCGCCTTGGTGCGGATCGACTCCCCCAAATCCCCCTTGAGCAAACGGAGCATCCAGTAGTAGTACTGGACCGGAAGGGGATCGTTCAGGTGGTATTTGCTCCGGATGTATGCGATGACCTCGGGATCCCGCTCTTCACCCGCGAGCACGAGCGCCGGATCCCCAGGGAGCAGCCGCTGGATCGAAAAGACCATGACGCTCACCAGGAAAAGGGTGGGGATGGCAATCATGACCCGTCTGAACAGATATGTCCCCATCGCAGACCGTTTCAAAAAACAAAAATGGAGAGTGGGGCCGCGGCCCCACTCTCGCTGTTCGCTCACTTCATCGTGACCCCGCGCAGCCGGATCAGACCGTCAGGGTAGGGGGTAAAGCCCGAAAGCCTGTTGGTGAAGGCCCAGAACCACTTGGGGTGATAGAGGTAGATGATGTGGCGATCGGGAAGGTAGCGCTCGGCGGCCAGTTTGTAGTAGCGATAGCGCTCGGCGAACTCGCCCGTGCTCCGGGCCTTGTTGAGGTATTCGTCGACCTTGGGATCGCAGTAGCCGGTCTCGTTGAGGGCGGCGCCGCAGGCGTGGAAGATGTAGATGTTGCCGTCGGGGTCGATGCGACCCGACCAGCCAATCTGGAAGGCGTCGTATTTCCCCGCCTCCTGCAAATCGAGGGCGGTGGCGAATTCAACCGCGTTGAGCTTGATGTCGAAGCCGGCTTCCTTGGCCATCGACTGGATGACCTGTCCCAGCTGAATCGCCTGCGGGTTATTCGTGACCATAAGGGTGAAGCTCACCCGATCGTAGCCCGCCGCCTTGAGCAGGGCCCGGGCCCGAGCGACGTCGCGCTTTGGCATGGGGAGTTCCTTGATGTACCAGGGGCTGGTCGGCGGCACCGCCTGGTTGCCGGGAACGAACTCGCCGTTGAAGACCACCTGGTTGATGGCCTCGCGGTCGAGCGAGAGCTCAAACGCTTCCCGAACCCGGACGTCCTTGGCCAGGGGCGTGTCGAGGGGTTTGGGGTTCGACTCGTTGATGGTGATGCCCTGATAACCAAGTCCAACCGCCGAGGCCACCTTGAGACGGGCGTCCTTGCGTACCGCGCCCAGATCGGTGGGGGCAACGCGCTCGATCAGATCCAAATCGCCAGCCTGCAAGTTGGCCAGCCGGACGCTCGGATCGGGGATGGGCAGGAAGACCACCCGGTCGAACGCGAAGGCGTCTTTGTTCCAGTAGTCCTGGAACTTCTCCAATACGATCCGATCCTGAGCTACCCGCTCGACGAACTTATAGGGGCCGCTGCAGACCGGGCTGCGACCGAAGTTCTCGCCGAGTTCCCGAGCCGCCTTGGGCGAGACCATCATCCCCGCCCGGTCGGCGAGCTGGGCCAGCAAGGGGCTGAACGGCGCCTTTAAGTGGATCCGAACCGTAAAGGGGTCGACCACCTCAACCGATTCGATGGGCTTGACCTCGCTCTTGCGGTTCGAACCAGGGAGCGTCAGCGAACGCTCGAGGTTGAACTTGACCGCCTCGGCGTCGAAGGCCGTGCCGTCGTGGAACTTGACCCCCTTGCGCAGCGAAAGGGTGAGGGTTTTGCCGTCATCGGACCACGAATACCCGGTCGCGAGCTGAGGAACGATCTTGAGATCGGGGGTGATGTCGAAGAGCTTATCGCAGAGCGATGCGAAGACGATGCGGCCGACGAAGGTCCGGCCCAGATCCGGGTCGAGAATGTCGGGGTCCTCGGCCAGGCCGATCCTGAGCGTCCGGCCCTGCGCGAACACCACCAGCAAAAATGCGAGAAAAACCAGCCAGCGCCTACCTCCCATAACTAACCACCTCCACTGTCCTCACCAGGGGCATTGCCCTTGGGACCAAAGAGAAGCGATTCGACCTCCTCGATGTGCCGCCGCATGGCGTTTCGCGCTGCGTCGGCATTGCCCTCTGCCATCGCTTGAAAGATCGCCTGGTGGCCCTCGAGCGAACGCCTGGCCCTCTCCGGCGACTGGAGCGAGAGATCACGGCCCGAACGCAAATATTCCGCGAGCAGCGCCGAGACCTCCAGGGCCATCGGGTTCCCGGTCGCCCTGACCACCGTGTGGTGGAAAGCCTCGTCTTCTTCAATGGGGAATTCGCCCCGCTCGGTCCGCGCCCGTTGGCGCTCAATGATCTCTTCCAGGGCTTTGAGGTGCTCCGGGGTTGCCCGCCTCGCCGCCTCGGCGGCGAACTCGGGCTCGATCATCCGCCTGAGGTCGAAAAGGTGCCGCACGAGCTCTTTGCGAACCTCGAGCAGGGTCTCGAGCGGCTTGACCAGCGTCGCGGCGTCGAGCGCGCGAACGCGCGTGCCCTCTCCCTGACGCACCTGGACGATGCCCTTGGCCTCGAGGTAACGAATGGCGTCGCGCACCGAAACCCGGCTCACCCCCAGCATCGATGCAAGCTCACGCTCCGGCGGGAGCAGGTCGCCCGGCTTGATTTCGCCCTCGCGCATCATGCGGATCAGCTGGCTCGCGATCTCTTCGTAAATTCGACTGTGGCGAACTGGGGTGAGATGTTCCATGGATCCTCCAGTTGATGGTCCGTTGGTATGACCTTTTGCTTGACCGTACTGTATCCGCGGTTCGTCCCTTTGTCAAGGGCCGCTGCAAAGGGCGCCCGAGGGCCCCCTGCAGCGGTCAACGGGGCGTGCGATTTTTATCGCTGTTCGATCGGAACGTAGGGGCGGTCGAGCTCGCCCGTGTACTTGGCCCTCGGCCGGATCAGTCGGTTGTCTTTCTCGGTGTACTCGAGGATATGCCCCACCCAGCCCGCGATGCGCGCCACCGCGAAGACGGGGGTGAAGAACTCGGGGGGAATTCCGAGGTCCGAGTAGACCACACCCGAGTAAAAGTCGACGTTGGGGTAGATCCCCTTCGGCGCCAGCTGGCGCTCGGCCTCGCGCTCGATGGCCTCGAGAATTTCGTATTCGCGGGAGCGCCCGTGCGCCGTCGCCACCTTTTCCGCGTAGCGTTTGAGGATCCGCGCCCGGGGGTCGTAGGCCTTGTAAACACGGTGGCCCATCCCCATGATGCGCTCCTTCTTTTCCAGCCGCTCGCGGAACCACTCGGGCACCTTGGCCGCATCCCCGATGCCCTGGATCATCTTCAGTACGGCCTCGTTGGCCCCACCGTGCCGCGGCCCCTTGAGCGCGCCGATCGCACCGACGATCGAGGAATAGAGATCCGAGGCCGTGGCGTGGATAACGAGCGCGGTGAAGGTTGAAGCGTTCATGCCGTGGTCGGCGTGCAGAATGAGCGCCACGTCCAGCACCCGTTCCTGCTCGGGCGAGGGGACTTCGCCGTTCAGCATGTAATAGAAGTTCGCGGCGTGGGAAAGGTCGTCCCGGGGTTCGAGCGGGAGCTTACCCTCCCGAACGCGCTTGAGGGCCGCCACCACGGTCGGGAACTTGGCGATGAGGGCCACTCCAGTCTCGTAGAGGTTCTCCGGATCGAGATCCTCCTCCTTGGGATCGAAGAGCCCGAGCTCGCTGATGGCGGTGCGCAGCGCCGCCATGGGGTGAACGTCGCGGGGATAATCGACGAAGGAGGCCACCTTCTCGACCCGCAGCCCCCGGCGTGCCTTCAGCTTGGCCTCGAACGCGCTCAGCTCGTCCCGTGTGGGCAAGCGGCGGTGCAAAAGGAGAAAAGCCACCTCTTCGTAGCTGGATTTCTCCGCCAGCTCCTCGATGGGAATACCGAGGTAGTAAAGCTTTCCTTGCTGACCGTCGATGTAGGATAGATCGCTCTCTGTAAACACGACGCCTTCTAAACCCCTTGCGATTTCTGACATCACATCCTCCTTCCCAACCAAAAATTTTACTCCGTTTAAAGTTCAAGGACTCGGCGCCCGGCATTCGTCGATGTAGTCTACGTCGGAAAGGTCGCGAATGGACGGGGAGGCGCCGCAGACCGGGCAACGGGGATCCTTAGGGAAAGACAGCTTTTTGAACTCGGCCTCGAGGGCATCGTAAAGGAGCAGCTTCCCGGAGAGCGTCTCGCCCAGCTCAAGGAGGATCTTGAGCGCCTCGGCCGCCATGAGCGCCCCGACCGTGCCCGGGAGCACGCCGAACACGCCGGCCTCGCTGCAAGCGGGTTGGGCCTTGGGGGGCCTCGGGAAAAGGCAGCGATAGCACGGCCCGCCGCGGTGGTTGAAAACCGAGATCTGACCTTCAAAACGGAAGATCGCCCCATGCACCAGTGGTTTTCCAAAGAGCACCGCGGCGTCGTTGGCCAGGTAGCGGGTGGGGAAATTGTCGGAGGCGTCGACGATCAGATCGAATTTCGGAACCAGGCGCCGCGCGAGCTCAGGCGTGAAGCGCTCGGGGTAGGCCTCGACCTCGATGTCGGGGTTCAGCGCCAACAGCCGTGCCTTGGCCACCTCGGCCTTGGACCTCCCCACATCGGCTTCGGAAAAGAGCACCTGCCGGTTCAGGTTCGACCGGTCGACCCGGTCAAATTCGACCACCCCGATCCGCCCCACACCGGCCGCGGCGAGGTAGAGGAGCACGGGACTCCCCAGGCCACCCGCCCCCACCACCAAAACCGAGCCGGTTTTCAGCCGACGCTGTCCCTCTTCGCCAACGCCCGGCAGCACAAAGTGCCTGGCATACCGGGCGATTTCACTCCGGCTCCACAACGACCACCACCTCCTCTCCGCTCGGCAACCGCCAAGCTCTGGCTTTGCCCTCTTGAAGCCCGACGATCAGGTAGGGCAGATCCCAGTACGCCTCTCGCCGGTCGGTCTCGCTCGGGCGGGCCAGCCCCTGGGGGTGCGAGTGATAAAAGGCCAGCACCGAAAGCCCCTCGCGCTCGGCCCGCTTGAGCGCCGAGAGGAGCGCCCTGGGCTCGGCGCGATAGCCCACTTCAGGGCGAGGATGCACGTTGGGCAACGGCCAGGCGAAGCAGGCACACCCGTCCTTCCCCACCAGAGCCCCCACCGCCTCACGCGGATACGCCGACTTGGCGTGGCGCCAGATGGCGTCCCATGCCGCCCTCTTGATGCAGAGCCGAGCGCGTCCCACCAGGTATACTTTACGCAAAAGGAGGCGACAACATGATTCGCACGGTTGCGCTCGTCGGACACAGCCAAAGCGGAAAGACCACGTTGGGCGAAGCGCTGCTCTTCGTCACCGGCGGCAAGGACCGCATGGGCACGGTGGAAGAGGGCACCACCACCTCCGACTACACGCCGGAGGAGAAAGCCCATCATTTCTCGATCCGTACCGCGGTCTTGCCCATCGACTACCAGGGGCACAAAATTTTTGTTCTCGACACCCCGGGCTACGCCGACTTCGTGACCGCGATTCGCGGCGCCCTTACCGCCGCCGACGGCGCGGTGGTCACGGTGAGCGCCCCGGACGGGGTTCAAATCGGGACCGAACGCGCCTGGACCGTAGCCGAGCGTCTTGACCTCCCGCGCATGGTCGTGGTCACCAAACTCGACAAAGGGGGCGACTTCTTCGCCCTGCTCGAGGACCTGCGGCAAACGCTCGGCCACATCCTCCCCCTACACTTTCCCTGGATCGAGGGCGGGCGCTGGATCGGCCTCATCGACGTCCTGCACGGCCGGGCGATCAAGTACGACGGCGAAGGGGGCCGCCAGGTGGTCGAGGTCCCCCCGTCCGAGCAGGAACGCTTGGCCGGTTTCCGGCAGGAGGTTTTAGAATCCATCATCGAGACCGACGAACGTCTGATGGAGGCTTATCTCGAGGGCCAAGAAATCGACGACGACGCGTTGGCCGAGGCCTTCCACCACGCGGTTCGCCAAGGGGAGCTCTACCCCGTCACCATCGCCTCCGGGAAAAACCTCTACGGTATCGAGGCCTTGCTCGAGACCTTCCTCGAGGCCTTTCCCTCGCCGAAGGAACGATTCGGCGAGGGCCCCCCGCTCGCCAAGGTTTTTAAGGTCCAGGTCGAGCCCTTCGTAGGGCAGGTGGCCTACGTACGGCTCTACCGGGGAACGCTGAACCCCGGCGACACCCTGGAGTCCGAGAACGGACCCGTGAAGCTCAACCACCTCTATGTCCCTAAGGGCCCCGAATTGATCGAGGTCGACCAGGCCGAGGGCGGCTATATCCTGGCCCTGCCCAAAGCCGACAAGCTCCACCGGGGCATGGCACTGTGGAAGGAAAAGAAGGAACCTGTGCCGACCACCCGGCCACCAGAGCCCACCACCTACGCCGCACTGGTCCCCGCAGAAAAGACCGACGAGGCCAAGCTCGGCGAGGCGCTCAGGAAGCTCGTCGAGGAGGACCCTAGCCTGCGCTTCGTCTACGACGAGGAAACCGGCGAGATGCAGCTTTGGGGGATGGGCGATATGCACCTGGAGTGGGCCAAAGAACGTCTGGCCGACTACGGGGTCGCGGTGGAGCTCAAAACCCCGAGGATCCCTTACCGGGAGACCATCCGCAAAAAGGCCCAGGCTCAAGGGAAATATAAAAAGCAAACCGGCGGCCGCGGCCAGTACGGTGACGTGTGGCTGCGCCTGGAACCGGCCGAGGACTACGAGTTCGTGTGGGAGATCAAGGGGGGCGTCATCCCCACCAAATACAAGGAATCGGTGGAAAAGGGGATCAAGGAGGCGGCCAAATCGGGGGTCCTCGCCGGCTATCCGGTCATGGGCTTTCGGGCCGTGGTCTATGACGGCAGCTACCACGAAGTCGACTCCTCCGACCTCGCCTTCCAAGTCGCCGCCTCGATGGCCTTCAAGAACACCATGGCCAAGGCCTCACCCCTGCTCCTCGAACCGATCTATAAACTCAAGATCTTCGTGCCCCAGGACAAGGTGGGCGACATCATCTCTGACCTCCAGGGCCGCCGGGGGAAGATTTTGGGTATGGACTCTGAGGGCGCGCTGGCGGTGGTCCAGGCCGAGGCGCCGCTGGCTGAAATCCTCGAGTACAGTCGGGCCCTCCGCAGCCTCACCGGGGGCCAGGGGGCCTACTCCCTCGCCTTCTCCCACTACGCCGAGGTCCCACCGCACCTCGCCGAGCGCATCATCGCCGAAGCCGGGAACGAAGCGGCCAGCGGGTAGGCCGGAGGAAAGCGAGGGGTTTCCTTGGAGCTCAAAGCGCTGATCAACGCGCTCAATGGTGTTCTCTTCGGCCAGGAACGGACCATTAAGGCCTTGGTGGCCACCGCGATCGCCGGTGGCCATGCCCTTTTCGAGGGCCTTCCGGGGCTCGGCAAAACCCTCCTGGCCGAGAGTTTCGCCCGGGCCTCGGGGCTCAGCCACAAGCGCATCCAGTTCACGCCCGACCTTCTGCCCGCCGACATCACCGGGACCGAAGTGTTCCGAAACGGGGCCTTCACCTTCGAACCCGGGCCCATCTTCGCCCAGGTGGTCCTGGCGGACGAGATCAACCGGGCGCCGCCGAAAACCCAAGCCGCCTTGCTCGAGGCCATGCAGGAAGGCATGGTGAGCACCGGCGGCACACGTCACCCGCTCCCCCAACCGTTCATGGTCCTGGCCACGGAAAACCCCATCGAGGTCGAGGGCACCTACCCCCTGCCCGAGGCCCAGCTCGACCGCTTCATGGCCAAGATCGAGATCGCCGCGCCCAGGCGCGAGGTCTGGCTCCGAATCCTTAGCGAGGAACCCGAATCACCGCCGCAGGTGGTCTCTCCAGAGGCCTTCCTCGAGGCCCGGGCCCAGGCCCAAGCGGTCAAGGTACCGAGCAGTGCCCTTGAGGCCATGATCAACACCGCCTTCCTCTCCGCCGAGGATCCAAACCTCCGCTTTGGCCTCTCGCCCCGCGGGGTCAAAGCCTGGCTCAGGCTGGCCAAGGCCTGGGCCTACCTCGAGGGCCGGGCCCACACCGAGTGGGAAGACCTGCGCACGAGCGCCACCTTTGCCCTCCCCCACCGGCTCTTCCTCACCGAGGAGGCCATGTTCGACGGGGTGCGGGTCGAGGAGGTCTTAGAGCGCCTCCTCGAGCGCAGCATGCCCAAAGCCAGGTGAGGCCGTGGCGAGAGCCAGCCGCTTTCGCATCACCCACCCTGATCAGATCCGCCGGATCGGCGAACGCCAGGCCCGGCGCGCCGGTCCGGGCGAGGGCTTTTACGACCAACGCCCTTACGTCCCCGGTGACGAGCTGCGCTTGCTCAACTGGCGGGCCTACGCGCGGACCGGCCGGCTTTATGTGCGCCAGCCGATCCTAACCGGCGAGGCCAGGTTCACGCTCTGGATCGACGGCAGTGAGAGCATGCGGCTGTTTGGCAAGCTCGAATTCGCCGAGCGGGTGGCCGAGGTCTTGCGGCGGGCCGCGGTGGGCGACCGGTTACGGGTCCTCTCGCCCCAGGGGCTTAAGCGACCGGGGCGATCACTCCCCCTCGATCCCCGCGGGCCGCTGGGCATCGCCAGCCGGGGCGAGGGGACCCACATCCTCATAACCGACGCCCTCGAGGATGGGGACTGGGAAGCGCTCTTGCGAAAGCTCGCGCCCGTCCACTTGGTGGTGGTCCTGGCCCCGGAGGAGCTCCACCCCACCTTCGGCGAGGCCATCCTGCACGACGTCGAGCACCGCACCCGCCTCGAGGTGGACGCGGGCACGGTTCTGCGCTACCGCGAAGCGCTCAAAGCCCACCTCGCGCGTCTGAAACGCGCCGCCACCAGGCGCGGGAACTTCGCCCTGCTCCCGGTCGGCAGCCCCATCGTGCCCGGCCTTTTACGCCAACGCGTTATCGAACCCAGATAACGGGCTAATCGGCGTGGGGGGAGCGACCGGCGACCCGGGCTTCCCCCTCGTGGGTCAGATAAAAGGGGCGCGCGTCGGTGGAAACCAGGGTTTCCTCGGCAATCCAGGCCTTGAGGTCCTTGGGCAAAACGAACATCGCCTCGATGAAGGGGGCGTCGAGGTGGCGGAGTTTGAGCTGGCGCTCCAGGATCCGGGCCTCGAGCACGCCCTCGGAGTAAGCGGAAGGGTCAAAGCCATCGGCGGCGACGATAAAGCCGTAGGTCAGGAAAAACCCGGGCACCCAGTCCCGATAGCTCCGCACGTGGCGGAACACCTCCCGTATGGTGCGATGGAGCACGGTGTGAACCTGATAGCGGTCGAGGAGGAGCATCCCTCCCTGCGTCACCACCACCCCTCCGGGGTTCAACCTGGCGCGAAGGAGCTCGTAGAACTCCCGAGTATAGAGCATCTTGGCCGGGTTATCCTCACCCACCGGATCGGTGAGGTCGAGGACGATCACGTCGAACCGTTCCTCACTCGCGGCCAGCCAGGCCCGGGCATCGGCGAAGTGGAGTTCGGTCCGGGGATCCTCGAACGCGCCCTGATGCCAGGGCTCCAGCCACTCCCTGGCCACCCGCACCAGTTCCTCGTCGATGTCCACCATCACCGCCCGCCGCACCGTGGGGTGCTTGAGGACCTCCCGCAGGGTGGCGCCTTCGCCCCCGCCGACGATCAAAACCTCCCGCGGCTCGGGGTGGGCGAGCATGGCCGGGTGGACGAGCGCCTCGTGGTAGATGTATTCATCGCGCTCGGTGGACTGGACCTCGGCATCGAGCATCAGAACCTTGCCGAACCCACCGGATTCGAACAGGCAGTACTCCTGAAACGGGGTCTTCCCCGAAACCAGCACCCGGCCCATGCGCCGGATCAACGACTCGTCGGGGGTAATGTGTTCGATGAACGCCATGCCATACTGCATCAGGACCTCCCTCGCAAGCCGGCCGGCCGATCCGTGGGGCGGTGTCTACGGTAGCTGAAGGCATTCTCGCGCCGTGCCCCAAAAGCCTCGGCCAGGTGCTTGAGAACTTCGCCGGCGTCGGCTCCCTCCCGGTAGAAGTAGAGATCCAGGGTGGCCGAGGCATCGTCTTCCGGCCAGGTGTGGATCATGACCGCGGCCACGGGGCTAAGCGCGGCGGCGCTGATCCCCTGGGGGTTGAATTTATAGACCACGCTCTTGATGGTGGCATCGTCCGCCCCCAAACGGCGAACCGCGTGCCTCAGGGCGTCCTCAACCAAGCGCGGGTCCTCCAGACGCTCCACCTGGCAACCGTATATCTCACCGACCCAGCGACCACCGGCAATTTCTCCCGTCACAAGGGCCCATGCTACCACGTCCCGACCTATGCTGGGAACCATGAAGGTGCTCGTTCTTAACGCCGGATCCTCAAGCCTCAAGTTCGCCCTCACCGAAACCGAAACGAAACGCCACCTCCTTCGGGGTCAGGTCGAACGCATCGGTCGCCCGGAGGCAACGCTCCGGCTCCCCGAAGGCACGGCGGCGATCGAGGCCCCCGACCACGAGGTGGCGCTCAGAGTCATCCTCGAGCGCCTCGACCTCGATCAGGTCGACGCCATCGGCCACCGCGTGGTCCACGGGGGTGAACTCACCCAGAGCCAGGTCATCGACGAAGCACTTATCGAGCGAGTCCGCGCCCTCATTCCCCTCGCCCCCCTCCACAATCCGGCGAATCTCAAGGGAATCGAGGCCGCGAGGACGCTGCTCCCCGATCTGCCCCAGGTCGCGGTCTTCGACACCGCCTTCCACCAAAGCATGCCCGAATACGCTTACCTCTATGCGCTCCCGGAACGGGCCAGGCGCGGCGGCCTGCGGCGGTACGGCTTTCACGGCACCTCTCACCACTACGTGGCCCAAAGGGCAGCCGCCGTGCTCGAAAAGCCTCTCAAGGCCCTCAAACTCATCATCCTGCACCTCGGCAACGGAGCCAGCGCCTCGGCCGTGTCGGGCGGCAAGAGTGTGGACACCTCGATGGGGTTCACGCCGCTTGAGGGCCTGATCATGGGAACGAGGCCTGGCGATCTAGATCCGGGCGTGGTGCTCGCACTGGTCCGTCAATTCGGGCTGGAAGAGACCGAGCATATGCTGAGCCACGAATCGGGGCTCTTCGGGTTGTCGGGGCTCTCCCACGACCTCAGGGACCTCCACGCCGCAGCGGAGCGGGGTGACCCCAAGGCGAGCCTCGCGCTTTCGGCCTATACCTACCGGATCAGGAAGTACGTGGGCGCCTATGCCGCGGCCATGGGTGGGCTCGACGCGCTCGTCTTCACCGCCGGCGTGGGCGAGAACGACCCAATGGTGCGCGCTTCGGTCCTCGAGGGCCTGGCCTTCCTCGGCTTTCTTCTCGACCCCGAGAAAAACGCAGAGAACGCCACCTTCATCACCCGCAAAGACAGCCCCCGGGCGGCGCTCGTCATCCCGACCGATGAAGAGCTCGCCATCGCGCTCGAAACCGCCCGCGTGCTCTCGCAAGCGGCCTAGGGCCTCAGCTCGCGGGCGCGATCAGGGCCTGAAACGCCAGCATGGCCACCACCGCGAGTACCACCGCGGTGGCCATGGTCTGCCCCGAGAGACCTTCCAGCGCGTCGGCGAGAATCTCGGAGAATACGAGCCAGAGCATGGCCCCGGCGGCAAAGCCGAAGCCCAGGGGCAAAAAGGGCGCGAATGACTGGACCAGCAAGAAGGCGGGAACGGCCATGAGCGGCTGAGGAAGGCTGCTGAAGATGCCCCAAAGGGCTGCGCTCTTCCAGGAAACCCCGCGGGCGACCAGGACCAGGGCGATGGCCAGCCCTTCGGGAACGTTGTGGGCGGCGATGGCGAGTGAAATAAACACCCCAAGTCCCTCGCCCTTTCCGAAGGCCACGCCAAGGCCGACGCCCTCGGCGAACGAATGGGCGGTCATGACCAAAACGATCATGAAGACCTTTTTCGCGTCGACAGCGGTCATCTGGCCCCATTCGAGACCGCCCTTGGCCTCGATCAGCCGGTGCGCCCAGACGATAAAAACAAGCCCCAGCAACACGCCCACGAGGACGTCGAGGGGGGCTTGGGGCAGTTCCTCGTGGACCAAGGTAAAACTCGCGGCCAGCATGAGCCCGGCGGCGACGGCGTGGAAAATCCCGAGCCAGAACCTGGAGAACTTCCGCACGAAGGCGAAGGGGACCGCGCCGAGGCCGGTCGCGAGATCGGTCAGCAACGCATAAAGAAAAACCTGCCACGCCATCGGCCGCTCCTTCCAGCTTTTTACCCGCAGTGCCCTAGCTGAGCTCGTCCTCGAGGGCGCTCAGGAGCTCGATCACCCGCTGGCCCTTGGGCGTCAGGGTGTACTCAACCCGGGGCGGGACCTCGGGGTAGGCTTGCCGCTGGATCAACCCTTGCTCGGCGAGTTCTTTAAGCCTTTCGGAGAGGGTGCGGGGACTCACCCGGGTGGCCCGCTCAAGCTGGGTAAAGCGGGTCGGCCCGACCGCCACCGCCCGCAGAATCTCCCACCCTGCTTCGCGCGAAACTGCCTTCAACACACTTTTAAACTTCGCCTCTCGGCCCATACCTGGGTCAGTATATAGAAGGCATACCACTAGAGCAACAGCAGGTCTCACAAGTTCCTACACTTCAGCGGAGGACGGGGCGCGGGCGCCCGACTTGGAAGCGCTCATTCCCATGACATACCATAAGGCGATGCCTGAGGATCCCAAGCCGGACTGGAAAGACTTTCTGGCTTTGGTGATCGCCGTCTACCAGCTCGTACTGCCGCCGATCCTCATCATTCTCTTCGCCACCGCGGCAGTCCTTTTCCTGATGCAACGACTCGGCTAAGGGAGGAACGATGCAAGGTCTCTATGAGTCTCTGCCCGAAGACTACAGGGAAAAGCTCGGCCGTCCCGGAGACTACCCCTTCACGCGGGGGGTCTACCCCCGGATGTACCTCGACCGCCTCTGGACGATGCGGCAGTACGCCGGGTTTGGCTCCGCCGAGGAAACCAACCGCCGTTTCCGCTACCTTCTGGCGCAGGGGCAAACGGGGTTGAGCGTGGCCTTCGACCTGCCGACCCAGCTCGGCCTCGATCCCGACCACCCGCTGGCCGTGGGCGAGGTGGGCCGGGTGGGGGTTTCGATCGCCACCCTCGAGGACATGGAAACCCTCTTTGCGGGCATTCCCCTCGACCGGGTGACGACCAGCATGACCATCAACGCCCCGGCCATGATGCTCCTGGCCATGTACCTCCTGGTGGCCGAAAAACAGGGTGTTTCCTGGCAACAGGTCAGCGGCACCATCCAAAACGACATCCTGAAGGAGTACATCGCCCGGGGCACCTACATCTATCCCCCGAAGCCCTCGATGCGTCTCGTAACCGACGTTTTTGAGTTTTGCGCCAGCGAGGTGCCACGATGGAACACCATCTCGATCTCCGGTTATCACATCCGCGAGGCCGGCGCCACGGCAGCCCAGGAAATCGCCTTCACCCTGGCCAACGCCAAGGCTTACGTCCGGGCCGCGGTTGAGCGGGGACTTCCCCTCGACAAATTCGCGCCCCGTCTCTCCTTTTTCTTCGCCGCCCACAACGACATCTTTGAAGAAGCGGCCAAGTTCCGTGCCGCGAGAAGGCTCTGGGCCCGGATTATGAAGGAGGAGTTCCAGGCCGAAAACCCGAGGTCGATGATGCTCCGCTTCCATACCCAAACCGGCGGCTCGACCCTCACCGCCCAGCAACCCCTCAACAACATCGTCCGCGTCGCCTACCAGGCCCTGGCGGCGGTGCTCGGGGGGACCCAGAGTCTGCACACCAACGCCTACGACGAAGCGCTCGGCCTCCCCACCGAACACAGTGCGCTCATCGCGCTCCGTACCCAGCAGATCCTGGCCTACGAATCCGGCGTCACCAAGGCCATCGACCCCCTCGGCGGTTCGTTCTACCTCGAGCACCTCACCGACCGCCTCGAGGCCGAGGCCGAGGCCATCATCGACGAGATCGAGAACCTCGGCGGCGCGGTCAGCGCCATCGAAGCCGGGTTTGTCCAAAGGGCGATCGAGGAATCCTCGTGGCGTTTCCAGCGCGAGGTCGAATCGGGGGAACGGGTCATCGTCGGGGTCAACAAGTTCACGATCGAGGAAACGGCCGAGGTGCCGATTCAAAAGATCGACCCCGAGGTCGACAGGCGCCGGGCCGAGGCCGTCAAGCGCTACCGGGCGAGCCGGGACCAAAGCGCCGTCGACGAGGCCCTGAACCGGCTTGAGGAAGCTGCCCGGCGCGATACGAACCTCTTCCCCTTTGTCCTCGAGGCCTTCCGGAAGCGGGCCACCCTGGGCGAGGTCGCCGGCACCCTGCGCCGGGTCTTTGGGGAATACCAGCCGGCCGGGTAAGCAAGAGGCCTCGATCGTTTCAAGTCGCCGTTGGGCGATTGGCCGTTGCTTTCCTTCGCCCTCGGCCCCCGCCGTGGCTTCGGCCACGGCGGGTATCAAAAACTACGGAGCTGGATCCCGCAAGAAACACGTGCCCGACGGTTTTTTCACGCTGAAACAATACCCCAAAACACAAGCAGCCCACTTATATTTTTCGCCGACCAGTACATATTTCCCTGTCAGGACCACTCGGACGGTGATAGTTTGATGAGCGAAAGGAGGCAGTATGCGCAAGCAAGTGGTCTACGCGGCGATTGGGCTTTTGGTGCTGGCCTTTTTGGGGTTTGCCGCCGAGAAAGCCCGCGACATCTATAACGGCACGCTGGAGCAACGCGTTGATGCGCTGGCCTCGATCCAGCCCGGTCTGGGCACGGTCATGATCGAATACGGTAACCGCTTCACCGACGCCTACTTCGCGGCCAAGGTCGGGAACTGGGGCCTCGCCCAGTACCAGATCAAGGAAGCGACCGAGATTCAAGAGGTGGGCGAGATCACCCGTCCCGGCAAGGCCGGACTCCTCAAAGGTTTCGAGCACACCTACCTGGACCCCCTGATGGAAGCGATCGAGGCCCAGGACTGGACGCTCTTCCAGGAACGCTTTGACGCCGCGGTGAACGGCTGCAACGGCTGCCACGCCGCCACCGGCCACCCCTACATCAAGTACACGCTGCCGGAAAAACCGGTCGAGGCTTACATCGACTTCAACTTCAAGAGCAAACCCAAGGTCAACCCCGAGGAAGGCGAAGAGGAAGGCAAGTAATCACCGGCAAACTGGCTCGCCGGCCGGGGAGCGTATCCCCGGCCTTTCCCATAAAATGCAAGGCGGAGGTGGAGTGTGAAACAACGCACCGAACGCGACTCGCTGGGTGAACTCCAGGTGCCCGCCGACGCCTACTACGGGGCCCAAACCGCCCGGGCGCTTGAAAACTTCCCCATCTCAGGTCTCCGCTTCTCGCGCACCTTCATCGAGGCCCTCGGCGCCATCAAGCACGCGGCCGCGGCGACCAACCTCGAACTCGGGCTCCTCGACGAAACGCTGGCCCGCGCCATCATGCAGGCGGCCGAGGAAGTGATCGAGGGCAAGCTCGACGACCAGTTCGTGGTGGACATCTTCCAAACCGGCTCTGGGACCTCGACCAACATGAACGCCAACGAGGTCATCGCCGGGCGGGCCAACGAGATTCTCACCGGCAAGCGCGGGGGGAAATCGCCGGTTCACCCCAACGACCACGTCAACAAGGGCCAGTCGTCCAACGACACCATCCCCACCGCCATTCACGTCGCCGCCGCCCTCGAGCTCCACCGCACCCTCTTCCCCGCCCTGCGCGGCCTGCGCGAGGCCCTGAGCGAAAAGGCCAGGGCCTGGGACGGCATCGTCAAGATCGGTCGCACCCACCTCATGGACGCCACCCCCATCCGGCTAGGGCAGGAAGTCAGCGGGTGGGCGCGCCAGGTCGAGCTCGCCATCGAGCGGCTGGAAGCGGTCCTCCCCCGCCTCTACGAGCTGGCGCAAGGCGGCACCGCGGTCGGGACCGGGATCAACACCCACCCCGAATTCGGCAGCCGGGTGGCGGAAAAGCTCAGCCAGCGGTTTGGCCTGCCCTTCCGCGAGGCCGAGAACCATTTCGAAGCCCAACACGCAAAGGATGCCGCCGCCGAGCTCGCCGGCCAGCTGAGCACGGTGGCGAGCAGCCTCATGAAGGTGGCCAACGACATCCGCTGGCTCAACTCCGGACCCCGCTGCGGCCTGGCAGAAATCCAGCTCCCCGCCGTGCAGCCGGGGTCATCGATCATGCCCGGCAAGGTCAATCCCGTGATGAGCGAGGCGTTGATGATGGTCTGTGCCCAGGTCATGGGCAACGCGACCGCTGTTCAGATCGCCAACACGCACGGCAACCTCGACCTCAACGTCATGATGCCGGTGATCGCCAAGAACCTGCTCGAGTCGATCGCCTGGCTCGGGAACGCGGTGCGCGCCTTTACCGAGAAGGCGGTCAAAGGCATGAAGGCCAACCGGGAAAAGGCCGAGAGCTACGTGGAGTGGTCGCTGGCCATGGTGACCTCGCTGGTCCCCGTTATCGGTTACGACAAGGCGGCCGAGCTGGCCAAACGCGCCATGG
This sequence comes from uncultured bacterium, assembly GCA_964642655.1. Taxonomy (GTDB): domain Bacteria; phylum Deinococcota; class Deinococci; order Deinococcales; family Marinithermaceae; genus WFXV01. Next base: position 19,519 of record CAZXOY010000034.1, read on the forward strand.
CCGAGAACAAGACGATCCGCGAACTGCTCCTGGAAGAAAACGTGCTCCCCGAAGACGAGGTAGCAAAACTCCTGGATCCCTCGAGCATGACCGAACCCGGCCTTCGTTGAGCCGGGACCAAGTGGGCCATTTCGCTTGGGTTCCCGCCGTGGCAAATGCCGCGGCGGGGCGCCTTGAGCGGGGGCACGGGATCCTTACCCAAGCGGCGGGCTACCCCGATTTATTTCACATTCCTGTTATGAAAAGCGGAGTAGGGTTCTGAGTGGAGGTGAAGAATGCCGTATCCATTCCAACTGCCCGAACTCGGCTATGCGTATGACGCCCTCGAACCCCACATCGATGCCCGCACGATGGAGATCCATCACACCAAGCACCACGCGGCCTACGTCAATAACCTCAACGCGGCGCTGGAGAAATACCCCGAGCTGCACAAAGCGTGCCTGAATGACCTGCTTCGAAACCTGGCGGCGCTCCCGGCCGATATCCAGACCGCGGTGCGCAACAACGGCGGGGGGCACAAGAACCACTCGCTCTTTTGGGAGATCCTGAAGCCGGGCGGGTCCAATACCCCCTCGGGTAAGCTCCAAAAAGCCATTGAGGAAACCTTTGGCGGCTTCGAGGCCTTCAAGGATCGTTTCTCCAAAGCCGCGGCCACGCGCTTTGGCTCGGGGTGGGCCTGGCTCGCGCTCGATGCCTTCGGCAAGCTGCACGTTTTCTCTACTGCGAACCAGGACAGCCCGGTCATGGAGAACTTCACGCCTATCCTCGGCCTCGATGTCTGGGAACACGCCTACTACCTCAAGTATCAAAACCGCAGGCCCGAGTACATCCAGGCCTTCTGGAACGTGGTGAACTTCGACGTCGTGGCCGAAAAGTACGAAACGGCGCTGGCCAAGCTCGGCTGAGTGTCCATTCGCGAACCGGTGCGTACGGGGGCCATGAGCCCCCGGCTTCTTTTGGTCACCGGGCGGTGCCGCTGGCTTTTCAGCGAACGCCCATGAAGCTTTCAACCTGTCGGAGCGAGCATGGCCGCCGTTCACATTTTCTAGGGCCCCCGCCGTGCCATAAGCCCCGGCGGGGGCCCAGCCTTAGGCTGGGAGCATGCGCTGGCTCACCGCCGACGAAGCCAAGGTGCTCGCCTTGCTCTGGCT
>CAZXOY010000035.1:0-20647 GCA_964642655.1 uncultured bacterium
CCAGGGTTACTGCCTGCCCGGGCCCTGAGGGCGCGACGGCGCGTTCGCCGCCCCGGAGGAACGCGCTCCGGGGCGGCTTCGGTTTGCACGGCCTTTACGCCAGTGATTCCGAGTGTTATTTAAAAAGTATAGGGGTGAAAACATGCGCCGATATTCCGCACTGGCACTCTTTGGCTTGAGCGCGATTCTCGCTGCCTGCGCACCAACGCTCAAGGTCCAGCCCGTACCCGAGGTCAAGGTCACGCTTCCGCTTCCCAAGCCCGTGGTCCGGGTGCTGCCCGGAAACCCGATGCCCCTTTCCGACGACTTCGAGAGCTATCCCACCGGCGCCGTGATTCAGGTGGTGGCGCCGGACCGCTACGGGCTTCTCAAACTCGGCGGCGCGCCCAAGATGACCGTAGCCGAGGTTCTCGACGCCCAGGGCCGGCTGAACAAAGCCCTGCGTCTCGGTAACGAGTACGATCTGGGTTTCGTGACCAGTGGACGCGATGACTGGCGGGCCTACCGGGTTTCGGCCAAAATCAAGGTCCAGAAAGCGCCCTTCACCGAGTCCCGGCTCCGGTTCCGGCTCTTTTTGAGCGGCGACGGCAGCCGGGGACTTGAGTTCCGTATCGGCTACGACGGGGTTCAGCTTCTGAAGTTCGTCGGAGAGCAAAGCCTCGTGCTCATCGAACGGCCCGAGCTCTCCGAAACCGGACGGACGCTCCTTCGCGATGGAAACTGGCACACCCTGGCCTTCGAACTGGCCGGGAACGGTCACATCAAGGCGTGGCTCGACGATACGCCACTGCTCGAGTGGACGGACCCCGACAACCGCCAGGGCGGGTTCGGATTCGGGAACGACGGAACGATTTTCTTCCTCGATGATCTCGAGGTCCAACCCCTGAGCGAATCGGCCGGGTGAATAGTAAACTAACGCAAGTATGGATTTTCATTCCGCGGCCGAGAGCCGCACCTTGATGGAGCGGTGCTGGGGTCGGGCGTACTGGTGGATCATGACCGTGGTGCTGGGAGCGGCCAGCGCCGCCCTGTTGCTTTCCAAAGACACCTCGGCCTGGCCGGCGGTACTCGCCTTCGGCGCCTGGACCCTGGTCGCCTTCCTGGCCGCGCGGCGCTGGGCCCGTCTGGCGCGGGTCGTGCATGCCCTGGGCACGATTCCCCTGAGCGCTTTGTACGTCAGCGCCTCTGCCAACCTCGGCCCGGCGAGCAGCCACATGTACCTCCTCCTAACCTTTTTCCCCATCTACACGGCGAGCGCCGCCCTCGGGCCCGCCGGCGCCATCGCTGGCATCGGCCTGGCGTGGGTCTTCGGTGACCACATCCTCGACGCGAGCGAAACGCAGCTGGTGGGCCTGCTCTTTTGGATCGTCGTCGGGTTCATCGGCCACGCCGCCCGGCGATTCGCAGAGATCATCGACCGCCAGTACCAAAAGATCACCACCCTCTCGCTCACCGATCCCCTCACCGGTCTCGGCAACCGCCGGGCCCTCGAGGAGGACTACGCCCGCTTTCTCGCCCTGGCCAAAAGACAAAACCTCCCGCTCACCCTGATCCTTTGGGATCTCAACGGCCTGAAGGCCATCAACGACCGCTTCGGCCACGCGGTCGGGGATGCTTACCTCAAGCATTTAGCCCGCACCCTGCGCGAGAGCGCCCGCCAGAGCGACGGCGTCTACCGCGTCGGGGGCGATGAGTTCGCAAGCCTGCACCTCGGCCTGAAAGCCCCCGAACTCTATATCGAGCGGGTCAAAAAGCGCTTCCCCGACGTGGCCGCCGGCTGGGCGGTGGCGGGCACGAACGGCGAGGGCTCAGACTTTTTGCGCGTGTTCGAGACGGCCGATCTCAGACTCTACCAGGACAAACGGTCGAGCCAGGACCGAAGAAACGGATTTGCCGGCATTTCTGCCGGAAACCTCGACGCCTGATCGGCGGGCGAAGCCCCTTTAGCCCGGGACCTGACGCCAGCCCCGCGCCTCGGCCTCCCGCCGGAGCCGGGGGGAAGCGCCAACGACCACCGCGTGTTCGGCAAGCATAAGAAGGGGCAGATCGGCCGGGGTGTCGCCGAAAGCGAGCGCGGGCGCCCCTCCCAGATGGCTTTGGACCCGTTCCGCTTTGACCCGGTCAACATTCATCGGCCCGCCCAAACGCCCCGTCGCCCGCTCGCCGCGCATCTCGAGCGGCGTTCCCAGGGCCTCCACCCCGGGCCCCAGCCGTTCGGCGAAGGCCTCGAGGACCGGTTGATAGGTTCCGGAAGCCAGGACGATGCGGTAACCCTCGTCCCTCAAACGCAAAAGCTCCGCCACCACCTGCTCCCGCCGATGGGGCCAGAGTTCATGGGCCACCACCCAACGCGCCATCTCCGAAAGCGCTTCCCCATCCATCCCCGCGAGCAACCCCGCCAGGTTTTTCATCCAGATGTTCTGGTACCAGCGCTTGGGAATGACCCGGGCCTTGGCCAAAAGCGCACCCGGGAGGTGGAGGGCGAAAAACCGGTCATAGGCCCCGCCCATCCCCCGGGCCTTCAAAAAGCGCCCGACCCCGCGCCAGGTCTCGCCGGTGGTCAGGGTGCCCTCGAGGTCGAACACCGCCGCCTTGATCACGCCCACGGTCTCACCCCCGTGCCCCAAGCGCATCGGGACGGTGCTTTTGCCAGTAGCGCGCGAGACCGTATGCCGAATAGGCGCTGGGGTTCGCGCGCTCGTAGGTCTCGACGCCACCCTCATCGAGCCCGGCGGCGAGGAGCTCCTCCCGCACCCTGGCCTCAAATCGCGGCACGATGGCATCAAGGTGTGCCCCCGCCGCGAGCTGGTCGCGGATCCAAGCGCCCCAGGCAAAGAGCCGTTCGGTCAGCGCCTCGAGCTGTTCCGGGACATCCGCGTAGACCCCGAAGTGCGTCAGGTAGATCTGCTCAGGGGCCAGGGCCCGGATGCGCTCGATCGAGGCCTTCCAGTCCTCGAGGTGAATGTCCGGCGGCGGGCAGGGGGGAAGGACGGGGCCGCCCCCAAGGCGCACGCCGGCCACGTCGCCGGTAAAGAGCGCCCCGTCGAGCCGCCAGGCGTGGTGATGCACGGCGTGTCCCGGGGTCTCAACGGCCTCGAGCACGAGCCCGCCGACCGAAACCCGGTCTCCGTCCTCGGCCACGCGGAGCCGTTCGCTCTCGATGGGCTCAAGCGTCCCCCAGAGGCTTTCCATGCGGTCGCCGTAGATCCGCCTGGCGCTGGCCAGCAGCCGCTCGGGGTTCGCGATGTGTTTTGCCCCTCGAGGGTGGACGTGAACCCGGGCTCCGAGCCTGGCAAAGCGCCAGGCCGCCCCGGCGTGATCGAGGTGAATATGGGTGAGGAAGACGTCGGTGACATCGCGCGGCTGGTAGCCGAGGCCCGCCAGCGCTTCCACCACCTTCTCGAAGGTCGACTCCGGCCCGCTCTCGACCAGGGCCACGCCATCACGGTGCTCGAGCGCGAAAACGGCGATGATTCCCTTTGAACCCTGGAACAGGGTGTCGAGTACGTGAATCATGCCTCCTCCCCGACGATCGGGTTGCGGAGGGTCCCGATCCCCTCGACGCTCACCTCCACCACATCGCCGGGCGAGAGCGGCCCGACCCCCTCGGGGGTTCCGGTCAGAACCACGTCGCCCGGCTCAAGGGTCATGAACCCCGAAATGTAGCTCAAAATCCGGGCCACCGGGAAGAGGAGATCCTCGGTCGTCCCCTCCTGGCGCAGCTCGCCATTGACGTGGGTCCGCACCACCGCGTGGTAGGGATCAAGCTCGGTCTCGATCCAGGGCCCGAGCGGCAGGAACTTGTCGGCCGACTTGGCCCGCACCCACTGCAGGTCGCTCTTCTGCTTGTCCCGGGCGGTGAGGTCGTTGGCCACGGTGTAGCCGAGCACGTAGTGGAGAGCCTCTTCCTCGGGCACCCGACGCATGCGTCGTCCAATGACCACCGCGAGCTCGCCCTCATAGTGAAGCTCGCTGGTCCACGCCGGGTAAGGAATCGGCTCGTCGGGGTTGGCCAGGGCGTTGGGTGCGACGAGGAAGAGCCCCGGTTCCTTGGGAAGGTCGTCGCCGAAGTCATGGCCCATCTCCTTGATGTGGGCCACGTAGTTCCGCCCCACGGCCACGATCTTGGTCGGCGTCGCCGGCGCCAGAAGCCGGACCGACTCCAGCTGAAACCGCTCACCGATGCGCTTGCCTCCGGGACCGTCCGTCTCGTACACGATCCGGCCGGCCTCGAGGACGCCCCACCGTCCCTCGTTAAACCTGACGATTTTCATGTCCCGAGTATAAAAGGAGTTGCAGCCCCCGGGCGCCCATCACCAGCGCCACGAGAACTCCCCCGAGAAAAACCGACTCTCGCGGCCAAAGCCAGGCCAGCCAGAGCGGGACCGCGACCACCGCGCCGAAGGGAATGGGGTAGATGCCCCGCCGGCGATAACGCCAGTACAGGCGGTGATGCCAATAGGCCACCAGCAACCCGAATGCCACCGAGGAAAGCGTCTCCACCGGAGCGAAATAGGTAAAGAAGCCCACCGTGGGCGCAAGGCCCCCACCGCCGCGAAAGCCGAAGTAGACCGGCCAGTTGTGCCCCGCCACCACCGCTGCCGCCATCCAGGGGAGTTCGGGCCGCCCCTGGGCCAGCCAGGCCACCAAGGCGCCCTTGGCGATATCGGAAAGCGCCACCACCACCCCCCAGCGCGGCCCCAGCTGGCGGAAGACGCCCGAGCCTCCCGGCAGGTCCCGGGCCCGGATGTCGTACCCTTTGAGCGCATACCCGAGGATGACGCCAAAACTCAGCGACCCGATCAGGTAGGCGAGAACGACCACGATCAAGGCGTTGCCTCCATGAAGGCCCCGAGCGCCAAGCGGGCGGCGATCGCAAGCGCCTCTTTTCTCGTCATCGCGCCGCCGGAGAACACAAAAACCGCCCCCCGGCGCCGGATTTCCCGGCCATAGCGCTCCTCCAGGGCCTCACCGAGCTCCCGGCCCTCGCCGAGGGCCTTCAAAACGTCTTCAGGAAGCGGCAGCCCCGGTCCCCGCGCCAGCGCCGTGCGAAGGCCGTCGGTCACCGCCGCGTACATGGTCAACCAGCCGCCCTCGAGGTCAACCCCGCCCTCAAGCCCGACGCCGAGCTCGGCGTCGGAACGACGCAAAGCAGCTTCGGCCCGAAGGACCGCCCCCCGCCGGGTCTCTTCCTCAGAAAGGGGTTGGGTCGGGGCCTCCCCCACCGCCAGGGGAATGATCTCGGCCTTAAGCCCCCGCGCCGCGACCGCCGCCGCGAGCGCCTCGAACTTCACGGGGTTCGTGCTGCCAAGCGCCAGGCGCACGCCTCATTCTACCCGGGAGGACCGGGCCGCCCGTTTACGACGGCGCTTATCCGCGTACATCGCCCGGTCGGCCTCGGCCAGCGCCTCATCCAGGCTCTTGCCCAAGCAAGCCGCGTGCCCCTCGCTCACCTGGGGGAAAACCGCCCGCGCCCTGGCCACCAGGTCTTCCGGATGATCAAGCCCGATGTGCAACCCTACGAACTCGTCACCGCCGATGCGAAAGAGCACGTCCCCGGCCCGGGCATTCGCCAGCAACGCCGCCGCAAAGCGGCGAATCAAGGCGTCGCCCGCCTCGTGCCCCAGCCGGTCGTTGACCGTTTTCAAATCGTCGATATCCCAGCAGGTAAGGACCAGCGGCTGCCCCTGGCGAACGCTCAGCGCCAGGTAATGGGGGTAGGCGTCGTAGAGCGAACGCCGGTTCAAAAAACCGGTGAGCTGGTCCCGGTAGGCGGCCCAAAAAAGCTGGGTTCGGCTCCGTTCAAGCTCGCCCAAAAGCCAGTGAACCCCGCTCCCCAGCGCCGCGGCCAGGACAAAGAGCAACCCGTAGACCCCGTGCTCGGTCAGGTCCACGCTCGGCACGCCGAGTGCCGCCGCTGCCGCGCCGGCCCCGGCGAACCAAAGACCGCTGAACGTTCCCAGGGCGAAGACCACAAGCGCCAGCGCGGGGACGAACACGATCTCAACGCCAAACCCCCCGTGCAAGCCGATGGGCATTTGGAACGGCGAGCGAAGCACCCAAATCGTGGTGAGGAGCGAAAAGAACAGATGAATCGCGACCGAGGTGTGGGAAAACCCCCGGAACCAGCGATAAAACACGATGGTCCCCAGCAAGTAAACCACGCCCGCAGGCCAAGCCAAGGGGCGGGCAACGGCGAGTTCGATCAGGAGCGCCACCACGGCCAAAACGACCACGCTCCGCCAGTAAAGCCCGAGCGTCGCCTCCCAGACCTGACCGCCTCTGGGAACGAATGGTGGAGAAGCACCCACACTCCATGCTCGCACACCACGGGAGGAGACACCACCGCACCGGAGACGATCGCAAAGAAGTATAAAACCTGAGCGCCCTAAAAGAGGTCAAAGCGCTTTGCTTCGTACCGCTCGGGACCGCCATCCCCCGCCCCGATTCGAACGACCAGCGACCCGAGCCCATCCATTCCCCATCGCGATCACGACGCTGCCCCTTCGTTGCCTGAGTCTCGGGTCCAGACTCAGGCGTCGGTCCGCCCGGTCTCGGATTCGTCCCCGGAAAGCGTGTCCCCCATTTGACGATGCGTTCCCCGCGTCCCGCCGTCAGAGGCGGTCGGGCCAGACCCGCGACTCAGAGCCGAGAGCGGACCCGGCGGCCCGAGCCGCTCGCCCTGGCCCAGTTTTAGGCCCAGCTCGATCAACCGCTGACGCTGACTTTCGCGCTCAACGCCCTCGGCCACGAGCTCAAGGCCCAGCGCCCGGGCCAGGATGGCCACGGCCTGCACCACCGCCTCCTCCCGAGGCTTTTGGTCCACCCCCTCGACGAAGCGAACATCGATCTTCAAAGCATCGAAGGGCAGCTCGCCGAGTTCGGCGATCGAGGCGTAGCCGGTACCGAAGTCGTCGATGGCCAGGCGAACGCCGAGCTCCTTGAGCTCGAAAAATCGGCTCTTGACGTTCTTTCGCCGACTCCAAAGCCGCTCGGTGACCTCCAGCGTCAGCCGCTCGGGCAAAAACCCCGAACCCTGGAGCCAGCCCTCGAGGTCGGCCACGAAATTCCCCCCGGCGATGGTTTTGGGGCTGACGTTGACCCAAAGCCCAAGGGCCTCCCCGCCGTCCCAATTGGCCATCGCCTCAAGGGCCTGCTGCAAAACATAGCGGTCGAGCTCGACCACGAGCCCGGTGTTCTCCGCGACTGGGAGGAACTGCCGCGGCAGGCGAACGCCCCCATCGGGGTCGCGCCAACGGACGAGCGCCTCGACCCCCACCGCATCGCCGCTGGCGAGCGCACGGATGGGCTGGTAGGCGAGGAAGAGCTCCTCGCGGGAAATCGCCCGACGCAGCCCCAGGAGAATCTTCTTTTGCGCCCGTTTTTGTTCATCGAGCCCGGGGTCGAAAAACCGCCAGCCCTCCCCGCGCGCCTTGGCCTGATACATGGCCAGATCGGCCTTGTGCAAAAGGGCCTCAAAATCCGTCCCGTCGTCGGGGTAGACCGCAAGCCCGAAGCTGGCCCCGATCTCAAAACGCACGCCGTCCAGGTCAACGGGGGACTTGAGCGCATTCATGATCGCCTGCACCACCCGTTCGCCCCCTTCCGGCCCCGCCCCGGGAAGCCAGATCACGAACTCGTCGCCCCCCAGCCGCCCCACCAGGTCGCGCCCGCGCACGCTGGCCACGAGCCGCTCGGCCACGGCCTCGAGGACTCGATCGCCCACGGGGTGGCCGTGCTCGTCGTTGACATCCTTGAAGTGGTCGAGGTCGATCACGATCAACACGCCCCGATCGACCCCTCTCGACCGGAGCTGCTGCGACACCCGGTGGATGAACGCCCGCCGGTTAAGAAGCCCGGTCAGGGGGTCGTTGGTGGCCTGGCGGAGGAGCTCCTGGCGCAGCCGGATCTCCTCGGAGACGTTGCGTCCGGTGGAGACGAAGTGGGTAATCCGTCCCGAAGCGTCGCGCACCGGCGCGATCTGTTTGGCTTCGTAAACCAGCTCGCCAGCCTTGGTGCGGTTCACGAACACCCCCTCGAAGACCTCGCCCCGAAGCAGGGTCTGCCAAAGCCGGCGGTAAAAGGCCGGGTTGTGGTGGCCGGATTTCAAAAAGCGCGGGTTCTTGCCCAGCACCTCTTCCTTGCGGTATCCGGTCTGGGCCTCGAAAGCGGCGTTGACGTAGCGGATTTTTCCCTCGACGTCAGTGATCATCACCCCTTCCGGCGATTGCTCGACCGCCTGGGCCAAAAGCATTCGCTCACGCTCCAGGCGAATCCGGGAAACCCCGGTGCGGACCACCCTCAACACATCCTCAAGCAGATCCAGCTCCACCTCACCGAACGCCCGACCCCGGTGGCTGTAGACTACGAGTAAGCCAAGGTCGCCGGTGTTGATCGCGGCCGCGGCGCGGGGGCGCTTTGTTGGCCAGAGGTCGGCGCCGTTTCGCCAGACGGCGCGCCCGCCGCGGCGTCTGGCCTCATCGGCCAGCTGCTCCGGCAAGGGAGTGCCCGGGGGCAGGGGCGCCCCGGATCGGTGGGCAAGGCCGTCTCCGGGGAGACCGATGGCAACGGCGAGGTAGCCCCCCTCCTCGATCGCCGCCCGGGCGGCCGCTTCAACCAAAGCCGACTCCGACTCGGCCTCAAGCCCCAGCCGCGCGGCGCGGCCGAGAAAGGCCAGGGCCTGGAGCTGGGCCAGGTGGACCTCGAGGTGCTCCCGCAGCCAGCCGATCAGGTAACCGGCGCCAAGACCCATCAGCACCCCGGCCTCGGTCAGAGCCCCGCGAAGGCCCAGTAGGGTAAAAAGAACCGCGTGCAGCGGAAGGTTCAGCGCCCCAGCGGCCAGGCCGATCCAGCGACCGCCCCACCAGCCGGCGCCGGCCACCCACAGTACGGAAAGGGCCGCGAGATCCCGCCCGGCGTGAGGCGCCAGCAGCACGAAGGTCACCCCATAAAAGGCGGCCAGCAACAAAACGAAGACCCCGGCAAGGGCCCACTCCCACGCACGCTTGGGGCGTTTCATCTCGCAACTCCCAGCGTACGGCACGCGCGTTCGTTACGCAACCAGACCGCACCCCGAGCGTGTATACACGCGGCACCCTTGGGTAGAGTCGCAAAAAGATTGAAGGCGACGATGGACTTCTATACGCCCAACGCACTGGCCAGGAAGCTGGGCCTCAGCACCGCCCAGCTGCGAAAATATGCCGCGGCTTACGAGGCCCTGGCCGGACCGCTGCCCAGGAACAACCGCGGCCGGCTCTACGATCGCGACGCCGCCCGGTTGATCGAGACCGCCCGCGAGCTGGTCCGGAGACGGCTGGCCGAGGATGTCCCGGCGGCGGTGCGCCGGGCGCTGGAAGGCACCGAACCTCCACCGGAAGAGGTCGCCGACGACGCGGTAAGCGCGCTGGTCGAAGAACTGCGCGTGACCAAGCAGCGGCTTTTGAACCTCGAGCGGGTTCTGGTCGAGATCAAGTACGAACTGCGCGGGCTGCGCGCCGACCTCCGGCGGGCAGGCACCGGGAAGGCCCGCTGAGTTCTCATCGCCGCGGCCTATAATCGGCCCGATGCTCCGGCGCTACCTCCTCCGCGAGGTCACGGTGTTCTTCCTCCTCGGGGTCCTGCTCTTCGTGGGCCTCGTGACCACCGATTTACTCTCCTCGCTCTCGGGGGTGCTGCTCTCCCGGGAAACGCCGCTTTTTGTCGTGCTCACCCTGGTGCTCTACCGCCTGCCTTACACGCTTGGCGTGGCCCTGCCCTTGGGGCTGGTCTTCGCCGTCCTGGTGGCGCTGGCCCGGATGATCCGAACCTCCGAGCTCAAAGCGGCTTACGCCGGGGGCGTCCCGCCGCTTTCGCTCCTTTGGCCCCTCGTCGCGCTGGGGGCGGCGGTGTCGGTGCTGGTCTTCGCCAACGCCGCCTGGGTCAAACCCGAAGCCCAGTCGCGCTTTGAAGCCAAGCTCTACCAGGTCTACTACGGCACCCAGCCCTCGGGGGTGCTCTACCGGAAGGCGTTCGCCCCCAGCGGTCTCGGCGTCTACTACGCCGAACGCATCTACCCCGGTGATAAGGGGGCCGAGCTCGAACGGGTGCGCATCATCGATGCCGACGGCGTCATTTGGAGCGCCGAGCGAGGGCGCTGGGAGGGCGCACGCTGGATCCTCGGCCCCACCTACCGGGTGGACAAAAATGGAAACGTCGAATACCGGACCTCGGCCAGCTTCCCCTTTCCCGCCCGCTACAATCCCGCCTTCCGCCGCCGGGACTACGAGACCTTGCCGCTCAAAAACCTCCGCCAGCTGGCCAGGGTGGATCCGGGGGCCCGCTTCCCCCTCAAGCGCCGGTACGCCGACGCGGTGGGGGCGCTGGTTTTGGTGTGGCTGGCCGGTGTGATCGGGCTCGCGCTGCGGGAAAGCTCGCTGGCCTTTGCCCTGGTCGTGGTACTGATCTTCGGCTACTACGTGCTGTGGACCCTCAGCGCCCGCCTCTTTGCCGGCGCCATCGCCGGACCCGAGGTGGCCTGGCTCCCCGATCTGGTCTACGGAGGGCTCGCTCTTTTGGGGACGGTGAGGCTTCGGTGAAAACCCTCGATCGCTACCTCCTGCGCGAGATCCTGGCCTACCTCTCCGGCGGGGTGGCGGTGGTGGTCCTGCTCCTGCTCGGCGGGGTGCTCTTCGAGGCGATGGGGCCGCTGCTCACGAGGGGCATCGGGGGCCTCGAGGTCGCCCGTTACCTCGCCTGGCGCGTTCCCGAGGCGCTGGCGCGCGGCTTGCCCATCGCCTACCTCTTCGCGCTTTTGCTCGCCCTCTCGCGCATGGCCGAGGATGCCGAGCTCAAGGTTCTCCTGGCCTCGGGCATCCCCCGCACACGGGTGCTCCTTACCCTGGTCGGCCTCGGGACCGCCCTGGCCGGACTCGGCTTTTGGCTCGGGGCCCAGGTGGTGCCCACCAGCAGCCAAAAGGCGCGGGAAGTCTTGCAGCAGGCAATTCTTGCCCGACCTTTGGCCCTGCTCGAACCGGGTTCGTTCTTCACCGACGCAACCGGCGAGCTGGTATACGTTGGGCAGGTGGCGGAAGGCGGGCTGAAAGACGTCCGGGTGCTCTCCCCCGGCGCGGTGCTGGCCGCGCCGGAGGGCCGCTTTTCCCGGGGCACCCTCTTCTTGCAAAAGGGCATCCGGATCACCTACGAAGGCAGCCGCCCGCGGACCGTGGCCACATTCGCCCAGGCCAAGATGACCCTTCGGGGCCTGGCCACGCTGCCCCGGGCCCCGCTTTCCGAACTCAGCCCCGCGGCGCTCAAGGCGCGTATCGCTGAAGCCAAACGGCGGGGCACCCCCTATGCCGCCGAGGCCACCGCGTACTGGCGCAAGTGGGCCGAGCCCGCGGCCAGCGTGGTCTTCGCGCTCTTCGCCGGGGGCCTCGCGTTCTGGCTCCTCGGCGGGACCCGCACCCTGGGTCTGGTGGGCGTCGTCACCGTCACCTTCTTCTACTACGCCACCTGGTCGGTCTTTCGCATCATGGGCGAGCAGGGCGTGCTCGCACCCTGGATCGCCGCCTGGGGGCCCGATCTGATCTACCTGGCCCTGGCGCTCGCCCTTTTGGGGGTGGGCCGGCGGTGAAGCGGGCGCTCGCGCTCATCGCCCTTTTTTCCCTGGCCCTGGCCGGGACCATCGAGGTGAAGCAGGCGGAGAGCCTCTCGCTCTTTTTGGGCGGGTCGCTGGTGGTCCTCGAGGGCCGTCCGGTCATCCTGGTCCGCGACGGGCAGACCCTCTCCGCCCGCCGCGTCATCTACGACCGCAAGGCCCGCCGGCTCACCCTGAGCGGCCAGGTCCGCTACACCGACGATCAGGGCCGCACCATCGAGGCCGAAGAACTGGTGCTCTTCGTGGGCGACGAGAGTCTCGTGGCCACCAACGTCAAGGTCCGCTCGGGCGATTTTGATTTCGAAAGCCCCTTCGCCTACCGCAGCCAGGGACAGATCACCATGCGGGCGGCGTACTTTTCCCCTTGCCTGGCCAAGGGTCAAAACCCGCCCGACTACGCCTTCTTCGCCCAGCAGGTGACGCTTTTCCCCGGCGATCGCATCGTGGCACGGGGGGTGTGGGTCTCGCTCTTTGGCCAAAAAGAGCTCTACCTTCCGGTGCTGGTGATCTTCACCGGCAAACGCGCCCCCCGCGTTTACCTGGGCCAAAGCGCCGTCGACGGCATCGTCGCCGGCGCCGACCTGCCCTACGTCACGAAAAACGGCCTCGGCTTCACCCTGCTCCGCTACTTCGAAAAGCGCGGGGTGGGGGTGGGGCTCGATCACTGGGGCGCCGGCAGCGCCTACGAGCACTACCGCTTCCTCTACCTGCCCCCCGAGCCCGGAAAAGACCGGGGGACGCTCTCGCTCTCGCTCGAGTACCGGAAGGAGGAAGAGGGGTGGTCGGGTCGATTTTCCCTCGCCCGTGACGACGCGGTGGTCCCCGGTCGCTTTACCCTCTCGGCCGAGGTGAAAAAGACCGATCCCGACGATCCCTTCGTTCGCTTTTCAATCGAGCGGATCCTCGACACCGATCCCGCGGCCCCGCCGCCCTGGGGGCTTTTCAAGGGGCCCGAGGTCGAAGTCGCCTACCGCAAGGCCAGGCGCCTGGGCGACCTCACGATCAGCGGCCGGGCGATCGTCGGGGGCTACGAGGGCGAGAGCAACCCCTTAAACCGCTCGGCGCGCCGCGAAGGCCCCCGTATCGGCGCCGGGCGCGTTTACCTCGAGCACCACGAGCGCTACGCCCCCCGCCTGGGGAGCGGCCTCGCCTTCCGGCTGCAAAACGACTTCGTCGGCTACTACTACTCGACCGCCGAGCGCCAGATCAACTGGCGCACCACCGCCCGCCTGAGCCGGCGGCTGGGCAGCTTCGAGCTCGGGGCCAACCTCGAGCGCTGGGTCCGCGAGGGGGAAACCCCCTTCATCTTCGACCGCATCCCCACGCGCCGTACCATCGAGCTCAGCCCCTATTTGCGCTACCGCCAAAACCCGCTGACGCTCTCGATCTCGGGGGGATGGTCGTTCGACCAAAACGCCCCCCTTCCCCTCAAAGGGGATCTGTCGCTGCGCACGGCGGATCTTGCCGCCAGGATCCTGGCCGAGCGGCGACTCGAACGAACCGAAGGTCGCCTCAACGCCCAGATCACCTACGCGCCCCGGCCGGCCTCGTTCGGGGTGCGATTTGGCTACCGGCTGGGCGAAGACCGCTTCGACCCCCTCGACCTCAACTTCAGCTACGCCCTCCCCGGCGGCAGCGTCTTCCTCGCCCACCGCTACGACCCCAACTTGGGACGGGGCGTCGCCAGCCGGGCCGCGTTCCTCTACCGGCAGGAAAACTTCTCGCTAAGCCTGGGCGAGCGCTACGACCACCGGTCCGAAGTGCTCTCGGGAAGCGCCCGGCTCGGCCTCGGCCCCTGGCAGCTCAGCCTCACCCACAGCTACGCCGTGCCCGACGGTAAGCCCGACGCCGAGGACGCGGTGGAGGGGCGGCTGATCGGTCAGGTAGCCCTCAGCCGTGGGGGCAGCCGGCTGGCCCTGGTGGGCAGGCTCTCGGGGCAGGGTCTGGAAAAGGGTGAACTGGTGGGAAGCCTGAGCCAGCAGAGCCTCGAGGCCCAGTTCCACCTCGAGGCCCGGCTCCACCTTCCCGACCTCGGCGACGCCGGGCTCTACCTGAGCCGCCTCTCGGCGCGTGGGGGCATCGATCTGACCCCTGACCTGGCGATCCAGGGTGGGCTCGGCTACCAAAAGAGCACCGCCGGGGAGACGCTCTCCTTTGAAGACTTCGGCCTCAGCGCCCGGCTCTGGGCCCGGGGAAGCACCCAGATCTTCCTCGCCGCCTTCCTCAACCAGCGCTTCGACCTGGGGTCGAAGACCGCCGAACCGATCAAGCCCCGGATCGTCTTCACCTACGACCGCGCCTGCTGGGGAGCGCGCTTGACACTGGACGCGATCAAGGACGAGGTTCGGCTGGCGCTCTTTTATCAGGGGTTTGGCAGCGGCGTGACCTTCGGGCCGTCGGGGATCGGGCTTTCGGGGGTGAATTTGCCTTGAGACGTTTCGCCTGGCTTTTCCTCCTCTTCCTCGCCGCCTGCACCGGCACCAGCGAGACGGAACCGCCGGTGGTGGTGGCGGTGGCCACGAACCAGGCCATCATCTTCCTCGACGCCCACGCCCTCAATCAGGGTCGGTGGGCGGAAATCGGTCGCTGGGACGTCGCGGGGACCGAGGACCTGCTGGCGAGCGGGGACCGGCTCTTCGTGCTCAGCGCGGGGACGCTTTTCCGCTACCGGCTGGACGGCTTTTCCCTGAGCGCCGTGCCAGCGCCGGCGGCGGCCCTCGAGGCCAGCTGGAGCCTGGGCGACTGCCAGGGTACGGCGCTCAAAGCCGGCCGGGAGGACCTGATCGTGCTCTGCCAGGGCGGCGCTGTCCTCCGCCTGGCGCAAAACGCGCCCCCGGGAACCGAGCCGGTCCCGGCGCCGGTGGCGAGCTTTCCCCCCGAGACCACCTACGCCCTCTATCCAGCGAGCAGCGGCGACGAGCTGGCCGCGGCCTACCCGAGCGCGGGGGGGGTGGTCCTCGAGATCCCCGAGCTCGGGACGAACCAGCAGATCCCGACCAACCTTCAGGTTCAGTCCCTGGCCCTCGCCTGGGACGGCCAGAACCTCGGACTCATGGCCTCCGGACTCGGCGGCACCCAGGTCTTCCGCTGGCGGCAGGGCCAAACCACGCCAGAGCGCCTGGCCGAGGACAGCCAGGTCGAGGCCCGGGGCCTTTTGGGGGCGGCAGGCCTCTGGCTGGCCTACGGCCAGGGCTACCTCCTCACCGATTCGAACCGCACCGCCTCCGGCCAACCTTTCACCCGCTTTGAGGCCGCTTGGCTGCACCCCGATCTCTACCTCTACCTGGCAGGCGACAGCACCTTCAGCGTGCTCGACGTGGCCGCCCTGCCGCCCACCCCCTTGGGGAACCTCCCGGGCGCGGCGGGGATCGTGGCCATCACCGGCTGGGTGCTGCCCTGATCCCCTACCCCGGGAGGGTACCCTCCTCGGCAACGTGGTGGTATAAGGAAGTCGAGATGAAGGTCGCCATCGCAGTCATGCCCGACGGAAGCCGGATCTACCCCGGCCCCTTTGGTCACAGCCCGGCCTACGCCATCTACGAAAAAACCGGCGAGGCCTGGCGGCGCCTCGAGCTCAGAACCAACCCCCACGCCGACTTCGTTGGCCAGGGCAAACGCGAGCGGATGCTGGCCCTGCTCGCCGACACCGAGCTCTGGGTCGGGGCGCGTTTTGGGAACCGCCACGGCCCGCCGGTCCCGCACCGGGCCATCCAGGCCCGCACGGTGGACGAGGCCCTGGCCCGCCTCGTAGCCGAGAGTGCCCCCAAGGAGGACCGCGGTGGTGCTTGACCACGTGGGCATCGCGGTCGCGGACCTCGAGGAAGGCCTCTTGCGCTGGCAGCGGTTGGGGTACGTCCTCGAGGCGCGGGGAGACGTCGCGTCCCAAGGCGTCGCCGTGGCCATGCTCAAAGCCCCACCCGGCACCCAGGGGTCGGCCCGCCTCGAACTCCTCGCCCCCCTCGCCCCGGACACCCCGGTGGGCCGGTTCTTACAAAAGCGCGGCGAGGGCCTCCACCACCTGGCCTTTCGGGTGAAGGACATCGAAGCGGAACTGAAAAGACTCGAAGCCGAGGGGGCCAGCCTCATCGATCCCCGGCCCCGACCCGGCTTTGGCGGTCACCTGGTCGCCTTCGTGCACCCGAAGAGCTTCGGTGGCGTTTTGGTCGAACTCGTTGCCGAACACATTTAGAGCCTCGAGTCACCCGCTTCCCAGCAACGTGCAGTAAGCCCTGGCACCGGCGCAGAGTACCCCACCGATTCTGCGCCGGTGTCTTTCTCTCTCATCCCGGGACGTATGTCCTCAGACTTACTCGTACGGATTATAGGGACATTTGGCTCTTAATCGCCGGGGGTGGTGGTCATTAGGCTGAAATCGCCGCTCTCGCGAGAGACCTGTGAAGGAGGGAGGGAAAGATGCAACATCCGACAACCAGGCCGGGGGTCATTCTGGCGCTTTCGCTGGTGATCATCCTCCTCATTCCCGTGTGGGGGGCGCTCGGCTTTTTCGCGCCAGTGGAGGAAGAACCCGCCCAGGCCCAGCTCGAGGACGAACCACCCCACTCGGTCAAGGCCTTCATCGCCGAGGCCCAGGCCTTCCTGGTCAAAAACACCCGGGAGGATGGCTGCGTGGAGCCCCGGGAAAAGGACGCCCAGGGGCGGATCGTGGTCTATTTCCGGGCGCTCCAGTACGGCTACCTGCCCCCCAAGCTCTGCCTCAAAGCCGGCCAGACCTATGTCTTCAAGATGATGGCCACCGACGTGACGCACGGGGCCTCGATCCAGCTCGGGACCGGCAGCCGCATGGTGCGACTACCCGCCGGGGTCGAGGTCGAACAGGAGTACACGTTTACCGAGCCTGGCGAGTACCTGGTCTATTGCTCGTACTACTGCGGCGTCGGACACCCCTTTATGAAGGGAAAGATCGTCGTCCAGGGTTCTTAAAAGGAGGAGGATGAAGCATGAACGTAGCCTCTGCCACGGCCAGATTGCGAGAAGGGCTGCGCCAGCTCCCCGCCGGCGAGAAACGCCTGCTCGGCGCCTACTTCGCCCTGGCCATCCTCGCCCTCACCGCGGGCGCCATCGGTGCTGCCCTCCTCGGGTTGCAGCTCGGGGGGTTCATCAAGCTCCCCCCGCTCTCCGTCTTCAAGGCCCTCACCGTCCACGCGTCCTCGGCGTTCTTCTACTGGCTCTACTTCGTTCAAGCGGGCGCCATGCTGGCCCTGATCCTGATCTACACGCCCGGCGCCCGGCTCACCGCCCCCTGGGACATCCTGGCCTGGATCGGGCTGGTGCTGATGGCCTCGGGCTGGCTGATCAGCGTGATCGCCGCCGCCAGCGGAGCCGCGGTGCTCTACAGCGCGCCCGAACCCCTAACCTCCCAGTTCAATGGCGGCTCGGTCTTCTTGAGCGGCTATATCTTCGCAAACCTGGGTCAGATCCTGGCGGGGACGGTCGCCGTCGCCACCGCCATCAAACCCAAGCTCCAGGGCCTGGTCAAGGAGTGGAGCGCGGTCACCTACGCCGCCGCACTCTGGAACGGCCTTTTGGTGGTGGCCTCGCTCATCGCCCTCATGGCCTACGTCCCGGCGCTCCAGACCCTGCTCGGCATGCCGCCGTTCATCAGGAACTTCAACTACGAGCTGAGCTGGAGCATCATGTTCCATAACACCCACTACCTGCCCCTGCTCTCCACCGTGCTCATGTGGTACGTCCTGACCGAGGCCGCCACCGGGGTCAAGAGCATCTACGGCGAGCGTTTTTCCAAACTCGTCTTCTCGCTCTACCTGGTGCTGGTGCCGGTGACCTCGCCCTACCACATGTTCCTCGAGCCCGAGGTTCCCGCCTCCACCAAGCTCATCGGGTCGATTCTCTCGGCCTTTATCGGCGTCCCCACGCTGGCGGTCGGTCTCATCATCGCTTCCTCGCTCCAAGCTTCGGCCAGCGGCCAGGGCGCCAAGGGCCTTTTCGGCTGGCTGCGGGTACTCCCCTGGAAAAACCCGACCTTCGCCGCGGTGGCCATGGCCCCGGTGAACGCCCTCGCCGGGGGGGCGGTCTCCTACGTTTTGATCCAGGAACGGCTGGCGGCACTCGTCAGCGATACCTTCACCGTTCCCGGCTACTTCCACTTCTTCACCGTGGGCATGGTCAGCCTGACCTTTTTGGGGGCGTTGGTCTACATGATCCCGGCCCTTACCGGCCGGCGACTCTGGCGCCCCCGCCTCGCCACCTGGCTGCCCTACCTCCTCACCCTGGCCGTGTACGTCTTCGGCGTGGCCGGGGTCTGGGCCGGCTACATGGGCGTACCCCGGCGCACGGTGGACGTGAGTTTCGGGGGCGAAGCCCCGGCCATCTGGACGACGCTCATGGCGGTGGTCGGTACCGCCGGTCTGGTGATGGTTGCGATCCTTCTGGCCTACGTGGTCATCCTCGGCGTCAGCGCGCTGTTTAAGGTCACCTCGGGCGAACTCGTTGACGAATTCCAGGTGGCCACGCTGCGACCCGAGGACGCCCGGGGCCAGGCGGCGTGGTTTGCGCCGCTGGCGGCGGGCACGCTGCTCGTCGGGATGTATGCCGTCACCCTGATCGCCTTCCTGCTGGTTGAGAACCTGCCCGTCTTCGCCCCCGTCGGGGGCGGTCACTAGAAGGAGGCTGCCATGAGCTGGGATGCCAAGGCGTTGCTCTGGCTCACCCTGATCTGGGCGGTCATCGCCGTGCTCTTCGTCCCCGTCTTGGGCATGGTCGAGGGTGCCCGGGGCTGGGGCGTGGGCGCGGCAATCTTCCTGCTGCTCTACCTCTGGCTCAAAAAGGCCGAACGGGAAGGCCACGCCCCGGCCAAGGCCGAGCGGCACGACCGGCCACCCAAGGCCTAAGTGCGCCCACGCGTTTTTGAACCGCACCGATGCAAGATTGGCCGACTTTGTGATCGCCGTGGCTTTCGCCACGGCGGAGCGTTTAGGCCCGGACCACCTCACCCCCCTGGACGACCTGCCGCACCCTGGCATAGGCGGCGGCGCTCTCCAGGGGGTTGGCCTCCAGCACCACCAGATCCGCCAGCGATCCCGGGGCCAGCGTACCGAGCTCGCCCGACATCCCGAGCGCTTCAGCGGCATGCTGCGTCGCCGCCCGAAGCACGTCGGGCAGCGAGAGCCCGACCTCGGCCAGGAGCCAAAGCTCGCGGGCGAGGTTGGGGTGCGGGTTGAAGGGGGTTCCGGCATCGGTCCCGGCCGCGATCTTCACCCCGCTTCGGTAAGCGAGGCGGGTGTTCTCCCGGTGGCGCTCGGCGATGGCACGAGTTTTTTCCACCATGAACTCGGGCACCCGGCCCTCGCCCTCGAGGATCCCCGCCGGCGCCGCCAAGGTCGGCACCAAAAGCGCCCCCGTTTCACGGAAAAGCCGGAGGACTTCATCGTCCCAGGCGTCAAAGGCCCCGTGCTCGATGGTGGTGATGCCGGCGCGGAGGGCATTCTTGATGCCCAGGAGCCCTTGCGCGTGCGCGGCCGAGGGCACGCCTCGCTTTTTCGCCTCCAGCGCCCCAGCCCGGAGTTCCGCCTCGTCGAACATCTCGGCGCCCGCCTTCACGCCCGGGGTCATCACCCCGCCGGTGGCCATGAGCTTTAGGGCCCTGGCCCCGGCCTTGAACTCGCGTCGGGCCGCCTTTTGCACCTCGAGGGCCCCATCGGCCTCGACGCCACCCCGGTGCCCGTGCCCGCCGGTGGGGGTGATGGCCTGACCCGCGGCCACCACCCGCGGTCCGACGATGTAGCCCCGCTCAACGGCCTGGGCCAGCCCCACGGCCATACCCTGCCGCGAGCCGAGGTCACGCACCGCGGTGATGCCGGCCTCGAGGTAGGCCCTGAGCCGGGCCACGGCCCGGGCCACGGTGGTGGCCAGGGGTTCGGCATCCAGTTCAGCCGCCGGGTCCGGCCCGCCGGAAAAAGACAGGTGCACGTGGGCGTCGATCAGGCCGGGCACGACGAAGCCCTCGAGCCTGGTGACCTCGGCCTTTAGCGGCGGGCGCCTTTCAAACCCCTGGATTCGTCCGCCCTCGACGACCAGGTGCCCCTCTTTGACCTCCGCGGTCTCGGGAGAAACGAAAACACCTTGAAAAGCTTTCATGAATGCATGATAAGGTGCGACGATCGCTCGCCTTCCCCAAGACCAGCACCTGGCACCTCCCTTAGCGTATTCCCACCCCCGCCACCCCTGTGACAATCGAAATCCCAAGCTGCAAACGGACACGGTGCAGGCTGGTTCCGCCATGCCCAAAGCCCAGCCGAAGCGACCCGGCACCCAAAATGTGTCCCCGACGACATCGCAAATGAAACCTCTTGCTCCTTTTTACCTAAACGCCCATGCTACCCTTAGCCTCTGCACCAAAAAAGCTTTTCCGACAGGCTTAGGGGCACTCAAGGAGGCAAGATATGGGAAAACTCATTCCAGTTTTCGTAATTTTGGCGGCGCTGGCGTTCGCAGCGCAACACGGCAGCCCGCCCGAGCCTACCCCAGCGCAAATGAAAGCCATGGCCGAAAAGGCCGGAAAGCTCGGGTTGCCCAAAGGCACCATCCAGCTCACTCCCTGTATACCTGGCATGGGAGAGCACTGGGCAAACCCGCAAAACCTGCCTTTCGGGCCCATCTACGGGGTGGCGGGGGACGACGTGGTCTTCGTGGAGATCATGATCTCTCAGGAGGACTTCAAGACCGGCAAGTCCTGGATGGACGTTCTCAAGCCGGTAAGAGGGTACGCCGTGGATCATGTGGATATGGAATTTGAGCCCGAAGGGCACGAGGGTTACGAGATCCCTCACTACGACCTCCACGCCTACTTCGTCTCTCACGTAGGTCACAGCGGGCTCTGCCCGCCCGGTTAGGCAAACCGCTCAGCTGCGTTGCGCCGGGCATCGGGTGATCTGATTCCAAGCCACGGTCGGAAAAGCCACCCTCTCATCACCATGCCCGGCGAACGTCTTTGAACCTCCCTTTCCAAAGAGCTCTGGGCCCACGCCCACCCCC
>CAZXOY010000036.1:0-19583 GCA_964642655.1 uncultured bacterium
ACGAATCGGGCCGGCTCATCGCCCTGGGCCGCTGCACCATGGCGGTGGTCCCGCTTGACAGCGCTCCAAGGAACGAATAGCTTTTGGCTATGACGACCACGCGCCAGGGGGGTGAGCAGATGGAAGATGGCTATGGCTATTCCAGGCTCATCCCGGTGCCGGTTCGGTCTTAGGTCCCCACATTTTCACAATCAGGCGAGAAAAGAGAGGGCGCAGGTATGCTCATCGTACTCAAGGAAAGCGCTGACGAAAAAGCGCTGGAACACGTCAAGGAAGAACTGAAACGTCTCGGTTTCACCCCCCACGTCTCCCAGGGCGAGCACACCACGCTGGTCGGCGCGGTCGGCAAGGGGCCGACGCCGGAGATCATGGAGCATTTCCGGGCCATGCCCGGCGTGGCCGAGGTGATTCGCATCTCAAAGCCGTATAAGCTCGCGAGCCGCGAGGTCCACCCGCTCCCCACGGTGATCCGTTTCCCCTCGGGGGCAACGGGAAACGGCCATTTCATGGTCGCCGCCGGCCCCTGCGGGGTGGAATCGCGGGAGCAAACCCTCACCGCCGCCCACTACGTCAAACGGCATGGCGCCCAGATGCTGCGCGGCGGCGCCTTCAAGCCCCGGACCAGCCCCTACTCCTTCCAGGGGCTCGGCGAGGAGGGGCTGAAGATCCTGGCCGAGGCGCGCCGGGAAACCGGTCTGCCGGTGGTCACCGAGGTCACCAGCCCGGACAAGGTCGAGCTCGTGGCCCGGTACGTCGACGTCTTGCAAATCGGTGCTCGGAACGCCCAGAACTTCGCGCTGCTCAAGGAGGCCGGGGCCTCGGGGAAGCCGGTGCTCTTGAAGCGCGGCATGAGCATGACCCTCGAGGAGTTCCTGATGAGCGCCGAATACATCCTTTCCGAGGGCAACGGCCAGGTGATCCTGGTGGAGCGGGGGATCCGCACCTTTGAGAAGGCCACCCGCTTCACCCTCGACGTTTCGGCGATTCCGGTCCTCAAAAGCTGGACCCACCTTCCGGTCTGGGTCGACCCCAGCCACGCGGCGGGGCGGCGGGAGTGGGTGCTTCCGCTGGCGCTCGCCGGGGTCGCCGCCGGCGCCGACGGCATCATCGTCGAAACCCATCCCCGCCCCGAGATCGCCCTCTCCGACGCCGCCCAGCAACTCACCGAGGACGAGTTCGCCGAGTTCATGGCCCGAATTCGTTCGCTCCTGCCCGCGCTAGGCAAAGCCACCGATGCAGCCACTCTACGCTAAAGTCGGGGTTTTCGGCGTCGGTCTCCTCGGCGGCTCGGTGGCGCTCGCCATGCGCGAGCGCTTCCTCGCCGAGGAGGTGCACGCCTACGACAAGGACCCGGGCGCCCTCCAAAGCGCCCTGGCCCTCGGCGCCGCCACCCACATCCACCCCGAGCTCGGCGAGTGGGTCGGGGGGCTCGACCTGGCCATCCTGGCCGCCCCCGTGGGTGCGATCCCGGGCCTGGCCGCGGAGCTCGCTCGCTTCGCTTCAAAGCGAACGCTTTTCACCGACGTCGGCAGCGTCAAATCGCCGGTCGTTCAGGCCGCGAGCGGACGTCTGGCCCGCTTCGTCGGCGGACACCCGATGGCCGGCTCGGAACGCGCCGGCGTCCAACACGCCCACGCCGGGCTGATCGAAAACGCGGTCTGGGTCCTCACCCCCACCCCGAAGACCGATCCCCGAGACCTCGAGGCCATGGAACGCCTGGTCACCGAACTCGGGGCCTACCCCCTGCTGCTGGATCCGGCGGTCCACGACCGCTTGGTCGCGCGGGTAAGCCACCTGCCTTACCTGCTGGCCGTGGCGCTGAACCTGCTCGTGGCCCGGGATCGGGAAAAGGATCTCCTCATGTTCCTGGCCTCGGGGGGCTTTCGCGACCTCACCCGAGTGGCCTCCGGCTCACCGGTGATGAGCCGGGACATGGTCCATGCCAATCGGGATGCGGTCAAGGGCGCCCTCGCCGACCTCAAGTCGGTCCTCGAGGAGCTGGAGGCCGTGCTCGAGGACCCCGAAGCGCTGCTGGAACGGGGACGGATCGCCAAACGAACCCGCGACGCCCTGCCCATCGTCAAACGGGGTCTGCTCCCCGTCCGCTACGAGGTGGTGGTCCAGGTGCCAGACCGGCCCGGCGAGCTCGCCCGCATCACCACCGCGCTGGGGCGGGCCGGCGTCAACATCAAGGACATCGAGGTGCTGGCCATCCGCGACGCCGGAGGCGCCATCCGCCTTGGCTTCGCCGCTTCCGAAGAAAAAGACGCGGCCCGGAAAGTCCTGGAAGCCATCGGCTACACCGTGGCCTGAGTCGCCCGGGACACGCCGCCACGCCCTCAAGGTAGAATCGCGGCGTGAATGACGTATTCCTGCGCGCGCTGCGTGGCGAACCCACGCCCTACACACCGGTCTGGTTCATGCGGCAGGCCGGGCGCTATCAGGCCGAGTATCGCAAGATCCGCGAGCGGTACACCCTGCCCGAAATCGTCCGCCAGCCCGAGCTCACCGCCAGGGTCACCCTCTTGCCGGTGGAAAAGCTCGCCGTCGACGCGGCAATCCTCTTCGCCGACATCACAACGCCCCTCCCCGGCCTGGGGGTGGATGTTGAGCTGGTCGAGGGCAAGGGCCCCATCATCGAACGCCCCGTCCAAACCCCGGCCGACGTCGAGCGTCTCGGATCCTTCGATCCGGAAGGCGATACGCCGTTCGTCCTCGAGGCCATCGCCATCCTGAAGCGCGAGCTCAAGGTGCCCCTGATCGGCTTCGCCGGCGCCCCCTTCACCCTGGCCTCGTACCTCATCGAAGGCGGTCCCTCCAAGCACTACATCCGCCTCAAGCGCTTCATGTACACCGAAGAGGCCGCCTGGCACCGCCTCATGGACACGCTGGCCCGGGCCATGGCCCACTACCTCGAGGCCCAGGCCCGGGCCGGGGCCGATGCGCTGATGGTGTTCGACTCCTGGATCGGCCGGCAAAGCCGCCGCGACTACCGCCGCTACGTGCTCCCCCACATGCGAACCCTCTTCGAGGCCCTCGAGCGAACCGGCAAGCCGACGATCCACTTCGGGACCGGGACCATGCACCTTTTGGAACTCATCCAGGAAGCCGGGGGCTCCGCCATCGGCATCGACAGCACCACGCCGCTCGGCTGGGCCAGGGCGCGGCTCGGGAAAACGCCGGTTCAGGGCAACCTCGACCCCACCGTGCTCTTCGCGCCCAGGGAGGTCGTCGAGCGCGAGGTGAAGGCGGTCCTCGAGGACAACCTCGGCCAGCCCGGCCACGTCTTCAACCTCGGACACGGCATCCTCCCCGGCACGCCGGAGGCAAACGTGGCCTACGTGGTCGATCTGGTCCACGAGCGTACAGGGGGATCGGCATGATCGACGT
The DNA here is from genome assembly GCA_964642655.1 of uncultured bacterium. GTDB lineage: Bacteria > Deinococcota > Deinococci > Deinococcales > Marinithermaceae > WFXV01. Next base: position 3,391 of record CAZXOY010000036.1, read on the forward strand.
TCTCTTGATGCACTACGGCACCCCTTACCGGGAAGCGGAGATCCTGCCCTACTACACCGATATCCGCCACGGGCACCCCCCACCGAAGCCACTCCTCGACGAACTCACCGAACGCTACCGGCGAATCGGGAAAAGCCCCCTCAACGAGATCACCTTCACCCTCGCAAGCCGCCTGGAAGCCTACCTGCGCCTCAAAGCCCCCCGCTTCCCCTTCGGCTTCGCTGAGCCACCCGCGCCCCGGCAGGAAGACGACCTCCCCAAGGTGTTCGTGGGGACCAAGCACAGCCGGCCCACGATCGAGGAAGCGGTCGCCGCCATGGCCAGCGCCGGCGTAAGACGGGCGGTGGGGCTCGTCGCCGCTCCCCATTACTCGGCCCGTTCCATCGCCGAATACGAGGCCAGGGCCAAAGCGGCGCTGGCAAAGCTCGGCGAACCATTTGCCTTCAAAATGGTCCCCTCCTACGCCGAACACCCCCGCTACATCGCGGCGGTGGCCGAACGCGTGCTCGAGGGCCTGTGGCGCCTGCGGAACCCGAAAGAGGCCCTGGTGCTCTTTTCCGCCCACTCAGTGCCCGAGCGCTCCACCCAGCTCGACGGCGGTCTCTACCCCAAGCAGCTCGAGGCCACCGCCAGGCTCGTCGCCCATCGGCTCGGGATCGCACGCTGGCGCCTCGCCTACCAGTCGGCGGGGCGCACCGAGGAGGCCTGGCTCGGCCCCGACATCAACGAGGTGATCGCGAGCCTCCCCGCCGAGGGCATCCGCGAGGTGCTGGTGGCGGCGATCGGGTTCCCGGCCGATCACCTCGAGGTTTTCTACGATATCGACATCGAAGCCCAGGAAACGGCCAAGGCGGCCGGGGTGCGTCTGGTGCGCGCGCCATCGCTCAACGCCGGCACCGACTACGCCGAGGCCCTGGCCCACATCGTCGAGGCCGTCGCCCTGAGCTGGGCCGATGAGGGGTAGGGAGAACGCCATGCAGCAGGAGAGACGGATCGTGGTCGTGGGCGGCGGCATGGCCGGTCTCGCCGCTGGTCTTGCGGCCAAGGCGCAGGGCGCCGACGTGATCGTTCTGGAAGCCGGGCGGCCAGGCGGCAAGGTGATCACCGTACGCGAAGCGGGCTTTACCGTCGAAACCGGCCCCGACGCCGTGGTCCGCTACAAGCCCTGGGCGCTGGCGCTCGCCAAATCCCTCGGCCTCGAAGCGGCGATCATCGGCACCCTGCCCGCCCGGCCGTCGGCCTTCATCCACGTGGGTGGGAAGAGCCACCCCATGCCCGAGGGGCTGAACGTGGTCATCCCATCCCGCCTGGGACCCCTGATCAAAACCCCGCTCCTCTCGCCGCTCGGCAAGGCCCGGGCGGCGCTCGACCTCCTCATCCCCCGCGGACCCGAGGGCGACGAGGCCTTTGGCGAGTTCATCCGCCGCCGTCTGGGGCGTGAGGTCTGGGAACGCCTGGCCGCGCCGCTCACCGGTGGCATCTACGGCGGCGATCCGGAACGCCTCTCGCTGCTCGCCGCCTTCCCCCAGCTCAAAGCCCTGGAACGCGACCACCGCAGCCTGATCTGGGGCTCGCTCCAGACCATGCGCCGGCGCAAGGTGAGCCGGGAAGGCGGCTCGCTGTTTGCTTCCTTCGAAAAGGGGCTCGGGCAGCTGGTCGGGGCCCTGGTGGATGCCCTCGGGGAAAGCCTCCACACCGGCGTCGCAGCCCAGCGACTCGAGAGAACCGGCCACGGCTGGAAGGTGCACACCGGCCAAGGGATCCTCGAGGCCGATGGGGTGATCCTGGCCGTGCCCGCCCCCCAGGCCGCGAGGTTGCTGGAGACGGTGGGGTTTGCCGCCCTCGAGGCCCTCGGCGACATTCCCTACCACTCCGCGGCCACCGTCACCATGGCCTTCTCCAAAGCCGACTTCCCGCCCCGCGAGGGCCACGGCGTGCTCTTTGCCAAGGGCGAGGGGTTTTCCGCCCGCGGGTTCACCTGGCTCGACCAAAAGTGGCCTCGCCGCGCCCCCGAAACCCACGTCCTGGTCCGGGCCTACTTCTCGGGTGCCGAGGCCGACGCAGGGGAAAAAGCGCTCGTCGAGATGGCCCGAACCGACCTCACCCGGCTGCTCGGCCAGCTCCCGAGGCCCGAGCGGACCTGGGTGGGCGTTTTTCGAAAAGGCATGCCGGCCTACACCGTGGGCCACCTCGATCGGCTCTCGCGAATCGAGGAAGCGGAACAAGCCCTCCCCGGCCTTGCGCTCGCCGGCGCCGCCTACCGGGGCGTGGGCATCCCCGAGGTCGTGCGTGACGGCCAGGAGGCGGCAAAGCGGCTTTTCGGGTAGCCTGGTAACGTGCCGTTGACGCTTGGAGATCTCGCCGAAACCAAAGGGCCGGCCTCCCAGGCGGTGCTGGAAGAAGAGCTTGAGGAGAGCGGGCTCGAACGGGCGTTCGTCCTCGAGGTGATGCGCGCCCGCCTGGCGGTGATGCGGGAGGCCATCGAGCGGGGCCTCAAGAGCCAGGCCAAGAGCGTGGCCGGAATGGTGGGCTGGAACGCAAAAACCCTCTGGGACGCCGACGACCCCTTGCAGGCCCCGCTTTTGAAACGGGTCCAGGCCTACGCCATGGCGGTCAACGAAGAGAACGCCCGCATGGGCAAGATCGTCGCCGCACCGACCGCTGGCAGCGCCGGAACCGTACCTGGCGCTCTCCTCGGCGTCGCCGACCACCTGGGCCTGCCCGACGAAACGCTGCTCATGCCGCTCGTCCTCGCCGGGGGGATCGCGAAGATCATCAGCCGCACCATCTACATCGCCGGCGCCTCGGGGGGGTGCCAGGCCGAGATCGGCTCGAGCGCGGCCATGGCGGCGGCCGCGGTGACCGAGCTCCTCGGCGGCAGCGCCGAGGCCTCGGTCCACGCCGCGGCGCTGGCGCTGCAGAACACGCTCGGCCTGGTCTGCGACCCGTTGGGCGGCTACGTGGAGCTCCCGTGCGTCATGCGCAACGGGTTCTTCAGCGTCCATGCCGTCAGCGCCGCCCAGCAGGCCCTGGCCGGCATCCGCAGCCTGATCCCTCCCGACGAGGTGATCCTGGCCATGGCCCAGATCGGCCGGCTCTTGCCGAATGAACTGAAGGAAACCGGCGAAGGCGGCCTGGCCTGCACCCCCACCGCCAGGCGGCTCATCCAAAGCCTCGACGATCAGGGCGCATAACCGACGCGTCAAAAACCAAACGCCCTCCCGGTTCGCGGCGCCACCGGCGCCGCGCCTTCTTGACACCACCCCAATGCGGTGCATAAAATTTCCATACCAACGCATTGCGTAAGGAGAGATCATGGATATAACGGATTTAGACTCTCTCGATCGAAAAATCGTCGCTTTCCTTCAGGACGACGGGCGGATGCCCTTCCGGGAGATCGCGCGCCGGCTCGGGGTCTCCGAGGGCACCGTGCGGCGGCGCTACAACCGGATGGTCGAAGGCGGACTCCTCGAGGTGGTCGCCACCGGCGATCCCATGAAGTTCGGCATCGCGGTCGACGCGGTCACGCTGATCAAAACCCGCCCCGGCGAGGCCGAGGCGGTGGCCAAAGCGCTCACCCAGCTCGACGAAGTTCGCTACGTCGGCCTCGGTATCGGCTCGGCCGACGTGGTGATCGAGAGCCTGCATGCGAGCATCGACGAGCTCTACCGCTTCCTCAGCCAGGCCATTCCAGCCATCGAGGGCATCACCGCGCACGAGACCATCCAGATCGTCCGCATCTTCAAGAGCACCTGGGATTGGCGCGCCTGGCTCAAAAAACAGCCGGCGCTCGAGGGAGGTGAAATTGTCGCGCAGAGCGAGTAGGCGGCGGGAAGAGGCATCAAGGCTTGCGAAATAAGCAATGCGATCGGAGGTCCAATGAAGCTGAAAATTCTCAAAAAACTGTCGGTCGTACTTCTGGCGCTGGCGTCGCTGGGGCTGGCCCAGCAAGGCAAGCTGGTCATCGCCCAGGCCCAGGACCCGGGGAGCTGGGATCCCATCGACACCTTCTACCTTTCCTGGGGCATGGTGGCCTCGAACATCTTCGACGGCCTCGTCGACCGCGGCGTGGATCTCAAGATCCGCCCCGGACTGGCCGAACGGTGGGAGTGGCTCGACGGCAACAAGGTGCTCCGCTTTTATCTGCGGAAAGGGGTGAAGTTCCACGACGGCGAGCCCTTCAACGCCGAAGCGGTCAAGTTCACCTTCGACCGGCTGCTCGGCCCAGAGGGCGCGAAAGGGCCGCAGCAGGCCAACTACAACGCGATTAAAGAAGTGAAGATCGTCGACGAGTACACCGTCGACTTCATCATGGCCCGACCCGACCCGGTCATCATCACCAAGCTCGCCGGCTACGGGGCCATGATCGTCCCTCCCAAGTACATCAAGGAAAAGGGCGACGCCTACTTCAACACCCATCCCGTGGGCACCGGGCCATTCCGAGCCGTCGAGTACGTCAAGGATGACCACCTGACCCTCGAGGCCTTCCCCGATTACTGGGGTGGCACGCCGAAGGTCAAAACGGTGGTCTATCGCTTCATCCCCGAAGCGGCCACCCGGGTGGCCGAGCTGCAGGCCGGTCGCGTCGATATCGCCCAGGGGGTGCCGATCAGCCTGGCCAGCGTCATTAACGGTGACCCCAACCTCAAGCTGATGCCGGTCGGCAGCCCGACCGTGACCTCGCTCCGGTTCAACGTCTGCAAAACACCCACCGACGACGTCCGCGTGCGCAAGGCCATCGTGTACGCGGTCGACCGCGAGGCCATCATCGAAAGCATCCTCCAGGGCTACGGCAAGCCCATCGCCGGCTTCCAGTCCGAACTCTCCTTCGGCTACGACCCGACCCTGAAGCCCTACCCCTACGACCCCCAAAAGGCCCGGGCCCTGCTCCGCGAAGCCGGCGTGAAGCCCGGGACCGAGATCGAGCTCAACTTCATCGGGACCGACGCCACCTTCCGGGAAGTGGCCCAGGCGGTGGCCGGCTACCTGCAGGCGGTCGGGTTCAAGGTCCGGCTCAAGCCCTACGAGGTCAACACCTACTACGGCGAGATCGTGCCCAAGAACAAGGTCGGCCATCTCTATTACTCGGGCTGGGGCGGCTGGACCCTCGACTACGACAACACCGCCTACCTGCTCTACCACACCGGCCAGTTCTGGAACCCCTGCTTCTCGGACGAGAAAGTCGACCGGTGGCTCGACGAAGAACGCAGCACCTATGACCAGGCCAAGCGCGAAAAGATCCTGCAGCAGATCGACCGATACCTGCACCACGACCAGGTCGTCGCCATGCCCATGTACCAGGTCATCAACCTCTGGGGCGTGAGCAAGCGGGTCAAGAACTTCACCCCGCCACCGGACGACCGCATCCGTCTCCTCGGCGTCGAGGTCGACGTTCGCTAGCGCATCAGGCCGGGCACGCCCGGCCTGATGCCCGCCACCAATAGGTCCAAGGGGGCATTCGAGGGTGTTTCGCTACGTCATTTCACGAATCCTGCAAGCCGTTTTGGTCATGATCGCGGTCACGGCCTTCGTGGCCTTTACCATCCGGCTCTCGGGCGACCCAGCCGTCACCCTCTTCCAGGGTGCCTCGGCCCCGAGCGCCGAAGAGCTCGCCCGCATTCGCCACGCGCTGGGACTCGACCGGCCCTTCCTGGTGCAGTACCTGGACTTTCTCAAAGGACTCTTCACCGGCGATCTCGGGCGGAGCTTTCGCAGCGACCAGCCGGTCAGCGCCTTAATCGCCCAGCGCATGCCGGCCACGCTGCTCTTGGCCAGCGTGGCCCTCTTGCTCTCGCTTTTCTTCTCGATTCCTCTGGGGATCTACGCCGCCACCCGCCAGGGGAGCTGGGCCGACCGCCTCACCCGGCTCCTCTCGCTCCTCGGGCTCTCGTTCCCCAACTTCTGGCTGGGGCTGATGCTGATCCTCATCTTCGGCGTCCACCTGCGCTGGCTGCCGCCCTCGGGGTATGAGGGGCCGGCGTCCCTCGTTCTGCCCGGGCTCACCCTGGGGCTCATCCTCACCTCGACCACTACCCGCCTCATGCGCGGTAGCCTGCTCGAGGTCCTCTCCAGCCAGTACATCCTGGTCGCCCGGAGCAAGGGGCTCAGCGAACGGGTGGTGATCTACAAACACGCGCTTCGCAACGCGGCGATCCCGATCATCACCTTCGTCGGCCTGCAATTTGGTGGCCTTATCGGAGGGATCGTCATCATCGAGCAAGTTTTCGCCTGGCCGGGGCTTGGCTCGTTGGCCCTCAACGCGATCGCCTACCGCGACTACCCAGTGTTGCAGGGCGCGGTGGCGGTGCTGGCGGTGATCGTGGTCCTCGTCAACCTCATCGTCGATCTCTCGTACGCCTTCATCGATCCAAGGATCAGCGTGGGGTGATGCCGTGCTGACGAGAAAGCAGCCCAAAACGCTCTCGCAAAATCCCCTCTGGGCCAAAACCGTGGGCAACCCCGACTTCCTGGTGGGGCTCATCATCACCGCGGTCATCGTCCTGAGCGCCATTTTCGCCGACAGGCTCACCCCCTACACGCCGGACAGCATCGACCTCCGGGCTCGCCTGCTCCCACCCCTCAGCCCCGGACATCCCCTGGGCACCGATCCCGTAGGGCGGGATGTGCTGACCCGGATCATCTACGGGAGCCGGGTCTCCCTCATCGTGGGGACGGTCTCGGTCGGATTAGGACTTGTCATCGGCACCGCCGTCGGCCTCATCGCCGGGTATCACCGGGGACTCTGGGACACCCTCCTGATGCGGCTCGCCGACATCCAGCTGGCCTTCCCCTTCATCCTCCTCGCCATCACCGTGATCGCGGTCATCGGCCCGGGGCTTTGGAAACTCATCTTCGTCATGGTCATCACCCAGTGGGTACAGTACGCCCGCGTGGTGCGAGGCCAGGTCATGAGCCTCAGGGAACGGGAGTTCATTCAGGCCTCCAGAGCGCTCGGCGCTTCAAGCCGCCGGATCCTTTTGCGCCACATCCTCCCCAACGCCATCGGCCCGGTGATCGTGCTCGCCACCTTGAACGTCGCCAATAACATCCTCTTGGAGTCGGGGCTCACCTTCCTGGGGCTCGGGGTCGACCCCCTGGTGCCTTCCTGGGGCGGCATGCTCGCCGACGGGCGCAACTACATGCAAACCGCCTGGTGGGTCGCTGCCTTCCCCGGCCTCGCGATTACGCTCACGGTTTTGGGGATCAACCTGCTCGGCGACTGGCTGCGCGACCAGCTCGATCCCCTGGGAAGGAGTCGCGATGGACGCCCGTGAACTTTCCCTCATCCTTTCGGGCGAGAGTCCCTGGGGCCGACTGCTCCGCGCCTGGACCCGGGGACAGCCGCTGGCTGTGGCGAGGCCGCCTCGAGGCGCCCGCGGCCTGGAAAAACCGCTCAGGAACCTAACCTTTGGCCCCAGGCGCGTCCTGAAAGCCGAGTTCCCCTGGGAAGGCGAGCTATGGTGGCAGGCGCTGGCCGAAGCGGCGGGCGATCACCCCGAGGCCACCCACGTCGTCGGCCACCTCTCCGAAAGCCGCGAGATCCGAAGGGCCCTGGCCGAACGGGTCGAGCGGGAGCTCGGGCTGCGCGCCACCCTCCGGGCGAGCTATAAAAGCGCCTTCTTCTGGCTCTACGAGGAAGTCATCCCCCGTGCCAGAACCATTGGGGCCAACCGGATTCTGGTCCGCTATCCCCAAACCTCCAGCGACCACCCCGATCGCTTCCTGCAGGCCCTCTACCCCATCGCGGCCATCCTGGACCAGGCCAATCTGGCCCACGCCTTCGAACCCGCGCCCGGCCAAACCCGGCGCTACGAGGCCATTCTCTATCGCGAAGAAACCCCGCTCTGGCGCGGTACGCTCACCCCGCCACTGAACGACGACGGCGAGCCCCAGGCAGGCTTCGTTCTCTTGCGGGGCAACAGCATCTGCCACCGAGCCCAGCTCCCCACCGACGCGGCGCGGCTTTGGCGGTGGTTTTGGCAAGACGTGCGGCCGGAAATCTTAAGGCGTCGTCCTCTGGTCACCGTCATCACGGCCAGACTCTCGGAGCCCGATTTCTCGGGCGATTCCGCCCTCGCATCGATGACCGAGGCCTTGGAAGAAGACCTCTACTTCACCGTCGCCGAGGCCCTCAAGACCGCTGCCGGCGCTGCCCCCACCGACCGCGGTACCCCAACCGGCTGGGTGATTCCGGTGGTCACCAACGCGCCCCAAAGCCCCACTCGGGCCACGGCCACGCTGGTGGAATGGGGCGAAGAGGCGGATGCGCTCGTCGACCTCGAGGCCAGCCCGTCCATCACCATCCGCACCCGACAGGCGAAAACGCTGGAGATCGAGGTCGAAGACCGGGCCGCGGCCTCGCTGCTCGAAGGCCTTTACCGCCTGGAACAAAAGGGGCTCCTTCCCCCCTGGGAGTCGCGCTGGCCCAAAGGCCACCGGGTCAGGGTGGCGGTCCGGGGCGAGCCCGGGAGCGCGCGCGATCTCCCTCCGCTCCCGCCCCAAAAGGGAAGGCACCTCCCCGCGCAAAGCGCCCCCGGCCCGATGTCCCCCCGCGAGATCTGGGCAACGGCCAGGGCGCTCAGCGACGAAACCGGCCTCGGGCTCGACCTTTTGGGCTATAGCTTCCTGGGGCGCCCGATCGTCGCCCTCTCCAGGGCAAAACGCGAAAGCGCCCCCTCGCTGCTCATCACCGCCGGGCAGCACGCGAACGAGAGCACCGGCCCGGCCGCCGCCCTCCGCCTCGCCCGGTCGCTGGCGGGCCGGGACCCGCTCAACCTGGCCGTCGTCCCCCTCGAAAACCCCGATGGCGCCGCCCTCCACCGGGCCCTTATCCAGCTCAACCCCGCCCACATGCACCACGCCGCGCGCTATACCGCCCGCGGCCACGACCTCCAGGCCCGGACGGAGGGACCCCCGCTCTGGGAAAGCGCGGCCAGGGAACGGGCGTTCCTCCGCTACCGGCCGCAGATCCACCTCAACCTCCACGGCTACCCGGCCCACGAGTGGACCCGACCCTTTTCCGGCTACCTCCCCCGGGGCTTCGAGGCCTGGGCCCTGCCGATGGGGGTGCTCACGATCCTCGTGTACCGCAGCCAGGACCGGGATCTGGCCGAGGATCTGGCCGCCGCCATCGCCAGCGCACTCGCACGACACGAAGCGCTGAAAACCCTCACCCAATCGGCGATCGCCGTCCGCGAACGGCACACCTCGGCGCGCCCCTACCGGCGGATCGAAGGCTTCCCCTTCCTGATGATCGAAGAAAAGCCCGATCGACCCTCGGGCAACCTCCCCGCACGCCACCCGGCGTTCGGCCGCTTCACGGTGATCACCGAAATGCCTGATGAGACCGTGTATGGCCAGCCCTTCGAGCTCCTGGTCGAGGCCCACTGCCTGGTGGGGGAAACCCTCGCCGGCTGGCTTTTGCAAAAGCGGTTGCTCTAAGGCTCGATCCGGATGCCCTTGTGGGCCATCTCGCCCTCGGGCTCGACGTGAATGGTGACCTCGGCCCCGGGCACCACTTTCGCCACCGCGCGTTCAATGCGGTCGGCGATGCGGTGGGCGTCCTCGACGGTCATGGCCCCCGGCACCACGAGGTGGAACTCGACGAAGGTCTTCTGACCCGCCCGCCGGGTCCGGATGTCGTGGGCCTCGAGGGCCCCGGTCATCGCCGCCTTGATCGCCGCCTCGATCTCGCCCAGCTCCTTGGCGTCGATGGCCTCGTCGAGCAACCCACCCACCGACCCCTTCATCAGCCGCAGCCCCATCACCAGGATGTGCCCGGCGACCACGAGCGCGACCAGCGGGTCAAAAATCCAGATCCCGCTGAGCCAGGCGATCAAAAGCCCGGCCAGGACCCCGACGCTGGTCGCGACGTCGCCGAAGAGGTGCCAGCCGTCGGCCTCGAGGGCCGCCGAGCGCCGGGCGCGGCCGACCCGGATGAGGTAAAGCGCCCAGAGCCCGTTGAGGAGCGAGGCCAACAGCAAAAAGCCGATGCCGACCTCGGGGGCTCGCACCGGTCCCGGGACAAGAAGACGCAGCACTGCGGTATAGATGATGGCCCCCGAGGCCAAAACGATCAGCGCGCCCTCGAAGACCGCGGAGAGGTATTCGGCCTTGCTGTGGCCGTAGGGGTGGTCTTCGTCGGGCGGGCGCTGGCTGTACCAGATGGCCCAGGTGGCAAAGATGGCGGCGGCAACGTTCACCAGCGACTCAAGCGCGTCCGAGAGCAGCGCCACCGAACCGGTGACCCGCCAGCCCCAAAGTTTCAACCCCAGGACGAAAAATCCCACCCAGATGGTCCTGCGGGCAATCCCGAACGTGGACAAGGGCTAGCCCTCCGCGGCTTCGTCGTCGTGCGCCCCGGCCTGTTTGGGCTTCATCAGCGGGAAAAGGATCACGTCGCGGATCGTGGGCTGATCGGCGAAGATCATGGTCAAGCGGTCGATGCCGAGCCCGAGCCCCCCCGCCGGCGGCATCCCGTACTCGAGGGCCAAAAGGAAGTCCTCGTCGGTCTCGGCCGCCTCGTCGTCGCCCGCCGCGCGGCGGCGCGCCTGTTCCTCAAAGCGCGCCCGCTGATCCAGCGGGTCGTTGAGCTCGGAATAGGCCGGAGCCAGCTCGAGGCCGGCCACGTAGAGGTCCCAGCGCTCGGTGAGCCGGGGATCCTGGCGGTGTTTTTTGGCCAGCGGGCTCATGAGCAAGGGGAAATCGTAGACGAAGGTGGGGTTTTGCAAAGAGGGTTCGACGTAAATTCCGAACAGCTTGTCCAGGAGCTTGTGGTCGGGGACCGCCTCCAGCTCGGGATGGTGAGCCTTGACCCAGGCCCGGAGCCGGTCGAGGTCGAGGGGGTCGAAGTCGATGCCCGTCTTTTCCTTGAGCGCTTCCAAAAAGCGAATGCGCCGAAAAGGCGGGGTGAAGTCGATGGTCCGCCCCTGGTACGGAATCTCGTGTTTTCCGTGGATCGTTTTGGCGAGCCCCGAGAGCAAGCGCTCGACCATCTCGGCCACGTCGTTGTAGTCGGCGTAGGCCCAGTAGGCCTCGAGCATGGTGAACTCGGGATTGTGCTGGGCGTCGAGACCCTCGTTGCGGAAGACGCGCCCGATCTCGAAGACCTTTTCATACCCGCCCACGAGGAGCTTTTTGAGCGGCAGCTCGAGCGCAATCCGCAGGTAGAACTCGCGCCCAAGGGCGTTGTGGTGGGTCACGAAGGGCCGGGCCTCGGCCCCGGCGGCGGTGGCCTGAATCACCGGGGTCTCGACCTCCAAAAACCCCTCGTCCTCGAAAAATCGCCGCACGTAGGCCAGAATCTGGGCCCGCCGGCGGAAGACCTCCCGCACCCCGGGATCGACGATGAGGTCGAGGTAGCGCTGGCGGTAGCGGACCTCTTTGTCCTTGATCCCGTGCCACTTGTCGGGCAGGGGGTGCAGGGCTTTGACCAGCGGCAGCCAGCGGGTAACCTTGACCGTGATCTCGCCGGTCCGAGTAACGAAGACCGTCCCCTCAACGCCGATGAGGTCCCCGATGTCGAGCTTTTTGATCAGGGGGTAGTGCTCGGTCTCGTCACGCGAGAAAAAGAGCTGGATCTTTCCACTGCCGTCGAGCAGGTGGGCGAAGGCGGCCTTGCCCATGCGCCGCAGGGCCACCAGCCGCCCGGCAAGGCGGACCCGCTCTTCGGGCCAGGCCTCGCCGGGCTCGGCCCCTTCGTGGCGCGCCTTGATCTCGGCGGCATCGGCGTCCTTTTCGAACTTATAGGGATAGCGGGAGAATCCGGCCTCGCTCAGCGCCTCGAGGTTTTTGAGCCGGGCCTGCGTCTGTTCGTTCCACTCGGCCACGGCCTACCCCAGAATCGAAAGCACCCGGTAGTCCCTGACGCCCTCGGGGGTCTCGACCCGAACCGCCTCGCCCACCTTTCGCCCGACCAGGGCCGAGCCAACCGGCGATTCGTCGGACACCTTCATCGGCGTCTCCAAAATACTGGCCTCGGCGGGGGCCACGATGCGGATCTCGAAGCTCTCGCCGGTGTCCACGTCCTGGAGCACGATCAGGCTCCCGAGGCCCACCTTGTCCGGGGCCTCGCCGCCCTCGATGATCTGGGCGCGGGAGAGCACCTCCTCGAGCTGGTCGATCCTGGTCTCGATCCGCGCTTTCTCGCGTTTGGCGTCCTCGAGGCCCGAGTCGTCGTAGTCGTCGGAAGACTCCATGAGCTCTTGCAGGATCTGGGTGATCTCTGCAAGCCGCTCCTGCCACTTTGAAAGCTCCTGCTTGAGTCGCTCGTAACCTTCCTTGGTTAGGTGGATCTCACGCGCCATACGGCCTCCAACTACAGGAGTATACCCTTCCGAATCAGCTTTCTCAAAACCTCAGGACGCGCCCGCTCGCGGCAGCTATCGGTATCTTCGCAGAGGGCGAAGTAACGAAAGACCTCGCGCTCGCCGAGTTCCAAACGAACCCGAAAAAAACGCCCGTCCTCTCCCCGGAGCTGGCGGTGGCAGGCCTCGCAGATCACGGGCTTTGGCGATGGCGGTCGGGCCACCGGCGTGAGCACGACTTCAAGCGGTTTCTCGGCGATCACCACGTACTCGCCCCGGCGGTAATAGAGCACCTCCCCCGGCGGCCAAAGCGCCGGATCGGTGCCGGGGAACATCCCCAGAATGAGCTCTCGTTCGTCGATCGCCACCTGACTCCATCATAAATCGAAATTGAAACCTCCGACCTAGGCCGGCCCTGGTCGATGGAGTATTCTTCTGGGTGACATGGTGACCGAAGCCCAGGTTCTCCAAGCGCTCAAACAGGTAATCGACCCCGACTTCCACAAAGACATCGTCTCCTTGGGGTTCGTCCATGACCTGAAGATCGAAGGCGGCCGGGTGAGCCTCACCCTCAAGCTGACCACGCCCGCCTGTCCCCTCAAAGACAAGCTCCACGACGAAGCGGTGGCCGCCATCCGCGCCCTCGGGGTCGAGGACGTGGTGGTCACCATGGACGCCGAAAGCCCGATCCAGGCCAAACCCCTTCCCGGCGTCGATCACGTGATCGCCGTGGTCGCCGGCAAGGGCGGGGTCGGGAAGAGCACGACCACGGTCAACCTGGCCGTGGCCCTGAGCCGGCTCGGGGCCAAGGTCGGGATCTTCGACGCCGACGCTTTCGGCCCCAACGCCCCGCGCATGCTGGGGGCCATCGGCAAACCCCTGATGACCAGAGGCGGCAAGATCATCCCCATCGAGGCCCACGGCATCAAGCTGGTCAGTCTCGGGCTGGTGGTCCCCGACGGCCAGCCGGTGGTCTGGCGCGGCAGCCTGCAGCACTCCTTCGTCCGCGACTTCGCCACCAAGACCGAGTGGGGCGAACTCGACTACGTGGTGGTCGACATGCCCCCCGGGACCGGCGACATCCCCCTCTCGGTGATGCAGCTCATCCCCCTCACCGGGGCCATCGTGGTGGGCACGCCGCAGGAAGTGGCCCTCGAGGACGTCCGCCGCGCGGTCTCCATGCTGGAAAAACTCGAGGTCACGGTCCTCGGCTTCGTCGAGAACATGAGCCACTTCATCTGCCCCTCCTGCGGGGAACGCCACGACATCTTCGGCAGCGGCGGCCTGCGCGCGTACGCGGAAAAATACGGCGCCCCGCTGCTCGGCGAAATCCCCATCGAGGGCAAGATCCGAAAAGGCGGCGACGTCGGATTCCCGAGCGCCCTCGAGGACGGCCCCATCGGCGAGGCCTACCTCAAGCTGGCCGAGAACGTGGTCCGCCGGGTGGCGGTGGCGGCCAAGGATAACAAGCCCAAGGAAGTGCCCCAGCAAAAGCCCTTCCTCAACATCCCGCAAAAGCGGTGAGGGGCGACGGCGGGGGGTGAGGCTGGGGTGACGGGCGAAGCCCTGCCCCCGGGCATCGCCTCGTACGGGAGCTACGAGGCCTGGCTGAAAGACGTCGAGGGCTACGCCAACCAACTGGTCTACCTCCGGACCCTCCCCGCCCTGCCCCCCAAAGAGGCGGCGCCCCACGGGGTCTTCGCCGGTGTCCTCGCCGCGCTCGGCATTATGCCGTACGCGCACCAGCTGAGGGCGTTCCAGGCGCTGGAGGCGGGGAAGAACGTCGTCCTGGCCACGCCCACGGCCTCCGGGAAAAGCCTCGTCTTCCAGGTGCCGGCGCTCAAAGCCGCGCTCGAGGACGGCAGCACGCTCTTGGTCTTCCCCACCAAGGCGCTGGCCCGCGATCAGGAAGCGCGCCTCAGAGCCATGGAAGCAGCGCTCGACCTGCCGCCCCTGACCTACACCTACGACGGCGACACGCCGCCCGCCAAGCGGGTGCAGGCGCGACAAGAAGGGCGCATCCTGCTCACCAACCCCGATATGCTCCACTTCGGGCTGCTGCCGCGCCATCCGGATTGGCACGATTTTCTTTCTCGCATGCGCTACCTGGTGGTGGACGAGCTCCACTACTACCGCGGCGTATTCGGCTCCCACGCGGCGCTGATCTTCCGCCGGCTGCTCCGCGTCGCCCGGCACTACGGGGCAAAGCCGCAGATCATCGCCGCCTCGGCCACGATCCAAAACCCCAAGGAACACGCCGAAACCCTCTTCGGCGAAGCGTTCACCAGCCTCCGCGAACAGCTCTCGCCCTCGAAACGGACCTTCGCGGTCTGGCTCCCCAAAGCGCTCGACAAAGAAGGCCAGGTCCGGCGGAGCCCCAACATCGAGGCTGCGATCCTCGCCGAGCACGCGGCGCTCTCGGGGGTCAAAACCCTGATCTTCACCAACAGCCGAAAAAGCGCCGAGCTCATCGCCCGCTACGCCCAAAGCTCCTTAGCCCCCGAGCGGATCAAGGCCTACCGCGCCGGTTACACCCCCAAAGAACGCCGGGCCCTCGAGGCCGCCTTCCACGCTGGCGAGCTGGGGGTGCTGGTCTCGACCAACGCGCTCGAGCTCGGCATCGACATCGGTGACCTCGACGCGGTGATTCTGGTCGGGTATCCCGGCTCGGCCACCAGCCTGTGGCAGCGCGCCGGGCGGGCGGGAAGATCGGGCAAGGCGGCGCTCGTGGTCTGGATCCCGAGGGAAGACCCGCTCGACGCCTACTATCTTGAGCATCCCGACCGCCTGGTCGAAAATCCGCCCGAGGCCGCCCTCGCCGACCCCGAAAACCCCTACATCTACCCCCAACACGCCCACGCCGCGGCCAGGGAGCTGCCCCTTGACCCCGACGAGCCCTTTTGGAAACCGGCGCTGGCCGGAGAAGACTTCGTCGAGCACCGGGGCAGGATCTACACCACGCGAAAAAACCCGCACCGGGCCATCACCTTGCGCGGGCGGGGCACGAGCTTCACCCTGAAAAGCCACGACGGCAAGACCCTCGGCCGCCTCGACGAGCGCCAGGCCTACTGGGAGGCCCACCCCGGAGCCATTTACCTGCACCAGGGCGAAGCCTATTACGTCAAATCCCTCGATCCCGAAACCCGGGAGATCGTGCTCCTCCCCAGCCTCGAGGACCACTACACCCAGCCGCTGGCCGAGACCGAGATCTGGGTCAAAGACGGCGAGGAAGTCCTCCCCGGGGTGTGGGTGGGTCGGGTGGAGCTCAGCGAGCGGGTGGTCGGCTACGTCAAGAAGCGCTACCTGACCGAGGCGGTCCTCGAGGAGGTCAGCCTCAACATGCCCGAGCTCCGCTTTCACACCGAGGCCATGTGGTTCCACCTCCCCAAAGATCCCGATAGGCCCGAAGAACCCTACCCCGTCGCCGAGGCCCTCCTTCCCGCCGGCATCCACGCCCTCGAGCACACCATGATCGGCCTTTTGCCGCTCTTCGTCATCGCCGATCGCGGGGACATCGGCGGGGTCAGCTACCCCTTCTACCCCCACCCGCTGCCCTCAGAGGGCGGCCCCACGATCTTCATCTACGACGGGCATCCCGGCGGGGTGGGCTATGCCCGCGCGGGGGCCAGGCGTTTTCCGGAGTGGATCCAGGCCACCTGGGAGCGGCTTTCGGGGTGCGCCTGCGAAAACGGCTGCCCGAGCTGCATCCTCTCCCCCAAATGCGGCAACCAGAACCGAATCCTTGATAAGCACGCGGCGCGGGAAATCGCCAAGGCACTGCTTGAGAAATACGCCGATAAAGCGTAAACCCTGTCACAGACGAGCCTGTCGGGCTCACTTGCGAACGCTCGGGAACCAGCGCACGTGGGGGAGGTGCCCGCCGATGGC
>CAZXOY010000037.1:0-19387 GCA_964642655.1 uncultured bacterium
GAGCGCGTTACTTAAAAGGGCCAGCGTCCCGGGCCAGGTCCTTCAGGCATGGCGGAACGGACGCTTTGACCTGGCTGGTGATCACGACCTTCAGGAGCCGGCGCCCGGGCAAGTCAAGGAGGTACGATAGGGTGATGAAGGTCGAAGTGGACTTCGACGCCGATGCCCTCTATTTGCGATTGAAGAAGGGCAAGGTGGCCTACACCGAGGCGGTCAAGCCGGGAATGTTCGTTGACTTCGACCGTCGCGGCACTCCCCTCGGCGTTGAAGCGCTGGAAGCGAGCCGCCACTTCAAAAAAGGCGGTGTGCAGATCCCCGACGCCATATTGAAACTCGTCTACGCAGGGAAAAGCGCCTAGGCGTCAAAAGCGTTCCGCCCCCTACTTCAGGGGGCGGAAGCTTTGCGCTTTTGTTCTGGTGCGCCCGGCAGGATTCGAACCTGCGACCTAGCGCTTAGGAGGCGCTCGCTCTATCCGACTGAGCTACGGGCGCGCACCCGGCTTTGTAGTCTAGCATGAAGCCGGCGCCTCGATCTGCACCTCTGGGGCCCTCATCGCGGCAACCGTAGTGGTGGGGTATTCAGTTGAGGGTGCGGCCTTGGGAAAGCAGTTCCCGGGCCCGTTTGGCGTAGGCGCTGAGCGTGGCTGACCATTCGTCGGAGGGCGGGGTGTGAGCCAGGGCCGCTTCGGCCCGGCGCAGGGCCTCGGCGGGGTCGGGGAAGCCGAGCTGGGCCAGAGTGTCGGCGGCCATCTGCTGGGCGGTGAGCCAGTCGCGGCTGCCCTCGGGGGCGACCTCGGCGGCCCGGCGGTAGTGCTCGAGGGCCTCCTCGTAACGCAGGCGTTCGAAGGCCACGTGGCCCAGGATCAGCTCCGCCCCGGCCAGGTGCCCCAGGGTGCGGGCGTCCTCGGCCCAAGCCTGGGCGGCCTCGAGGTCCCCGAGGCGGTAATAGAGCTCGGCCAGGTCGGCGGCGGCGGCGCCCCGGTGGGGGTAGTCGCTGTCGGCGAAGACCTCCTTGAGGTGGGTTTCGGCCTTGGCGAAGTCGCCGGCCTCGAGTTCGGCCAGCGCCAGCTCGTGCAGGCTGTAGGTCCGCTCTTCCTCGGGGGCCCGGGCGTGGGCGGCGGCGAAGGCCGCGGCCGCCTCCCGGTAGCGCCCGAGCTGCATCAGCGTCTGCCCCTTGGCCAGCGGCAGGCCGTAACTGGGCTCGCCGGCCTCGGCCTCGATCTTCTCGGCCTCGACGAACGCCGAGAGGGCGCGGTTCGGGTTTTCCAGGGCCAGCTCGGCCCGGCCCAGGAGGTAGTGCCAGGTGGCGAGGGCGTCGGCGCTGCTGGCCTCGTCTTTGACGCTGAGGAGCAGGGCCCGGCTTTCCTCGGCCTCCCCGGCCTCGACCGCCACCGCGGCGGCGTCAAGGATGAGGAAAAAACGCTCGTTTTTGGGGGCGAGCCTGGCCGCCTCCCTGTAAGCAGCGAGCGCCCTGAGGTGCTCTTCCATCTCCTCCAGCACCCGCCCCCGGGTGGCCAGCGCCCGCCAGGCGAGGTAAGGCGGGAGTTCGTGGGCGGCGCCGAGGCAGCGGAGGGCTTCCCCCGCCTGGCCCTGCATCGCCAGCACCTGGGCCAGGTGGTAGCAGGCCCGGGGGTCGCTGGTGGTGAAGATCTGCGGCGTTTGGCCCGAGATCGCCTCCATCTCGATGGCGAGGGCCTGGAAGAGCGGGGTCTCGGCGATGGGGGGCCAGGTTTCCTCGGCCAAGAGGAGCGCCTCTTCCAGCCCCCCGAGCCCGTCCGGGCCGTAGAAGCTGTAGAGCTCGGCCAGAAGGAGCAGGTGCGACGCCCGCGCCTCGGGCGAGGGTTCGGCCTCGATGAGCCGCGTCAGGCGGTCGAAAGCCGCCTCGTAATTTCCGTCGTTGATGAGCGCGATGACCCGTTCCATCGTTCCCCGTTCGGGCGCCCCCAGGCGCCGGGCCCCTGTTCACCCTACAACGAGCTCGATCGTCGCCCCCGGGCTCCTGGTCCGCGACCCGGCGGGCCTTTTGTCATCAAAGTTTAAGACTCTGGGCACGCCTCAGGTTAGGATGTGTCTTCGGAGGGAAGGCTTTGGCGAACAGAATCAACCCATGGAGCATCGTCCTTCTCATTCTGCTTGGCTACTGGCTCTTTACCCAGGTGGGCACGCAGGCGGCCCCCAAGGTTTCCTACACCGAGTTCAAACAGCTCGTTGCTGAGGGCAAGGTGGCGCGGGTGGTCCTCGACGACGCCCGGGTGGTGGGCACGCTCAAGGCCCCCGAGCGGCTGCCGACCCCCACCGGGAGCGCCACCACCAAGCGCTTTACCGTGGACCTTCCGCCGCCCCAGGTCGCCGATCGCGAGTTGCTCCCCTTCCTTGAGAAAAACGGCGTCAACGTGATCACCAAGAGCCCTTCGATCTGGCCCCAGCTCCTGATCTACCTGGGCCCGACGCTCTTGCTCATCGTCTTCTTCTGGTTCTTCTTCATGCGCAGCCAGGGGGGCATGGGGCAGGTCACCCAGTTCGGCCAGTCGCGGGCGCGGATGTACGGCAAGGAGCGCAAAGTCCCCACCACCTTCGCCGACGTCGCCGGACACAAGGAAGCCAAAGAAGAGCTGCGCGAGGTGGTGGAGTTTTTGAAGCGGCCCGACAAGTATTTAAAGCTCGGAGCCGAGATCCCCAAAGGGGTGCTGCTCGTGGGTCCGCCGGGCACCGGCAAGACGCTGCTGGCCCGGGCGGTGGCCGGCGAGGCTGGGGTGCCGTTTTTCTCGGTTTCGGCGAGCGAGTTCATGGAGATGTTCGTCGGGGTCGGGGCCTCGAGGGTCCGCACCCTTTTCGAGGAGGCCCGCCGCAACGCGCCCTCGATCGTCTTCATCGACGAGCTCGACTCGATCGGCCGCAAGCGCGGCGCCGGGATCGGCGGCGGGCATGACGAGCGCGAGCAAACCCTGAACCAGATCCTTTCCGAGATGGACGGGTTCGAAAAGGACACCCACGTCATCGTGCTGGCGGCGACCAACCGGCCCGACATCTTGGACCCCGCGCTTCTCCGGCCCGGTCGCTTTGACCGCCAGGTGGTGGTGGGGCTTCCCAGCCTGGAAGAGCGCAAGGAGATCCTCGCGGTGCACACCCGGAATAAACCCCTGGACCAGGATGTGAACCTCGAGGAGCTGGCCCGCCTCACTCCCGGATTCTCGGGCGCCGACCTCAAGAACCTGGCCAACGAGGCTGCCCTGATCGCGGCCCGGGAGGGTTCGGCCCGGATCGCCCGCGATCACTTCTTCACCGCCCTCGACAAGATCACCCTGGGCCTTGAGCGGGGGGCTTTGAAGCTCTCGGAGCAGGAAAAGCGTGCCGTGGCCTACCACGAGGCCGGCCACGCGGTGGCGAGCGAGGTGCTGCCCCACGCCGACCGGGTGACCAAGGTCTCGATCGTGCCACGCGGCATGGCCCTCGGCGTGACCGTGCCCCGCCCCGAGGAGCGGGTGCTCATCTCCCGGGAGCACCTCATGGACGAGCTCAGCGTGCTGATGGGCGGGCGCGCCGCGGAGGAGCTCTTCACCGGCACCGTGACCACTGGGGCCGAGAACGACTTCAAACGCGCCACCCAGCTGGCCAAGCGCATGGTTCTGGATTGGGGCATGGGCGAGCACTTCAAGAACATCGCCTGGGGCTCGGACGCCGGCCCGGTCTTCCTGGGCGAGGAGATCGCCCGGCGTAAGGACTTCTCGGAGGCCACCGCCAACCTCATCGACAGCGACGTGCAAAAGATCCTCGACGAGGCCTACACCCGCACCAAGGCGGTGCTGCGCGAGCACGCCCAGGCCATGCACCGGATCGCCGCAGAACTCCTGGAAAAGGAGACCATCTCTGGCGAGCGGGTGCGGGAAATCCTCTCCGAGACCCAGTCTGGTGACGAACCGGAGCAGGCCTGAATCCGGGGCCGGTCCGCGGCGGGGGGCGCTGCCCCCCGCCGCAATCGTTCCCTGGGACAGTAATGGCCCCGCCGCTTGCCGGTAGGCTTAAAGGCAAGCGTTTTCGGGAGGTTGTTCGTGGAACGTTCGACGGTCAAAACCGCCCTTGCTTTGGGCCTTACGGCCGCCCTCTTGCGCTTCGTGCTCGGCCTGCCCACGCCGGTGGACCTCATTTACGAGGGCCTTTCGCGGCTCTTTGGCGTCCCCTGGCTCTTCAACCTGATCCACGCTCTGCCCTTCGGCCTGGACCAGGGGGCCAAGTACGGGCTTTTATTCCTCGCCTACCTGCTCTTTGCCCTACTCGCCTGGCCGGCGGCTCGGTTTGGAGCTCGGATCGCGCTTTTCCTGCCCCTTTTCCTCTCGGCGTTGCTGCTCCCCCTTCTCGGCTACGGCTTTTTCGGCTTTTCCAGCGCCAACTACGCCTACCCGCCGCTGGTGCTGGCAGCGACTTCGCTTTTGCTCGGGGCCGTGCTCGCCTGGCGGGGGTTTCGCTACGACCCACGCCGGCGCGACGGTCTTTTGCGCCTGGCGCTCCTGGCCGTGGCCGCCGGGATCGGGCGCGGCTTCGCCCAAAGCGGCCGAGCCTGGGACTGGCTGCGCCGCATGAGCGGCATGCAAAAGGAGATCACCCCGACCAGGCGCCACTACGTGGTCTCCAAGAACTTCGCCGACCCCCGGGTTCGCGCCGACCGTTACCGGCTCGTGATCAAGGGGTTGGTGGCAAAAGAGACGGTGTTCACCCTCGAGGACCTCATGAACATGCCCTCGGTCGAGCAGCCCACCACCCTGATCTGCATCTCCAACAAGGTGGGGGGCGAGCTCATTGGCAACAGCCGCTGGCGGGGGGTGCGCTTGCGGGATCTCCTCGAGGCCGCCGGGGTCCGACCCGAGGCCAGCGAGCTCATCCTCCGCGCCGCTGACAACTACTCGGACTCGATTCCGCTGACGTACGCGCTTTTTGCCGAGACCATCGTGGCCTATGCCCAAAACGGCGAGCCGCTCGAGCGGCGCCACGGCTATCCGGTCCGGCTCTTGGTGCCGGGGATCTACGGGATGAAAAACGTCAAGTGGCTGACCCAGATCGAGCTCGTCGACTACGACTACAAGGGCTTTTGGGAAAAGCGCGGCTGGAGCGACGAGGCGGTGGTCAAGACCATGAGCCGGATCGACACCCCCATCGCCACCCGGTTTGAAGACGGCAGCTACGGCATCGGCGGCATCGCCTTCGCCGGACGCCGGGGGATTTCCAGGGTTGAGGTCTCGCTCGACGACGGCAAGACCTGGAAGGCGGCCGAGATCAAACCTCCCGCTTCCCCGGTCGCCTGGGTGCTCTGGGGCTTTCGATTTCGCGCCAGCCCCGGGCGCTACCCCGCGGTGGTGCGGGCCACCGACGGCCTGGGCCGGCTGCAAGACCCGACCCCGCGCCCGCCCCTGCCCGATGGGGCGACGGGATATCACCGGCTCGAGGTCATCGTCGAGTAGGGGCTGTTAAGCTGATGGCATGTTGCCGATTGACCTCTCGGGCAAGAAGGCTGTGGTCTTCGGGGTGACCAACGAGCGCAGCCTGGGCTTTGCCATCGGAAAAAAACTGAAGGAAGCCGGGGCCGAGCTCGCCCTGACCTACCAAGGGGAGCGGGTGCGTCCCCTGGTCGAGCGGGTGAGCCGCGGCGTCGCCGACCTTCTCTTTGAGCTCGACGTGACCGACGAGGAACGGCTCAAGGCCATCATCCGCGAGCTGGGTGAGCGCTGGGGCGGGGTGGACTACGTGGTGCACTCGATCGCCTTCGCCCCCCGGCGGGCGATGGAAGGGCGCTACATCGAGACCACCAAGGAGGACTGGCTCAAGGCCCTCGAGGTCAGCGCCTACTCGCTGGTGGCCATCGCCCGCGAGATCGAGCCCTACCTCAACCAAGGCGCCGCCATGGTGGCGCTCTCCTACTACGCGGCCGAGAAGTACGTGCCCCGCTACAACGTGATGGCCATCGCCAAAAGCGCCCTCGAGGCCTCGGTGCGCTACCTGGCGGCCGAGCTCGGGCCCAAGGGGGTGCGGGTCAACGCCATCAGCGCCGGCCCGGTGCGCACCGTCGCCGCCCGCAGCATTCCCGGGTTCACCTACCTCTGGGACCACGTGGAGCGCATCGCGCCGCTTCGCCGCAACGTCAGCCAGGAGGAGGTGGGCCAGGCCGGGCTCTTCTTGCTCTCGCCGCTTTCGGCGGGGATCACCGGCGAGGTGCTCTACGTCGACGGCGGCTTCAACGTGGTGGGCATTCAGATTCCGGTGACCCCCTGAGACCCGGCGGGAGGGGACCTTTTGCCCCCCGCCGGGTGGGGGCGGGTATACAATGCAAATTTGATGAGCTCGGACAGTGTTTCCAAGCAGGGCGAGCGCAGCATCCGCGTGCGCCTCTCGGCGCAACCCTTTGACATTCCACCGATGCGCGACGTGCTCCTGATCGGGCGCCGGGCGCCGATCGGGCCGGAGGCGGCGCGGCGGATGGCCGAGGCCCTCGCCCCCGGCCAGTTCGATTTGATCCGCCTCGACGAGCGAGCCCACCCGGTCGAGGCGGTCCTGGTTCGAAAGAGCCACCTCCGTCTGATCGCTGCCGAACGCTTGGTGGACCTCTTGCTCGAGGAGTTCGCCCACCATATGGAGGAAGAAGACGTCCTCCGCATCGACCTCGACCTCCAGCTTCACGTGGAGCGGATGGTGCGGCTCGGCTGATAGACTGAGGCCGATCGGCGATGGCACGGACCGTACGCAGCATCATGACGCCGGATCCGGTCGTGATCGATGGTGAGCGCAGCGTGCGGGATGCGGCCCGTCTGATGGATGCGTGTCGGGTTGGCGGCCTGCCGGTGGTGGCTGGGGGGCGCTTGGTCGGTATTCTTACCTCGCGCGACGTACGGCAGTGTCACCCCAACCGCCTGGTCCTGGACGCCATGCGGCCGGATCCGGTGACGATTTCGCCAGGAGAGAGTGTCTTTACCGCCTATGAACAAATGGACCAAGCAGGCGTCGAGCGGCTGGTGGTGGTTGACGACGGCCGCGTGGTCGGCGTTTTGACCAAGTCGACCGTGATGCGCGAGCTGGGGTCGAGCTATGACCCGCTCACCGGGTTGCCGAGGGCCGACTTGCTCCGACACCACCTCGAGGACCTCCTTGCCCGTGGCGTCGATCCCACGCTGGTGTTTTTGGACCTCGACGACTTCGGCCAGTTCAATAAGCGTTTTGGTCACGCGAAGGCCGACATGGTTCTCCGCCACGCCGCCGGGCGGATCAAGGGTTTCGCGGAAGAGCACCAAGGCGAGGCCTTTCGCTATGGGGGCGACGAGTTCGTGGTCCTCTTTCACCGCTCCCGCGCCGAGGTCCTCCCTTTGATCGGGCGCCTGCTCGATGCCGTGAGCCGGGTAAGGGTCGATGGCCTCCCTCCAGTCTCCGTATCCGCCGGGGTAGCGGGAGGGCGTCGCGCGAACCGGGTGCCCGAAGGCGTGAGCGCCACAGCCGACGATCTCATCAACCTGGCGAGCCGGGCCTCGACCGCGGCCAAGGGCACCTCGAAGAAATGGATCTCGCACGGCTCGGAGAAACAGATCTAGGGCTTCGCGGTCGGTTGCGCTTCGGCCTCCCTGACGCCGTAGGCTTAGGATTTAGGACCTTCGTTCACGGGGCGGAAGGCGGCATGCATCTTCTCTACGGCGCCGTTGACCCGCTCGTTGAGTCGCCGGCGAAGGTGAGCTTGAGGGTCACGATCTCCCAGGGTGCTACTGGAAAGCGGACCACTTTTTCCTGGGTGCCGAGCACCTCGAGGGCTTGCTCTTCGAGATTGGCGCGAAAAACCCTTTCTGGGGCGATCAGGGGAAACTCGACGCGGCCCTCGAGGGCCTCGGGCGTGGGGTTATAGAGGCGCAGCACCAGAGCATCGCCGGCTTCGGCCTGCTTGAGCGCGCTCAAGACCAGGCTCGGCGGATCCACGCGCAAGAACGACCCCGCAGGGGGCAGAGTCTCGGCGCTCTCGCCCCGATCCGGGATCTTTTGGGCCCAGGCGGTCGCGTGGTAGGCCAGGGCTTCGCGCCAGGCTTCCCGCATCGCCTGACCGGGACCGTGCGGGATCAGGGCGAAATGGAAGGTCAGGCGGCGCAGGCACTGGGCCTCGGGCGTGGGGTAGGGTGGGCCGGCGTGCTCGGGCCTGACCTCGAGGTCGTCGCGGGAGAGCCAGCCCACGCTGCGTAGCAGGGTGAGAAAGAGGGTACCGCTCGGGCTCAACTCGTACTCGTGAAGGCCGCGCGTGGCGACGGTCAGCGCTTTCCCCTCGTTGCCCTCAACCGAGACGAAACGCAAGAGCGGCTGGTCCGGGCTCGGGGCCTCCCGCCAGCCGGGGGGTGGCGTTTTGACGAAGGTGCGCGCGGGACGGGCGACCGGTGCGAAGGCGGTCTCGGCCCAGGCCTGGCGGGCGCCGGGGAGCGGGAAAGCGGCGCGTAGCCGGTGATCCCTGGCCTGGTTCAGCAGGTGCAGGCGTACGTCGAGCCGGGGCACGCCGCGCTCGAGGGTGAGCTCGGTGATGATTTCGTGGTCGATGCGTCGCGGGCTGCGAGACGCGCGGTCCTGCGTCAGGCCCTCGGGGAGGGTCCAGTTGAGGATCAGCCTGAGCGTAGCCCAGTCGCCGGTGGCCTCGGCCACCTCGACCCGAAACGTCGCTTCTTCGCTCGAGCGGCGGGGAGGGTCGTCTTCGACGGGCATGAAGGTGTACTCGTCGCCGCGGTCGGCCTGGTCCTCGAGGGCCAAAAGGCCCGCGTAGACGGTCCCCGTGCGCTTGTCTGTGAGCTTGATCGTTCCGCCCCGCTCGATTTCGACCTTGAGCCATTCGTTTTCCAGAGACCCGCGTTGCCCGCCCTTTTCGACCTGGGCGAGCACCGCCTCGTGACGTTCGGGCCGAGCGGAGGCCGGGCGGTAGGTTCGGTACCCAAAGGGTGGAACTTCGGCGTAAAAGGCAATGCGGGCGTGAGGGAGGTGGCGAACCCCGTCAAGGACACCCACCGAGCGCAGTTCTTGCCCCTCCTCGACCACCGCCGCCCGCTGGCCCCGCTCGTCTTCCAGTGCCTGGGGCAGGCGCTGTTCCTCGAGCGGCCAAAGGGCCTCGACTCGGCCGCGCCAGGGCCAGGGGTTGGGGTTGAACACCACCACCGCACCAGCGGCCGGGATGTGCCGGGCCAGGTCGTGGAGACGGTCTTCGATCACCTGTTCGGCGATTTGCTGCGCCCGGGCGAAACGGGTTTCGACCTCGCGGTGGACCTCGTCAAGGGAGCAGCCGCAGATCGAGTCGTGGGCGTGGTTTTGCAGCACCAGCCGCCAGGCGGTGTTCAAAAAGCCTGTGGGGTAAGCCTCGCCGAGCGCCCAGGCGAGGCTTGCCAGCGGCTCGGCGTAGCGCTCGAGGAGGGCCTGGGATCGGTCGTTGGCCTGTTTGAGGTAGACCCGGGTGGAAAGGACGTTGCTGAGGAGGAAGGCGTGCTTGCTCTGGCGCAACTCGCCCTCGACCTGCTCAAGGTGCGGTCGCTGGGCCTGGACCCGGGTTCGGTAGTCGGTGAGGGTCCCCAGCCGCAATCGGATCCCGAGTGCGCGGGACAGGGCCTCGAGGCGTTCAAGGAGGTCCCGTTGCGGGGCCCGGTGGTCGTTCCCGTGCATCCAAAGCACGATCGGCGCCGCGCTGAGCGAGGCCAGGCGCTGGGTCATTCGAGCGAGGCGGGCCTCGTCGTCGAGGCGAGGCGCGTTGCCGTACTCTTCGGCGAAGCGGTGGACCCAGAGCCGTGAACCGTCGGGTCCCTGCCACCAGAATTCGGTCTTTTCCGGGTTTTCGCCTACGCCGCGCATTAAAAAGGCGCTTTCGATCCCAAAGCCCCGGAAAATCTGCGGCAGCTGGGTGAGATGGCCAAAGAGGTCCGGGACATAGCCCTCCCGCATCGCCCCGCCAAAGGCCTCGGCCTGGCGGAGACCCCACAGCAGGTTGCGTACCAGGGCTTCTCCGGAAACGAGGAACTCGTCGGGTTGGGTGTACCACGGGCCCACCAGGAGCCGGCCGGCCTTCACGTAGCCGGAGAGCGCTTCCCTTCGCTCGGGTCGGATTTCCAGGTAGTCCTCGAGGACCGCGGTCTGGCCGTCGAGCAGGAAGACGAACTCGGGGTGTTCGGCGAGCATCTCCAAGACTTGGTCGACGAGCCGGACCAGGAGCGAGCGGAAGCGCTCAAAAGGCAGGTACCACTCGCGATCCCAGTGGGTGTGGGCGACGACGATCGCCTCCCGTGGCGTTTGCGGCTTGCTGTTCATCGGGTGTTGACCTCCTTCGAAGGTGGTTCGGGCGCTAAGACTTCGTCGCCCCGCCAAGGAGTCCGGCCAAGAGGTAGCGCTGGGCGAAGATGACGAAGAGCAAAACCGGGATCATCCCCACCACCATGGCGGCGGTGAGCTGCCCCCAGTCGATACGGTGTAACTTGACGAACTCCATGATGACCAGCTGAACGGTTTTGAGGTCCTCGCGCAGGAGGAGGGTGAGCGCCAGCACGAACTCGTTCCAGGAGAAGATGAAGGCGAAGATCGCCGCGGTGGCGAGGCCGGGGAGTGCCAGCGGCAGCGTGACCCAGCGCAGTACGCCGAGCCTGGTGCAGCCGTCGATGAGCCCGGCTTCTTCGACCTCGACTGGAATGCCCTGAAAGTAGTTCTGAAGCAGAAAGGTGAGCAGCGGGAGGACGAGGCCCTGATACGCGAGCGCCAGCCCGAAGAGGCTGTTGAGCAGCCCCAGTTTGTTGAAGATCAGAAAGAGAGGGATGATGCCGATAAGGGGTGGAATTAGATAAAGGCCGAGTACTGCGCCCAGAAGGACGTTGCGGCCGCGGAAGCGGTAGCGCGAGAAGGCGTAGGCGGCGAGGCTGGCTGCGATGAGGGCGATGAGCGTCGTCAGGCCCGAGACGAGGATGCTGTTCACGATTCCCCGTCCCATGTTGGTCTGCTGAAAGACGTCGATGTAATGGGCGAACGAGATCGCCTTCGGGAGCAGGGTCGGGGGAAATGAGATCACCTCTTTTGCCGGTTTGAGCGAGGTGGAAAAGACCCAGTAAACGGGGATGACGGTGAAGAGGGTGTAGAGGACGAGGAAGCCGTAGACCAGGGCGTTTAAAAGCCAGCCCCGCCAGGGATAGCCTGTGCTTTTCTTCTTCATACCGCCGACGTCCTTCCTACGGTGCGGATATAGACCAGGGCCATGGCCACGTTGATGATGAGCATCGCGATCGCGACCGCTGCCCCGTAGCCAAAGAGTCCGTAGCGGAAGGCGTTGTTGTACATGTACATGGCCGTGGTGAGCGTCGCGTTCGCCGGGCCGCCCTGGGTCATGACCAGGATGGTGTCGAAGAGATTGAAGGTCCACATCGTCGCCAGGATGAGGTTGATTGTTGCTGCTGGGCGCAGAAGCGGCAGGGTGATGTGGCGAAAGGCTTGCCATGACGTGGCCCCGTCCACGTGGGCGGCTTCGTAGAGCTGGTCCGGAATGTTCTTTAAGGCGGACTCAAGGAAGAGCATGGTAAAAGGGGTGCCGCGCCAGACGTTGGCGATGACCAGTGCCCAGATGGCCATGGAGACGTCATTCAGCCATCGGACGGGGGGAAATCCCAGGCTCCTCAGAGCAAAGTTGATCAGCCCGAAGTTGAAGTCGTACATCCAGATCCAGCTGTAGCCCACGATGATGGCCGAGAGGATCCAGGGGATGATGAAGAGCGGCCGCAGCCAGCGGGCAGCCCCGGGCTTGTGGTGGAAGATCAGCGCGATGACGAGCCCGAGGAGGAACTGGCCCAGGATAGAGCCGGCCACGAAGTAGAGCGAGACCTGGAGCGAGTGGTAAAACAACGGGTCATTGAGTAGCTCGAGATAGTTCCGGAGGCCGACGAAGGGGGCGCCGCGCAAGATGTTGGTGGTCCGCAGGTCGTGGACGCTGACCCAGACGTTCCACAGCAGGGGCAGGACGGCGACGGCGAAAAGGAGCACCGCCAGCGGGCTGACGAACCAGTAGGGAAGCCAGGCCTCGCGCCAGAAGCGGGCGAAAAAGGATGGGTTGGGGGCAGGACGAGCCGCCCCGCCCCCTTTCGGTTCCGTTGCCTCGGAGTGCTTTTTTGCCACGGCGTTTCCTCTCCACGTTCGCCGCCACGAGACGTGGTGGCCGGGCTTAGCGTCCCAGCACCTGCTCGACCTGCTGGGCGGCCCGATCGAGCGCCACCTTCGGGTCAACCCCTTTGAAGACCGCCGCGCTCATGGCCTGGAAGATCGCATCGGAGACCTGGGCCCATTGTGGAATGGCCGGCCGGACCCGGGCCACCGAGGCCATCTTGCTGTAGAAGTCGAAGAACTCGATCTTCTCGCTCAGCACCCTCTGGTCAACCCCGGCCCGAACGGGCACCCGCGCCAGCTCGCCGTAGTAGTCGGTCATGACATCGGAGCGCAGGTAGGCCCGCATGACCTTGGTCGCCACACGGTAGCGCTCGGGGGCTTTATTCTGGAGCACCGCAGGGACGCTCATGATCCAACCCCCGGCCAGGGTGACCGGCACCCGCCCCGGCTTGGAGACGGGGAGCGGGAGCACGGCAATCTTCTGTTGGCGCTGGGCGGCGGTGGTGTTGGGGAAGCGGCTCACGCTCGCCGCCCAGTTGCCGTGGGGATAGACCGCCCACTTCTTCTGGGCAAAATCGTTGCCCCAGAAGGTCTGGGTTTGGGGGTCGACCCCGGCCTTGACCCGGTCCACCAGGAACTGGAGGGCCCGAACGCCTGCCTCGCTCTGGAAGGCGGGAGCGAACTTCCCGTCTTTTTGGACGAGAATCTCGCCGCCTTCCTGCCAGAGGTAGGGGAAGAACTCAAAATCGGGCGCCCAACCGCCGGCCATGTCGAGCCAGCACCCGCCGATCCCTTCGTTCGCCAGTGCGGCCTTGAGCCGCTTGCAGGCCGAAGTGAACGTATCCCAGTAGAGGAGTTCGCCGGGGCTGACGCCGGCCTTTTGCAGAAGGTCCGGCCAGAAGAAGGTGACCCGAACGTCGGTGTCGTACCAGAGGCCGAAGTACTTCCCGCTCCCCGGCGGCCACTGGGATCCGTCGCGGAACGCCGGGAACCAGTCTTTGGCGATCCCCGAGACGGTGTCGGTCAAATCTGCCAGGTAACCGCCGCTCACCAGCTCCCCGAGCCATATCGAGTCGACCATGACGATGTCGGGGGCGACGCTGGGATCACCGGTCAGCAGGGTGGTCTCGAGCTTCGAGCGCAGCTCGCTGTAGGGGAACTCGCGGATTTGGAGCTTGACCCCGGTGAGCTGCTCGACTCTGTCCTTCACCGCTTCAAGGCCGTAGCCTTCGGACTGCCAGACCACGACCGTCTTTTGCTGCGCGCTGACGAAGCCCGCCGTGGTGACCAGCGTGAGGGCTAGGATGTGCGCGACTGGGCGCAGGAATTTACTCTGCCACATGCTTTCCTCCAAACCTTGGTTTTCGTAAGGCCTTTGCGTCGAGGTGCCGGCTTTTTTCGTTGCTCCCACCTCCTCCGTTTTCCGGGCCCGGTCAATGAAGCGAACAACCGCACGAGGGTCGCGGCACCAGGGTGCAGGGGACGGTTGCGCTCCTGGTCGTCCCCTCGATTGGCGCCGGTCTCGTGCCCTTATTCCTGTCGTGGAGTTCCTGGAAAAGGAGCTGGACGCTCTTGTAGCCGAGCTGCGCCTCGTGGAGATCGATGGCGGCGATCGGGGGGGCGTAGTAGCGCGTTAAGGCGGTGTTGTTCACCGCGAGCACAGCGACGTCCTCGGGAACGGCAAGGCCGACCTCCCGCAGGGCCCTGAGCGCCCCCACGGCCTGGATGTCGCTGGTAGCGAAGAGGGCGGTGAACTCGAGGCCCGCCTCGAGGGCGCTGAGCACGGTGGTGTAGGCGTGCTCTTCGGTGAGGCTCGACGACCAAACCAGGGCTTCATCGTAGGCGAGCCCGGCGGCCACGAGTTCACGTCGGTAGCCCTCGAGGCGATCGAGGCTAAAGGTGAAACGGCTCGGGCCGTTGAGGAAGACGATGCGTTCGTGCCCGGATTCGATGAGGTGGCGAACCCCGAGGCGGCCGACTTCGACATTGTCGTTGTCGACGTAAGGGAAGTTCTTGTCGAGCGGGCGCCCGATGAAGACCACGGGGAGGTCCACCTCGCGAAGCTCGGAGAGGTAAGGTGGCTGGACGGTGGGGTTGGTGATGATGAGCCCGTCGCTGCGTCCGCTCCGGATCAGGCCACGGATTTGCTCGGCGGCCTCGTCTTCTGACTCCACGACGTGCAGCGAGATGTGATAGCCCTGCTCGAGGGCGGCGCGGTGCATGCCCTTGAGCAGGCCCCCGAAAAACCCGGCGGATGAGAAGAGGTGCTCCAGGGTCACCGGAATAAAGAGCGCCAGGGTGCGGGTACGACCATCGGCCAGGCTTTTCGCGACCGCGTTGGGGTGGTAGTTGAGTTCCTCAGCGGCTTTGAGCACTTTCTGCCGGGTCTCGTCGCTGACCAGCGGCTTGCCGTTGAGCGCCAGCGAGGCGGTCGAAACCGATACCCCTGCCCGCTTGGCGACATCGCGAATGGTTACGCCCACATTCCCACCTCAAATCTCCGGCTGCTGCGCTAGACTGAATCGAACCGGTTCGATAACGAATGTAAAGGTCTCCCTGTCACGCTGTCAAGCGCAACCTTTTCAAGCCCGATGCTGCTTTTGCCCTAGGCTTTCGTGCTCGCCCCTAAAACCCGGGCGCTTAAGCGCAGGCCGCCCTTGAGCGTATTCGCCACGATGCAGGCCCGCTCGGCCATGGCGACGAACTTCGCCAGCAGGTCCGGGTCGTCGGTCCTGGCGGCCACCACCAGCTCGATGGCGGTGTAGCGGGGCGGGGTGCCCTCGAGGGTCCCCACCACCTCGAGCCGGACCTCGTGGATCGGCGCGTTTCGGGAGCGGATGAGTTCGAAGAGGTTGCTCAGGAAACAGCCCCCGAGCGCCGCCAGCAAGAGCTCCCCGCCCATGGGGCCCTGGTCGGCCCCGCCTTTTTCCAAAGGTCGGTCCACCAGCAGCCGGTGGCCCCGGATCTCGGCCTCCGAGGTGCTGGGCCCGACCTGCCGCATCGATACCCGGATTTCCGCCATGGTAAAAGCCTATGCTTTTTCCGGACGCAAGAACGTAGCGCGGCCTACGCGAATTCGGCTTCAGGAAAGGCCGGGGTCTGGAATCTCGTCGCTGCCCCAGGCTGGCCAAAATCTGAACGATTGGGCATTGACCCTTGCAAAAACGAGCAACTTCGTTCATAATCGAGCACGAGGCGTTCAAGATGTCCTTGGTGCGTGAACGGCAACGCCGTATTCTTCGGTTACTGGAGGCGGAAGGGGGGCTGCGAACCCAGGAGCTCGCCAAGCGCCTCGGTGTTTCCGAGGCCACCGTGCGGCGGGACCTGGCAGCGATGGCCGAGCAGGGCTTGGTCGAGCGCACCCACGGTGGGGCCCTGCCGCTGCGGATGGGGACGGCCGCCGAGCCACCCTTTGACCTCAAGGCACGGCGGAAAGTGCCGGAGAAGGAACGGATTGCGGCCCGGGCCGCGGCGTTGGTGCCGGAACGGGCCACCGTGATTCTGGACTCCGGCACCACCGCGCTGGCGCTGGCCCGTCG
Source organism: uncultured bacterium (assembly GCA_964642655.1). Taxonomy (GTDB): domain Bacteria; phylum Deinococcota; class Deinococci; order Deinococcales; family Marinithermaceae; genus WFXV01. The sequence goes on from CAZXOY010000037.1 coordinate 15,660, forward strand.
CCTGGCCGACCGCCGGATTACGGTGATCGCGCTGGACCTCAAGGTGGCGGAAGCCCTGGCCCGGGGGGAACCCGAGGTCTGGCTGGTGGGCGGGCGGACCCGGAACGGCCTTTTTAGCCTCGTAGGTCCCTGGGCCGAGGCGATGCTCGCGGAGATCCACGCCGACATCTTCTTCCTGGGGGCCGACGCGGTCGACGAGGAGGCGGTGACGAATGCCACCGTGGAAGAAGCCGCGGTCAAACGGCGGGCCGTGGCGGCGGCGCATGCCACCTATCTGATCGCCGATCACTCGAAGTTCGGGCGCCGGGCGCTCGCCAAAGTGGTGGATCTACAAGCCCTGGCCGGGGTGATCACCGACCAAAAAAGCGCGGATTTCGCCCCTGCGCTTAAGGAAAAGGTTCCCTTTGTCGCTCTGGTTTAGGAAAGGGGGAGTATGGAAACTTTCCAAAGGTTGAGATCCCTGTTCAAGACCAACAAGCCGGTGATCGCCATGGTGCACCTCAAAGCCCTCCCCGGGACCCCGCTGTATGACCAGGACGCGGGAATGGAGGCGATTGTCGAGGCAGCCAGGGCTGACCTCCGGGCGCTCAAAGCGGCCGGCGTGGACGCGGTGATGTTCGGTAACGAGAACGACCGCCCCTACGAGCTCGAGGTTGATCCCGCGAGCGCCGCCGCGATGGCGTATGTGATCGGTCGGCTCAAGGACGAACTGACCCTCCCCTTCGGGGTCGATGTGCTCTGGGATCCCAAGATGACGCTGGCGGTCGCGGCCGCCACCGGAGCGGTCTTCGCCCGGGAGATCTTCACCGGGCTCTACGGCTCCGACATGGGGCTTTGGCAGGGGCGGGCGGCCGAGGCGCTTCGTTACCGCCGGCGGCTGGGTCGCAACGACCTCTTTCTCCTCTACAACGTCTCCGCCGAGTTCGCTTCCCCGCTCGATTCGCGCAGCCTTGCCGAGCGGGCAAAGAGCGCGGTTTTTTCCAGCCTGGCCGATGCCGTTTTGGTCTCGGGGCCGATGACCGGCGAGCCAGCGCCCTTAAGCCACCTCGAGGCCACCAAAAAGGCCGTCCCCGAGGTCCCGGTCCTCGCCAACACCGGGGTCAATCACGAAAACGTCGCCGACGTGCTCAGGGTGGCCGACGGCTGCATCGTCGGCACCGCCCTCAAGGTTGAGGGGAAGACCTTTAACCCGGTGGATCCGGAGCGGGCGCGCGCGTTTATGGCGCGGGTGAAGGAGGTTCGGGCCGCGTGAGCGTCGTGGGGATTGACGTCGGAACCACCGCGGTGAAGGCGCTCCTCCTCGATGAGGCGGCCCGCGTCCTCGCCGAGGCCAGCCATTCCCACGATCTGCATAGCCCCCACCCCGGCTGGGCCGAGGAAGATCCCGCCGAATGGTGGCTTGGGGTACGGGCGGTGCTCAACGAGCTCTTCCGGGATCGCGACCCCAAAGCGATCGCCGCGGTGGCGGTCTCGGGCATGGTGCCGGCACTCGTTCTGCTGGGGGAGAAAGGCGAGGTGCTCCGCCCCTCGATCCAGCAAAATGACGCCCGCCACACCGAGGAAATCGCGTGGTTTCGCGAGCGCTTTCCCGAAAGCGAGCTCTTCGCCCACACCGGGGCGACCTGGAACGCCCAGGTCATTGCGCCGAAGCTGCTTTGGATCAAACGGCACGAGCCCGAGGTATTCAGGCGGATCCACCGCCTTTCGGGCTCTTACGAGTACGTCACCTGGCGGCTTGGCGGTCGCGGCCCCGAGTACGTCGAGGCCAATTGGGCCCTGGAGAGCGCGCTTTGGAGCGAGAAAGAGCGCCGCTGGCTGGACGAGGTCCTGGCCCTCGTCGGCCTTGACGCCGGGGTGCTCCGCCCTATCCGGCGACCCACCGAGGTGGTCGGCGAGGTGCAAAGCGCCGAGGTGCCCCTCAGGCCGGGCACCCCCCTCGCGGCCGGAAGCGCCGATCACATCGCCGCCGCCCTCGCGGCCGGGCTTTTGGAGGAGGGGGAGGCGGTTTTGAAGTTCGGGGGGGCCGGAGATTTCCTCTACGTCGCCCCCACCTTCGACCCCCTCAAAGCGCTCTTTATCGACTACCACGACGTTCCCGGCCGGTATGTGGTGAATGGCTGCATGGCGACCTCGGGCTCTTTGGTGAAGTGGTTCCGGGAAAACTTCGCCCAAAAGCGGACCTACGCCGAGCTCGACGCCCTGGCCGAGCAGGTGCCGGCGGGCAGCGATGGCCTGGTGGTGCTGCCCTATTTCCTGGGCGAAAAGACCCCCATCCACGACCCCCAGGCCCGGGGCACGGTTCTCGGGCTCACGCTGGCCCACGGCCCCGCCCACCTCTACCGGGCGATCCTCGAGGGCATCGCCTACGCCTTCCGGCATCACGTCGAGGTGCTCCGCGCTCACGGCCGGCCAATCCGCCGGTTCTACGTCATGGACGGCGGGGCCAAAAGCCCGCTCTGGCGAAAGATCACCGCCAGCGTGCTCGGGGAGCCGGTCCACCATCTGGCCTCCGGGGTCGCGGGCAGTGCTTACGGCACCGCGTTCCTGGCCGGGGTGGTGGCGGAGCACTGGGATTTTTCGCACATCAAGACGGTGGCGGCCTCGGCCGGGGTGACCGATCCGGACCCGTCGTGGACCCGGGTCTACGACGAGCTCTACGGCGTTTACCGCGAGACCTACCTTCGGCTCAAGGACCTTTTCCCTCGCCTGGAGGTGAACCGTGCTTGAGGGCAGGATTGCACTCGTAACCGGGGCGGGCGGCGGCATCGGCGCCGCCATCGCCCGGAGGCTGGCCAAGGAAGGCGCCAAGGTCTGGGTCACCGACCGCGACCTCGAGGCGGCAACCCGGGTGGCGGCCGGGATCGAGGCGGCGGGCGGGCGGGCCCGGGCCCGGGCGGTCGACGTGACCCGGAGGGATGACCTTGAGGCCGTATGCGACGCCGCCTTTTCCGAAGACGGGCGGGTCGACATCGTGGTCGCGAACGCCGGCGTCAGCAGCATGCGCCCGTTCCTCGAACTCACCGACGACGACTGGGATTTCAACTTTGCGGTCAACGCCAAGGGGGTGTTCTATACCCTTCAGACCTTCGCCCGTCGAATGAAGGACCAGCCCTTCCGGGAAGGCGCTGAGATTCGCGGCAAGCTGATCGCCACCGCCAGCATGGCCGCGAGGCAAGCGGCACCCCTCCTTGCCCACTACTCGGCCTCGAAGTTCGCGGTGCTCGGTCTGGTGCAGGCGGCGGCGAAGGAGCTCGCGCCTTACAGGCTCACCGTCAACGCGGTGAACCCCGGCTTTGTCCGGACCTCGATGCAGCGGCGGGAGGTCGAATGGGAGGCCAAGTTGAGGGGGCTCAGTCCCGAGGCGGTGGTGAGCGACTACATCCGCCAGACACCGCTCGGCCGCCTGCAAACCCCCGAGGACGTCGCTGGCGTGGTGGCGTTTCTGGCCGGCCCGGATGCCGATTTCATCACCGGCGAGGCCATCGAGGTGAACGGCGGGGCCTGGATCTTTTGAGCTCGCTCGCAGGCGAAAGGAGAGAAGGGTTTTGAAACGGCAGCGTGTCTTCGCCACCTGGGTTACGACCGGCCTTTTGGTTCTGATCACTCTGTATTTCCTTCTCCCGCTGCTTTGGACCCTCCGCACCGCGCTGCTCCCGGAAGGGCGGGCCTACGCCCTGCCCCCCTGCCCCGCGTGCCTGCCGGGCACCACGACGTCGCACTACAATGGA
>CAZXOY010000038.1:0-16147 GCA_964642655.1 uncultured bacterium
CCCACGGGGCCCTTCCTTTTGCCTTTGGTAGGCTAATTAGGGAGGTGAGGGTTGAGCCGGCTGAGAATTCTCGGCGGTCGGGCCAAGGGGGTGGTCCTCGAGGTCCCCGCTTCGGCGCGTCCGAGCCCGGTCCGGCTGCGGAAGGCGCTCTTTGACCACCTGCGCAGCCGCTTCCCGAGGCCCGGACGCTTCCTCGACCTCTACGCCGGGAGCGGCGCCGTGGGGCTCGAGGCGGCCAGCGAGGGGTGGCGCGTCACCCTGGTGGAGAAGGACCCCGAAGCCGTCCGGTTGCTCAAGAAAAACCTCAGCAAGGCCCGCCTCGAGGCCCGGGTCGTGCCCTATTCGGTCGAGCGCTTCCTGAGGGAGGCCGCGTCGGGCGACGACCGATACGACGTGGCCTTCATGGCCCCGCCCTATCCCATCGACCTCGTCGCCGCTTTTACACTGCTGCTCGATTCCGACGTGGTGCGCCCCGGCGGCGTGGCCATCCTGCAGCACCCACGTTCGCTCTTCATTCCCCTCGGCGAGCGGCGGACCTACGGCGCCAACGCCTTCACCCTGGTCCCGAAGGAGGCATGATGCACGTCGTTTATCCTGGGAGTTTCGACCCCTTCACCAACGGCCACCTCGACGTGGCCGAACGGGCGAGCAGGCTCTTCGACCGCGTCACCATCGCGGTGCTGGAAAACCCGGCCAAGGCCGGGCGCTACCTCTTCGATATCGGGGAGCGCCTGGAGATCATCCGGGCCTCGACGCTCCACCTGCCCAACGTTGAGGTCGAGGCCTTCCACGGCCTTTTGGCCGAGTACATGCGTCAAAAAGGGCTCAAGCTCATCGTCAAAGGGCTGCGCGCGGTTTCAGACTACGAGTACGAGCTGCAGATGGCGCACCTCAACCGCCAGCTGAACCCCGAGGTGGAAACGATCTTCATCCTCGCGGCGACCCGGTGGTCATTCGTCTCCTCCACCATGATCAAGGAGATCGCCCGGCACGGCGGCGACGTGGGCCGCTTCGTTCCCCCGCCGGCGGCCAGGGCGCTGCGCGAGAAGTTCAGGGAGGGCACGGCGTGGGGCGGGTAATCCGTGGCCTGGCCGGCGACGGAACGCTCCGCGTGGTCGCGGCCGAAACCACCGATGTCGTCGAGGTGGCTCGCAGCCGCCACGATCTGTCCCCCACCGCGACCGCGGCGCTGGGGCGCGGTCTCACCGGCGCCGCCCTCCTCGCCCACCTGCTGCTTAAGGGTCCGAGAGAGCGCCTCACCCTGCGCATCGACGGGGACGGCCCCCTGGGTGGGTTGATGGCCGAGGCCGACCTCAAAGGACGCCTTCGGGGCTACGTCCGCCAGCCCCGGGCCGAGGTCCCCATCTCGCCCCAGGGCAAGCTCGACGTCGGCCGGCTGGTCGGCCGGGGAACGTTGCAGGTCATGCGCACGCTTCCCTCAGGCGACCTCCACGACTCCACGGTGCCGCTCGTCTCCGGGGAGATCGCCGAGGACCTCGCCCACCACCTGCTCAAATCGGAGCAAATCCCCTCCGCCGTCCTTCTCGGGGTGCGAGTGGGCACCGATCACTCGGTTGAGGCCGCCGGCGGCGTCGTCATCCAGGTGCTGCCCGGCGCCCCCGAGGATGCGATCGCGGCGCTCGAGGCGAACCTGAAAGCGATCTCCGGCTTTTCGGGGCTCCTTTTCGAGCACGGGCTTCTGGGCGCGCTCGAGGCCGTCCTGGCGGGCCTGGATTTTTCACCCCTGGCGAGCGACTTCACCCTCGAGTTCGCCTGCCGCTGCAGCCGCGAGAAGGCGCTCAGGGCCATTCGTTTCTTCCCCGAAAGCGAGCGCGAGGCCATGGCCCGGGAAGGCGGGGCCGAGGTACGCTGCCACTGGTGCGGCGCGGTTTACCACCTGAGCCCGGAGGAGATCGTCGCCCCCGATCCGCTCGAAGGCTAGGGCCTGCCCGCCGTGGCAAATGCCACGGCGGGCAGGCCCATCAAAGGCAGACGACGGTTTGGCAATGCCGGCCTAGCCTTTGGCCAAGGCAGCGCGCAGGATCTCGCCCGCGGCCTCTTCGGGCGTCTTCCTGCCCTCGGCCACTTCGCTCAGCAACGGCGTCGCGTCCTGGCTCATCCGCCGCCCCCATTCCTGGATCACCGCCTGGATTTCAAAGCGAGCCCGCTCCAGCCGGTGCGCCTTGAGCTGTCCGGTGGCCTCGAGGTGCGCCCGGTGTTCGCGAATGGCATCCAAGAGTTCAGCCGCACCCTCGCCCCGGCTGGCCACCGCGGTGAGGATGGGAACCTTCCACCCCCCGGGATGGGGCGGGGCCAGCTCGAGCGTCGCCTTGAGCTCTTCGATGAGCCTCGGCCCCCCGGGAAGGTCGAACTTGTTCACCACGATCACCTCGGCGATCTCCATCACCCCGGCCTTGAAAGCCTGGACCGCGTCGCCAGCAGCCGGCGTGAGCACCAAAACGGTGGTGTCCGCCACCCGGGCGATGTCGACCTCGCTCTGGCCAACCCCCACCGTCTCGATGAAGATCCAGTCGAAACCGAAGGCCTCGAGGAGCGCCAGCGCTCCCACCGTCGCCCCGGCCAAGCCGCCGAGCGCGCCCCGGCTGGCCATGGAGCGGATGAAGACCCCCTCGTCGGCGTAGTGGCGCATCATCCGGATGCGGTCCCCGAGCACGGCCCCGCCGGTGAATGGGCTCGAGGGGTCCACGGCCAGCACCGCCACGCGCTCCCCCGCCGTCCGGGCCACCTCGATGAGCCGGTCGGCGAGCGTACTCTTGCCCGCCCCCGGGCTGCCGGTGAGTCCGACCACCTTGGCCCGCCCCTGACCCCGGAGTTGCTGCAGCAGGGCGGCGCCAAACGGGTGCCCCGATTCCACCAGGGTGATGGCCCTGGCCAGAGCCCGGCGGTCACCACGGGAAAAACGTTCGATGAGTTCTTCGGGCCGCATGGTTCAGGGGTGGACGAAGACCGGCAGGGCGGCCCGCTCGAGCACTTCGCGGGTCACCGAACCAAGGAACCTCGCCTCGCGGGAACGGCCGATGAATACCGCGTCGGCACCGATCTCCTCGGCAAAGGCCAGCAGGGTCTTGGCCGCCTCCCCCTCGCGGATCGCCGGCTCTGCCCCGTGGGCACTCGCGATCCGGGCCACCTCTTTGGCCAGTTTCTCCATATAGTCGTGGCCAAGCACATCCCGGGGGTCGGGCATGTGCACCGGAATCGGGGGCTCGGAGATGGGTTCGACCACGTGGAGCAGGGTGATGCGGGCCCCCGAAGCGTCGGCCAGGCGCCGGGCCAGGCTCAAAGCCCGCAGCGAGGGCTCGGCCAAGCCGCTGGCCACCAAGAGCCGTTTGAACGGGCGCACGGTGCCCTCGGCGCGCATCACGGCAACGGGCTTGCCCGAAACCTCGATCACCCGTTCGGTGACCGAGCCCAAAAGGCGCTCAAGCAGCCCCTCGGGCCCGTGGGTCCCCATGACCACCAGATCGGCGGCCTTGGCGTGGCGCAGGATGGTCGCGAGCGGCTTGCCGAACTCGACCCGGACCTCGGCCTCGGCATCGAGCGCCCGCAGCCGTTCGTTGAGGTATTCGATGAGCTGGTGGCGCCTGGCCTCGAAGGACTCCGCCAAAAGCTCGTCCCAGAAATCACCGTAGACTTTGCTGCGCAAAGGGTCTTCCACCACGTGCAGGAGCGTGAGGTCCACCTCGAGGAGCCCCTTGATCACCTCAACGAGCTCGAAAGCCCGCTCCGAGGCATCGGAAAAATCGGTGGGGTAAAGGATTCGCATCATGAACCTCCCAGCGCCGTCACCGCCACCTCGACCGAAACCCCTTTGGGCAGGCTGGCCACCCCGACCACCGCCCGCGCCGGGTACGGCGCGTCGAAGAACTCGGCGTAGACCTCGTTAAAAATCGGGAAGTTGGCCATGTCGGTGAGGTAGGCGGTGACCTGGACCACCCGGTCAAGACCCGATCCCGCGGCCTCGAGGACCGCCCGCACGTTGGTCAGCACCTGCCGGACCTGGGCGGCGAAATCGCCTTCAACCAACTCGCCATCCGGACGCAAAGGAATCTGGCCCGAGACGAACACGAAGCCGGCCGCCTTCACCGCCTGGCTGTAGGGGCCGATCGCCTGGGGCGCGCGCTCGGTACGTACGGTTTCCATGTTCCTAACTTACCTCAACGCTGCCCCCAAAGGACGTAGGCAAGCAACAACAGCCACAGCACGAGCAACCCGGCCTCGACCAGGTAGCTCCGCCGGCGGGGATGGGGCAGGGCTAAAACCGCGTCGCCGCTCCGCGAGCGGATGTAGACCGGTTGGTCGCCGGCCAGGGCCAGCGCATAGGGCTTGTTGGCATCGCCCTTCACATCGCGGACGCCGACGACCATCGCCGTGATGTTGTCGGGTCCGCCCCAGGCGTTGGCCAGCTCGATGAGCTTTTCCACCGCCACCGCCGGGGGCTCCTGGGCGAGCACCCGGGCCAGCGTCTCCTCCCCGACCACGCCGTGCAGCCCGTCGGTGGAGAGCAAAAAGACATCGCCCGGCCGCAGCCTGAGGCCGAGCAGGTCGACCTCGACTTCGGGAAAGGTGCCGAGAGCGTTGGTGATGACGTTACGCCAGCGGTGGGTCCGGGCCTCCTCGGGACGCAAGAGGCCCTGGCGGACCCGGTCGGCGACCCAGGAGTGGTCCTGGGTGAGCTGAACCAAAAGACCATCGCGCAAGAGGTAGGCCCGCGAATCCCCCACGTGGGCGACCAGGCCGAAGGGGGCATCGATGGCCAGCAGGGTGGCGGTGGTTCCCATACTCTCCCCTTCCTGCAGGTGCGAGGCCTCGTAGATCCTGCGGTTTGCGGCCTCCAGGGCCTCAACCAGAAGCCCCGGGGAGATGGTCTTTCCCTCCAGTACGGAGAGCGCCGTCTCGACGGCCAGCTTGGCGGCGAGCTCACCCTGGCTGTGGCCACCCATGCCGTCGGCGATCATGAAAACGCCCCCGCTGGGCGTCAAGGCGTAGCCGAAGGCGTCTTCGTTTCTCTCGCGCTTCCGACCGGGATCCGTAGCGGCAGCCACCACCAAAGGCGGCTTGCCCTCGAGTTCGGGCATGCCCAAATTCTATATCGATCCCCCGACCGGCCGTCTTCAGGGCAAACGCCGCAGCGCTTCGTTGATCTTTTCCAGGCCCTGGGTGTTGCCTTCGGCCACCTCCGCCGCGCACACCGCCAGGTATTCCTTCAAAAACAGCGCCGCCGCCGACTCCATGGCCCGCTTGGCTGCGCTCATCTGGGTCAGAACCTGGTCACAAGGCCGCCCCTCGTCGATCATCTTTTGCAGGCCGCGAATCTGCCCTTCGATGCGCCGCAGGCGTTTTTGCAACGAGGTGAGGGTTTCGTCACCGAGATCGTGCGTCCGCATGTCCGAAGTATACCATTACCCCCTATGAGAATTAGCTAAGGGATTCTTCCCCCCGTTCTTTCAGGCGGGCCCCGAACAACTTGGTCAGGTGCTGCACCCGCGGGTCCTTAAGCCAATCGGCGGCGCGCGGTCCCGGCTCGCTCGGGGCCTCCCCTTTAGGAGGCGCCGGCTCCGGCTCGGGGGGTGGAGGCGGCGGGGCTGGTTCGGGCCGGGGATGCGGCTTGCCCGGTGGCGACGGCTCGCCACCGTCGCCTTCGTCTTCCTCGAGGACCACCTCGACGTCCTCGAGGCCAAGGTGCTGCTTGGCGGCGCCGACGAGCGAGGTCCTGGCCGCTTTGGCCCGCTCATAGTGGAAGCGATAGGTTTGGGCAAAGGCGAGCACCAAGGTCTTTCCCTGCAGCCTCGGGCGCGCCTCGCGGACGAACGCCCTGTGCATGGGCTTTAAGGCCCCGAGGAAACGTTTGTAGCCGGCGGCATCCAACCCCGAAGGACCTTTTTCTTCGGTCGCCTCCGCCGCCTTTGCCGGCGCGCTTGGGGCTGCGCTGGGCTTTACCTTTTCTTCCGCCGGCGCCGGTCTCGGGGGCGCCCCAGGGTGGAGGACGTGGTAAGCCCTGAGCACGGCGAGTTCCAGCGTCAGGCGGTCCTCGTCCTTGGCCAGACGCTCATCGGCCTCGTCGAGGGCCAGCATGGCTCGGATGTACGCCTCGGCCTCGGCACCGGGCGTTGCATACAGGCGCCTGCGAAATGCCGATTTGAGCTCTCGGACCACCGTCCGCGGCGCGTATCCGGAAACGTAGAGGCGCTCGGCTACGGCGAGCGCGGCTTCCACATCACCCCCCAGGAGGTTTGCGACCGCCTCGTCCAGGAGGTCCTGGGGCGGCATGCCAAGCATGGCCTCGACATCCGCCAGCAAAAGCCTCGCCTTCCCCAGGGCCAAGAGCCGCTCGAGCAGGCTCTCGGCGTCGCGCATCGCGCCTTCGGCCACCCGCGCGACCAAACGGAGCGCTTGCGGCTCCACCTCGAGGCCCTCGGCCCTGGCGAGCTCGGTGAGTTTGGCCACGATCTCGTCGTCGCGCAAACGCCGAAACCGGAAATGCTGGGTCCGGCTCTGAATCGTCGCTGGCAGCCGCTCGGGCTCGGTGGTGGCGAAGATGAAGAGTACGTGGGGCGGGGGCTCCTCCAGCGTCTTCAAAAGGGCGTTGAAGGCGCTCTTTGACATCATGTGGGCTTCATCAAGGATGACCACCTTCTTCGGCGCCAACACCGGAGCAAGGAGCAAGCGCTCTTTGAGCTCCCTCACGTCGTCCACGGAGTTGTTGCTCGCGGCGTCGATTTCCAGCACGTCGGGGTGCCGCCCCTCACGCACCGCCCGGCAGTGCCCGCATTCCCCGCAGGGGCGCGTCTCAAGTTGACTCTCGCACCCCACGGCCATGGCCAAGAGGCGGGCGACGGTGGTCTTGCCCACGCCCCTCGGCCCGGAAAACAAATAGGCGTGCCCAAGGCGGTCCTGGCGGATGGCGTTCTCGAGCACTTCCTTCACGTGCTCCTGCCCGACCACCGCCTGGAAGGTTGCCGGCCGCGCCCGGCGGTAGAGCGCCCCCATCGCCCCCCATCATAGAGCCCGATCTCTCCCTTGTGCCCGTCAACCCCCAAAAGGGGGATGCCTTGATCGCTGGTTGGGCTTAGAATAAATCGTCAGCCATGGCACACATACGCAAACCGCACCTCGCGATCGTCGCCTTCGCTGCTCTGAGTTTGCTGCTTGCCGCTTGTGCCCCTAAAAGCGACTACCAAGTGGTGCGCCAGGGCGGGTGGAAGGGCGGCGTCCCCAAACCAAGCGGCGAAGTCCTGCTCACGGTGGTCACCCCAGACGGCGAGTACCCGCTGGACAAAGACGCCCTCGAACAGCTGCGGTGGGTCCGCATCAAGACCATCCACCACTCGGCAGAAAACGGCCCTCCCGCCGTCTTCGAAGGGGTGTGGCTTTCCGATCTCCTCGCCGGCGTGGGCACCCCCGACCCCAAGCGGCTCCGTTTCGAAGCCAGCGACGACTACGTCATCAGCGTCGAGTGGGAAAAGATCAAGCGTTTCCAGCCAATGATCGCCCTGACCCAGGACGGCAAGCCGCTTCCTCCCGTTTACGCCCCCTTGCGAATCGTCTTCCCATACGATCGGTTGAAGCCCGACCCAACTGAGTACAATGCCTACTGGGTGTGGAAGCTCACGCGGATCGTCGTCTACCCCTAAGGGCCGCGATCTGGGCCAGCTATGTGCTTTTGGTCCTGGTGTTTGCCTACGGGAGCTACTCGCTCTTCCTCCTCAAAAGCCTCGAGGCCGCCCTGGTCGAGGCGCAGACCGCCAACTCCGCCTACCAGTACGGGCGCATCCTCCGCGATCTCTATCAGGTGGCCTCGCGCTGTTACCGCGGTGATGCGCCCAAAAACGCCCCCGATGAAATCCAGCAGCGGGTAATGCTCGCCGAAGGCAGCGACAGCTGGCCGCTCCTGAGCCCGGAAGCCCGGGCAACGGTCGAGGCCCTGTCCAACGAGATTCAAAAAGCCGGGAACCGCTGCGATGTCTACGCCCGGTGGGCCGAGCGCATCTTCCCGGTCTACATCGAAGCCGTCAACATCTCCAACCAGCTCCGGGGGGAGCTTAAGGCGAAGCTCCGCCTCTATCAAAAGAGCTCGGTGTTCGGCTTCGCCCTGCTCTTCCTCACCACCGCCTTCATCCTTTACCTCCAGGACCGCCTGCGCCGCTGGCAGGCGGTGCGGATCAGCCAGCTCGAAAACGAGTCGAGCTTTAAGACCCGGCTTTTGGGCCTGGTGGCCCACGAGCTCAAAACCCCTTTGGCAGCGGTGGCCGGATTCGCCGAACTCGCCTCGAAGACCCAGGACCCTACCGAGCAGCGCCGGCACCTCGAGGCGCTGCACCTGGCGAGCCAGCGGCTCAGGAGCGTGCTCGGGACCTTCCTCGACCTGCATCGCCTCGAGGCCGGGAAACCACTTTTGCTCCGCAAACGCCCCGTCGACCTCCGCGAGGTCATCGAAGAGGCCTGGCGGCTGGCCGGGGGGGCGTTCACATCGGGACAGATTCTGCTTCACATCGAACCCAAGGAAGGGGCGATGCCGGTGGTGGCCGACCCCGACCGCCTGCTCCACGCCCTTTTAAACCTGCTTGAAAACGCGATGAAGTACGGTCAGGGCAAGGCCTCGATGCGGGTTTTCCCCGCGGGCGATCGGTGGCGGATCGAGGTTGAAACCCCGGGGCGACAGCTGGACGCGAGCATTGCCGAACGGCTCTTCTCGCCTTTCGCCAGACTCCCCGAGCACCGGGGCCTCGAGGGCTGGGGGTTGGGGCTGAGCCTGGTCCGGGAAATCGCCACCGAACACGGCGGGCGGGCCGGGGCTGAACCGCGCAGCGGGGCAACGGTGTTCTACCTGGAGATCCCGAAGGCCAAAGCTCAGTGAGGCGTCCCGCGGGCCTGGGCCAGCTCTAAGAGCTCAAGCGGGCTGAAAGGCTTCGCCAGATAGGCATCCGCTCCGGCCTCGAGCCCGCGCTTTCGACTCTCCTCGTCACTTAAGGCGGTGAGCAAAACCACGAACGTATCCCGGTAGGGCGAGGCCTTGATTCTCCGGCACACGGCAAAGCCATCGTGCTCGCTGCCAAAAAGGAGCACGTCCAGGACCACCACGTCGGGATCGTATTGTTCGAGCAACGCTTCGATCCGATCGCCCGAGGCGCTGAAGAAAACCTCATGCCCCAAGGGCTCGAACGTGGCCCGCAAAAGCCCTTCCATCAGGGGATCGTCTTCAATCAGCAGAATCTTCATTCTCCACCATCCAAAGCCAGTTCTCCCAGAGCTCTTCCAGCGGAAGCCGCAAGAAGGTGGCGACCAGATCGGGGTCGAGCCTTGTCCCTGAGAGCTTTGCCATCTCGCCCCGGACGCGCCCCAGCGAGGGCCTCGGCCCCGGTTGGAGCTCGAAAAGGTGGTCGAAGACCTCGGCCACCCCAAGGATCCGGGCCCCAAGGGGAATCGCCTCGCCGCTCAGCCCGTCCGGCCAGCCCTTGCCGTTCCAGGCCTCGTGGTGGTGGCGTACCCAGGGAACGATCACGGAAAACTCGGAGATCTTGGAAAGGGCCTCGGCCCCGAGCTCCGCGTGCTGCATCAAACGGCGGGCGTGCTCGGGGTCGGCGAGTCGAAGAGAAGGCGGGGCGGAAAAATACGCCGAAACCAGGGCATCGGGCACCGCGATCATCCCCAGGTCGTGCAAGATGCCGGCCCGGTAGACCATCCGCGGGTCGAGCGGTCGTCCCAGGGACTCGTTCAGGCGCTGGGCCCAGTAGGCGACCCGCTCGGAATGGCCCCGTGCCCAGGGAAAGCGAAATTCCACCAGGGCGATCAGGGCTTTGAGGAGTTCCGACTGGGTCCGCTCCGCCTCGGCATAGACCTTGGCGAGGTCTCTGGCGTAGCGCACCATCTGGTCTGCGTAGAGCTCAGGCGGCATCCTGCCCTCAATCTACCAGCGAATCCAGCGTGGCCTTGTGGGCAAAAACCGACGGACCGCGAAAACGCCCCAAAGGAACCCCCCCAGGTGGGCCCAAAACGCCACGCCAGAGACACCGGCGATCCCCTCGAAGAACTGAATCACGGCCCAGTACCCGAGGTAGAACCAGGCGGGCAGATAAAAGAAGATCGGATAAAAGATCAACCAGACCACCGTAAGCACGAGCGCTCGGGGAAAGAGCACGTAATAGGCGCCCAAAACGGCGCTGATCGCGCCTGAAGCCCCGATCATGGGCGTGAGCGAGCCGGGCTCGACCAGGCCCTGGACCAGCGCCGCGGCCACGCCCCCGGCCAGATAAAAGATCAGGAACCGGGCCTTGCCCAGCCGGTCTTCGATGTTGTCGCCGAAAACCCAGAGGAACCACATGTTCCCGAGGATGTGGGCGAAGCCGCCGTGGATAAACATGCTGGTCAGGATCGTTCCCATTTGCCCGATGGGGTCGGCGAAAAATCGAGCGGGGACGAAGCCGTAGGCGTAAAAGAAAGCGTTCAGGGCCTCGCCCGGCAGCGTGAGCTCATAGAGGAAGACCGCCACGTTCACCGCCACCAAGAGCTTGACCAAAACCGGCGGCCTTCGCGCACGGTTTAAGTCGGCAACCGGGAACATGGGGGCATTTTAAAGCACCGAAGCCCCCCGGCCCGGTCGACGCACGCGCCACCCCCCTTCCAGGGCAGGTATCTTAAGAAGCATGCGCATCCTGGTCACCAACGACGACGGCATCTTCTCCCCCGGCATTAAGGCGCTGGCCCGGGCCATGGCCGACCTCGGCGAAGTCATCGTGGTCGCTCCCGATATCGAGCAGTCGGCGGTCGGCCACGGCATCACCATCCGCCGCCCCTTGCGCTTCAAGCACACCGCCAGCGCCGGGCTCGAACCCATCCCCGCCTACCGGGTCGACGGCACGCCGGCCGACTGCGTGGTCCTCGGCGCCCACCTGAAAGGGCCGTTCGATCTGGTTGTGTCCGGGATTAACCTCGGCGTCAACTTGGGGCTCGACATCACCAGCTCCGGCACCGTCGCCGGCGCCATGGAAGGTGTCTCACTGGGCATCCCCTCGGTGGCGGTCAGCCTCGACACCGTGCACATGGAAGAACTCGACTTTACCCACGCCGCCCAAGCGGCGCAGACCGTGGTCCGCTGGGTCATCGAGCACGGCTTGCCGGAGAAGGTGTTGCTCAACGTCAACGTGCCCGCCGAACGCCCTCGAGGATTCCGAGTCGTGGGCCTGGTCGACCGCTACTACCAGGACCAGGTGGTCGAGCGCGAAGACCCGGCCGGGGTGCCCTACTACTGGATCGCCGGCGAGCCCATCGAGGAGAGCAGGGTCGGGACCGACCTCTGGGCGGTGCGCAACGGTTATGTCGCCCTCACCCCCATCAACCTCGACTTCACCGATTCAGACCTGGTGCCGACGCTCAAAAAGGACCTCGAGGACGCCTAACCGCTATCCCCGCTTTGCCGGCGGTAAAGCACCACCTCCATGCCCTCAGAGAGCCCCAAAGCCTCGCGGGCGTTCCCCTCGCGAACGGCGATCTCCACCAGCCCGGCGGATCCCAGGTAGACCACCGGCTCCCCGGGGTAAACGTCGCCGTAGGTCCGGGCAAAGGGGAGGGTCCGTCCCGCGACCAGCGCGAACTCGACCGGCTCGGGCAGGGGCCCCACCAGGTTGGTAATGGCGTTGCCAAACCGGTCGAAGGTGAGGATCTCGCCATGGAGGCCCCGCTCGAAGGTGACCGGCAGCCGCACGAGGTCCTCGAGCGCGATCGGCTGGCCAAAGCGCGAAGGATCCACGCCGAGGGCCAACCGGGCGGCCGCGGGGCCAAAGACATCCCGGGCGTGAAAGGTCGCGCTCGGCATCTGGGTGAACGCCTGCTCGTCGATCAGGTAGGCGGCTTTTGGGGGATCGCGCATGAACGCCAGGCTCAAAAGGCCGTTGTCGGGCGCGACGTAAAAACGCTCCCCCACCACGACCACCGCCCGACGTGCCGACCCCACCCCCGGGTCCACCACCGCCAGCACCACCGACCCTTTGGGCAAAAAGGGCACGCTCTCGTACAGGCCGTAGGCAGCGCGGCGGACATCCTGGGGCGGAACTTCATGCGCAAGGTCGACGATGGAAATCCCGGGGGCGATCCCCTCCATGACGGCCTTCACGATCCCCACATAGGGGTCGGCGAGGCCAAAGTCGGAGAGAAAAAAGACTTTTCGCATACCCGTATTATGGAACCATGTACAGGCGTATTTTGGTCCCGACCGACGGCAGCCCGTGTGCCCAGCGGGCGGTCGAGGAAGCTCTGAGACTGGCCAAGACCACCGGCGGCAAGGTGACCTTCATCCACGTGATCGAAAACCCGAGCACGCTGGTGCCCACCCCGGCCCTCACCGAACCCCTCTCTTACGAACTCGCGAAGAGCCTGGAAAACCTTGCCGACGAAGCGCTCGATCAAGCTCTGGCAAGCGCCAAACAGGAAGGCATCGAGGCTGAAGCCCAGCTGCGACGGGGTGATGCCGCTTATGAAATCGTGAGCGCGGCGGGCGAACACGACGTAGTGGTGATGAGCACCCACGGCCGCCGTCTGCGCAACCTCTTCGTGGGCTCAACCACCCAGGAAGTCCTCGCCCGCTGCCCCATCCCGGTGTTGGTGGTGCGCTGCGGCGTAGAATGAAGCCATGGCGCGTATCCGGATCGCAGGCGGGGACATCACCGAGTTCTCCGGCGACGCCATCGTGAACGCGGCCAACAATTACCTCAAGCTCGGCGCCGGTGTCGCCGGGGCCATTCGCAAAAAAGGCGGTCCAGAAATCCAAGAAGCGTGTGACCGGATCGGCCCGATCCGGGTGGGAGAAGCGGCCCTCACCGGCGCAGGGTCTCTCCCCGCCAGATACGTCATCCACGCCGCGGTCATGGGTGATGCGCCCGCCAGCTACGAAACCGTCCGCCAAGCCACGAAGAGCGCGCTGGACCTCGCGCTCTCCCATCATCTGACAAAAATCGCCTTTCCCCTCCTCGGCACCGGCGTCGGCGGTCTTGACAAGGCCAAAGTGGCGAAGATCATGCTCGAGGAGATCAAAGCCGCCCCCGACCGCCTCGAGGTCACCCTCTACGGCTACACCGACGACGACGTCGAGATCATCCGTCAAGCCCTCTAAAATCCATCGCGAGCCCGCCGCTCCCGAAGCAGCGTAGAGTGGGGCCGGGGTGTGGAGCCGCTGATGCGCTTTTTGAGATTTAGGCAAAGGCACTTCCGGAACCTCCAGAGCCCGGAGCTTCGCCTCCCTCCCGGGCTCACCGCGATCGTG
This sequence comes from uncultured bacterium, assembly GCA_964642655.1. Lineage (GTDB taxonomy): Bacteria > Deinococcota > Deinococci > Deinococcales > Marinithermaceae > WFXV01. The sequence goes on from CAZXOY010000038.1 coordinate 13,274, forward strand.
GGGCCGAACGCCTCGGGAAAGACCAGCCTGCTCGAGGCCCTCTACCTGGCCTCCGGCGGCGAGCTTAGGGGGAGCGCCAGCGAGTGCATCGCCTTTGGTGCCAGGGAGGCGTGGCTCTGGATCGAAATCGAGGGCGAACTCGACCACCTCACCATCGAACAACGCCTTGGCGAAGGGCGAAGCCTGTGGATCAACGGGGCCGCGGCGAGCTTCAAAGAACTCGCCGCTTATCCCGGCGCGGTCTGGCTCCGCCCCGAGGACCTCTTCATCGTCAAGGGCGGCCCTTCCGAGCGCCGCCGCTTCCTGGACCAGCTCATCGCGCGTTTCTCGCCCCGCTACCGCGCACTCACGAGCGCCTACGAACGCGCACTCAGACAGCGGAACGCGGCGCTCAAGCTCGGCAACATGGACCTCGCACCCTGGAACGATCGCCTCGCTTCCTACGGAGCCGAGATCATCACCCTGCGCCGCCGGCTGCTCAAAAAACTCGCACCTTTGGCCCAGGCGGCCCACCGCCAATTCGCCCCCGGGACGCTCAACCTCTCCCTCGCCGAGACCGCATCGCCCGAAACCCTGGCCTCGGCGCTCACCTCCCGCCTCGACGAGGAACGCGCCCGCGGCGTCACGCTGAGCGGCCCCCACCGCGACGACCTGCGCATCACCCTCGACGATCGCGACGCAACCCACTTCGCGAGTCGCGGCGAAGCCCGGACGCTGGCCCTGGTGCTCAGGATCGCCGAGCACCGGCTGCTCGCCGAACACCACGGGGAAGCGCCGGTTTTGCTCCTCGACGACGTGGTTGCGGAGCTCGACCGCCACCGCCAGGACGCCCTCATTCGTTATGTCCGCTCGCTGCCCCAGGCCGTGATCACCGGGACCGAGGTCCCCGACGGCATCGGCCACACCATCGAGCTCGTGGCCGGCGTATGGGAGGTGACGGCCGGTGCGTAACGGCCGCCCCGCCGCCATCGGCGAGATCGTGAGCACCGTCCTCAAAAAACGGTCGCTGGCCCGGGGGCTCAAAAAGGGCCGCATTCTCTCCCTCTGGCCCAAGATTGTGGGCCCCGAGCTCGCCCGCATGACCGAGCCTTACCGCTTCGAACGGGGCACCCTCTGGGTTCGGGTCACCGATCACGTGCTCGCCCATCAGCTCTCATACCAGCGCGCGGTCCTCCTCGAACGTTACGCCCACCAACTCGGCAGCAACCAGGTCACCGAACTCCGCTTTGTCACCGGCGCGGTGGCGCAACTCGAAAAACAAAAAGCCAAACCCCCGGCCGCAAAGCAAAAACCGTCCCTCTCGGCAACATCCAAACGACGCCTCGAACAACTCATCGCCCCCCTTCCGGACGAGCTCAAGCCCGCCGCGAGGCGCGCCGGCCTGGCCCTGGCCGCGCTATGGGAATCTTCCCCTCGCTGCCCGGTGTGCGAAGCGCCAACCGAAGAGGAAGGCAAAGTCTGCCCGAGCTGCACCCAGCGGCTCGAACTCCCGGTGGTGCGGATCGAGGCGAAAAGGCTCCAGCGAAATCAACCGCCGCGCCTCGAGGGCGATCTGGCCGCATCAGCCCGTTACCTGGCCCGGCAAAGGCTCTGGGAGCAGATTGAGGCCCTGCTCCCCGAAGCCACCAGCACCCCGGCCTACATCCCCCACCTCTTCGAACTCACCCAGGCCTGGCTCCGGCTCGAGACCGGCAGGGAACCCCGCCCGGACGACCTGGAGCGGCTGCCCCAACCCCTGGCCAGCCTCCTGCGCCGTCACCTCGGTGGCAGGGGATGATGCCGCCAAGTGGATAAGGGCATAATAGGAACATGGCGAGCGGTGATAGCAAAATCCAAGCGGGCCTGATCTGGCTGAACGGCAAACTCGTCCCCCAAGAAGAAGCCCGCGTGAGCGTGCTCTCCCATTCGCTCCACTATGGGACCAGCGTCTTCGAGGGCATCCGCGCCTACGAGACTGAAAGGGGCGCGGCCATCTTCCGCCTCAAAGAGCACGTCAAGCGCCTGTTCGATTCGGCGAAAACGCTGTTCATCGAAATCCCTTACGCACCCGAGGAAATTGAATCGGCCATCGTCGAAACCGTCCGCGCCAACGCGCGCCGCTCCTGCTACATCCGGCCGCTCGTGTGGCTGGGCGACCGTACCCTGGGCGTCAACCCGCTCCCCAACAACCCGGGCGAGGTCATGATCGCCACCTGGGAGTGGGGCGCCTACCTGGGCGACGAGGCGATTCGCAAGGGCGCGAGGCTCATCACCAGCTCCTGGCGCCGCTTCCCCGGGGATGTCATGCCGGGCAAGGCCAAGGTGGGGGGCAACTACGTCAACTCCGCCCTGGCCAAGATGGAAGCCCTTAAATCGGGCGCCGACGAGGCCATTTTGCTCGATACCCAGGGCTACGTCGCCGAGGGGTCTGGCGAAAACCTCTTCTTCGTCAAGGACGGGGTCATCTACGCGGTCGAGAGCTCGGTAACCCTCCCCGGCATCACCCGCGACTCGGTGATCCGGATCGCCAGGGACCTCGGCTACACCGTCGAAGTCGCCCACCGGGTCACCCGCGATCTTCTCTACGCCGCCGACGAGGTCTTCATGACCGGAACCGCGGCCGAGGTCACCCCGGTTTCCCAAATCGATTGGCGGCCCATCGGCAAGGGTGAGGCCGGCGAGATCACCATGCGGCTGCGGGAGGTCTACCTCGAGGCCGTCACCGGCAAGCGTCCGGAGTACGAACACTGGCTGACCTACGTCGGCTAAGCGTTACTTAACCACGGAGGGATCAGAAAGCGGGCGGGAACCCCCGCCCGCTTTCCCGTTCATGCAACCAAAAGGCGTTCGACAAAGGTGCCTATCATTCTGCCCCTCAGAGACCGACCGGCACGG
>CAZXOY010000038.1:16247-17629 GCA_964642655.1 uncultured bacterium
TATGGGCGGCTGTAAAGAATGGGGCTTCGATGAGTGCGGTGAAAAGATCAGCGCGGTGGTCCCAGTAGCTCCTTTAGGCTTGAAGCTGTGAAGCGTCAGCTCGGGAAACCGGGAGCAGGGCGGGGCAATCAACCGATAGCCATCGCGTCGAGGTTCATTGAGGAAGGGAAGGATCGCGAAGCAGAGCAGCTTCTACTGAAGTGGAGGCCTAAGGATTCCAAGCTCGAGGCGGAGAGGCTGGCTCTTCTAGGTTTCGTACGCTGGCGGCTTGGAGACACGAAAGCTTACCGGTCACTTGCCGTTGAGGCCGCCAACAAGGCGAGAACGAGTCTGACGCTGTATCATCTTGGCCTCGCCCTTCCGCCCGAAGAAGGCCTGAGTGCTCTCCGCGGAGCCTTCGAGGCTTATTCGGGCGACCATGAGGGAGAAGGCCGGGTTGCTTATGCCCTGGCCCGCGTACTCAGGCGGCTCGGACGTTTTCCCGAAGCTTACCGTTGGGCCAGTCTAGCCGCCCTTCGCGGAACGTCACCTTACTATCAGCTGGAAGAGATCGCCCTGGACTTGTTCGTGGGTGAAACACCCCTCGAGGACCTGGCTCAGGAGGTTTTGCCGTACGTAAATCATAAGGCGCTTGGTCCAAGGCTTTACGCGTCGTGGTTGCAAGTGCAGCTGGCGAGCGCCGCCGGGAAACCCGTCGAAACGCACGTTGCATCGTGGGCAACACTCGTTCCTGGCGATAAGCTGGCTTTTGATTTGCCCGCGATCATTCTCGCGTTGAAAAAAGAGAACCCAGAGCTGGGCTGGCGCCTCCTGAGAGCCGCACAAGCAGCAGCCAAGCCTGATGGCCTCACTGCAGCGTTGCTGGATCTTGCGGAGGGGTTGCTCCGGTTTCCCCAGCCAGAGGGCATCGTCGCTTTAGAGAAAGCGCTCCCCATTCTACGCGAGAACACGATGGAGGAAGCGTTCAGAGCAGAGGTGCACTTGGCCTCCTTCTCAGGACAACCCCTGTTGGGGCCATTCAGGCTCATTGCAGACTCTTTGCGGCGGGAAGCCCGAGTCCTCTTCGCCCCTGAGGGGGTGTTTTGGCAGAGACCTTACTTGCAGGCTTTGGGGGATGGCCGCCTCGTAGGATTTCCCCGCATGAGAAAACGAAGCCTTGAAACTCTTGTGCTACTCCTTTCACATCCAGAGGGTCTTTCTGGCCAAAAGCTCGCGAAAGCGTTGTACGGAAGACCCAACGTCGAGGCAGCCAAGGTCGAAGTATCCCGCCTACGGGAAGTCGGGTTCGAGATCGCCAGCAGGCCGTACCGATTGCTCAACCCCCCTGATGCAGATTTTCTAGAGCTCAGGAGGCTGCTCGCCGAAGGGCGCCTGAGGGAAGC
>CAZXOY010000038.1:17729-19368 GCA_964642655.1 uncultured bacterium
GCGCAAAAGCTCGAAGACGACCTGGAAGCTTGGAAGGATGCTCTCAATATCTTAGCCCGCGATGATCCTCGGCGCCCTGTCGCTTTGGCTTGGGTATGTAGGCTCAGGGAGCAATACAAATAGGTTGCTGCTCTTAGGTTCGTTTAGCTGGCCCGGAGGTATGCACAGGGGGTTGTTGCATGCAGTCATTCGGCTCGATTTCGGCGCTAAGTCGTTTTTGTATCGCAAAAGGCTACGGTGAAGGTTTGTCGACTTCGTGGGAAGATGGACGCCAGGGAGTACACGAGCAATGGATAGATCTTTTCGATCTCTTCTTGCCTCGCTGCTCATCGCAAAGGCCATTTCAGAATTTGGCGATTGGCTCATCTTTATTTTTATCGTCACTACAATCTATACACTGAGCGAATCCGCCTTTTTGTTGGGGCTCTTTTTCACAATACAGTCAGCGACCACCATGGTTGTCGCGCCCTTCGCGAGTTACGTTCTTGAACGTGCGGGCGTCACGCGTTTGCTGTATCAGGGTAGATTCTTACAGTCTGTCGTCGTGCTATTGCCGCTGGCGATCGCTGTATCAACTCGCAATCATCGTTGGATGATCCTGTCTCTTTTCGCCGCTTTCCCCCTTCTACGGGCAGTCGACGTCATTGCCGGAATAGGGGTCTCCACTTTGTTGCCTCGGATATTTTCAGGAAAGGCGTTAATGCGTGCCAATGCCGCTTTCTCCACGACATCCAATCTGTTAACCATAGCCGCGCCAGCCGCGTCCGGCATTCTTCTATCCTACCTGAACTTTTCGCAGGCTTTGATCGTTGATTTAGTCAGTTACGCCCTGTCCGGCCTTCTCATTCTCCCTATTCTGGCGCAGCTGACCTCGGCCGAGAAGGGACTGCAAAGTACGAATGGAGACGTCGGTGGCCAGTTAGTGACAGAAATCAGTGGGCAAATCAGGCAGTTATTCGAAGTCCTCAGGGCTGTACCCTTCGCTCGTTATGCGATCCTCGTTGTTCTCTTCCTTATGCTTGGTGGCGGCGCAATAAATACGATCATGCCCGCCTTTGCTCTTACAATTGGAGACACCAAAACCTTCGGCTACATCACTTCTCTAACCGGGGCGGGGTTTCTCATAACCTCGGGCGTGTTAATGGCCAGGCCTCTCGCAATTCTCCCCCAAAAACTGACCATGCTTGGACTCGGCATCATCGCCGCAGCCGATATTTCATGGTACCTGGCTCAAAACGAAGCCCTGGCCATTGCAATCGCCTTCATCAATGGGGTAGGAAACGAGCTTTACAGCCTAGGGTTCACCACGTTTCTGCAAACCAACACGGCGGCTGGACAGCTTTCGCGATTGTTAGCATCGGTCTCCATTGTTCGTGAAGGAGCAGCGGCACTGTCGCCTGCGTTGGGGGGCGCTCTGGGTGGGGTATTGGGCATTCGAAGTGTATTCCTTTTCGCTTCGGCTCTTTCTGGAATCGGCCTCGTTTTATCCTCTCTGCTCAGGGTCAGGACTGGCGCAAGTAGAACTCCAGATGAACCAGGTGAAAATAAAACTTACTTATCCTAGCGCTAGTTGTGCAGTCTCACCACCTTGTTCACACTGAGCGCCAAGCGAGTGACCGGGGCCTGGTTCCCCATCGTG